>NZ_JBXPBY010000017.1:0-107647 GCF_056930735.1 Acinetobacter sp. B-6 | reverse complement strand
TAACGATGGGTTGAACTGGTGCAGTACTATCAACAATGACTTGCGCAGGCGGACTAACATTTCCCGATGCATCTACAGCCGTCACTTTAAGCGCTGTACCATCTGGAACAGGTGTTGTTGGTGTAAATGTAAATTTACCGTCTGGTCCTGCTGTTGTAGTACCAATGACTTTACCTGAACTATCAGTAATATTTACTGTGCTTCCTGCTTCTGCTGTTCCTGTAATTAAACGACCATTAGTCGAATGAACAAGCGGTTGATTGGGTGGAGTCACATCTCCATTTTTTTTATCACTGGATGAATCGTTATTGGCTATAGCAGCAATAGCACCTATACCTAAAGCACCACCAATCACCCAAGGTAGAATCTCAATATTTGCATCATGATATAGAAGTGGTTCTATATCATTGATAGAAATATAGTTTACAGTTTCTAAAACATCTTGTGTTTGATTTAATTCCAACAAAAATAATTTATTCTGGTCATCTTTTAAAACAATGTCATTATCTGAATGGCTAGCAAAAAAATTCTCAATTGAAATTTTCTCACCACTTTTTAACAGAATGACCAATGCATTTCCCACTCTTTCTGTTGATGCAATATCTTCTTTTTTCACATTAATAATAACAACTGAATTTTCAACCAACTTCACATCGGTTGAGCCCTTTAAGTCTAAAACCTGATGAGTTTCTTTAGAAACTATTTGAATATTTAACATAATTTTTTCCCTTTATAATTTCATTAAATGTTTTGAATTTCATGTTTTTATTTGCAACGTTTTTGAGAGCACTTTTAATTGAATTGAACTATTTTTTAGTATTTTATTATTGAAATATAAAACGCACTAAACAAAATAACTAATATAAAAAGTCACAATATATACTCATGTTTTTTAATGATTTTATAAAAAAAATTAATCAAAAATTAAATAAAATAATTTAAATCAATATTTTTCAATATCTTATTATTTATTGTTTTTATCAAATTTAATAATCTATTAAATTAAATAATCATCGTTATAAAATACATTTAATTTTCAATATTAAATAGAACACAATATCCACAATTAATGCAAAATAAAACACATTAAATAAATAATCAAATTCAAATAATCTAAGAATGAAATGTTAAAAAATATAAGTTTACTTTTAACCAAACATCCATCTTTCTTATACCCACCATCTTGTCGTAAATACACAAGAGAATTTCGGCGCTTATATCTATAATTTTGTTGTTCTTAGGAAATGATGCTTTTAAGATAATTTCTTAGAAGTAGTGAAACTTTTTCAACTATGAAATGTTGATCATTGTTTAACTAATGCAAAAACCTTTAGGCTAATATTTAAAAATAAAATATCAAAATTTATACAAGATTAACCCATTTTAAATGCTTAGTATAAAAATGCTAAACTCTAACTTATTTCAAATCACTGGATGATTCGCATGGAAATACGTGATCAAATTATTCTCGTTACGGGTGGTGCACGTGGCTTAGGTCTTGCCATTACTCATGCTTTAATACGAGAAGGTGCAAGGGTTGTTGTAAACTATTTCAATAGCGAAGAATCCGCACAACAACTTGCCAGAGAACATGCTGAACAAGTATTTATTTATAAAGCAGATGTGACTGATGAAGACCAAGTGAATTTGATGTTCAAAAAAGCTAAATTGCATTATGGACATGCCATTACTTCAGTCATTAATAATGCGCTTTTGTCTTTTAAATTTGATGGAGACTTACGTCCTAAAGTCGAAGCCCTGAATTGGCATAGCATGCAACAGCAATTAGATAGTGCTGTTAAAGCAGCTTTAAATACAACTCAAGCTGCCTTAGAAGATATGAAGAAAGATCATTTTGGTCGTATTATTAATATTGGAACAAACCTCGTACAAAATCCTGTGGTTCCATATCATGATTATACAGCAGCGAAAGCAGCACTTTTGGCTTTTACTCGAACAACATCACATGATCTTGGGCAGTATGGAATCAATGTCAATATGCTTTCAGGTGGTCTATTACGTAAGACTGATGCCAGTAGTGCAACACCAGATCAAGTTTTTGACTTAATTGCTGCATCGACACCATTACAAGAAGTCACAACTCCTGAGCAGTTTGCAGATGCAATATTGTTATTTTTATCGCCTTGGTCTAGAGCAGTGACAGGACAAAACCTCATCGTTGACGGTGGCTTAGTCAAAGGTTAATGATATAGCGAAGATTGAAGCAAATATAATAAATAGTTAAAACAAAAATGAGAGCCTTAAGGCTCTCATTTTTAGATCATTTTTGAAATACTGGGATTAAGCCAAACCTTTCTTTTTCAATACATCAAGCATTGTTGAACCGAGTTCAGCAGGACTACGTGTATATGCCATGCCTGCTTTTTCAAATGCAGCGAATTTCTCTTCAGCAGTACCTTTACCACCAGAGATAATCGCACCAGCATGTCCCATACGTTTACCCTTAGGCGCAGTAACACCAGCGATATAACCCACCACTGGTTTAGTTACATTTGACTGGATATACTCAGCAGCTTCTTCTTCCGCAGAACCACCAATCTCACCAATCATAATGATTGCTTCAGTTTGTGGATCTTCTTGGAAAAGTTTTAAGCAGTCAATTTGGTTCATACCCGGAATTGGGTCACCACCGATACCGATACAAGTCGACTGACCTAGACCAAGCTTGGTTGTTTGTGCAACTGCTTCATAAGTCAATGTACCAGAACGTGAAATAATCCCGATTTTACCTGGCTGATGGATATGACCTGGCATGATCCCAATCTTACATTCACCCGGTGTGATAATCCCTGGACAGTTAGGACCGATTAAACGTGCATTATTACCATAAGTTTCAAGGTAACGTTTTGCTTTAAGCATGTCTAAAGTCGGTACGCCTTCAGTGATCACAACGATCAATTCAATACCTGAATCAATCGCTTCAACGATTGAGTCCAATACAAATGGAGCTGGAACATAGATCGAGGTTGCATTAGCACCTGTCTCTTTTACTGCTTCACGCATCGTATTAAATACAGGCAAACCGATATGCGTTTGACCACCTTTACCTGGTGTTACACCACCAACAACTTTTGTGCCATATGCGATTGATTGCTCAGAATGGAATGTACCATTTTTCCCCGTAAAGCCTTGTACCAATACTTTTGTGTCTTTATTTACTAATACGCTCATGATTGATACTCCTTACGCTTTCACTGCAGCAACAACTTTTTCTGCCGCATCGGCTAAACCGTTCGCAGAAATTAATTTTAGACCTGATTCATCAAGTAATTTTGCACCTAACTCTGCATTGTTCCCTTCTAAACGAACAACCACAGGCACAGTCACATTTACTTCTTGAACCGCTGCAATAATCGCTTCAGCAATCATGTCACAACGAACAATACCACCAAAGATATTGATCAGAACACCTTGTACTGAACTATCTGAAAGAATGATTTTGAATGCTTCAATAACACGATCTTTCGTCGCACCGCCACCCACATCAAGGAAGTTAGCAGGCTGACCACCGTACAGTTTGATAATGTCCATGGTCGCCATCGCAAGACCTGCACCATTCACCATACAACCAATGTTACCTTCTAATGCAACATAGTTTAGATCAAATTCAGATGCTTTTAGCTCACGTTCATTTTCTTGAGATTTGTCGCGCATTGCAGCAATCTCAGGTAAACGATATAACGCATTTGAATCGATGCCAACTTTTGCATCTACACACAAAATTTCACCATTTTCACGAACTGAAAGTGGGTTAATTTCAAACAATGCAAAATCATTTTCAACAAATGCTTTATATGCACCTGTCATAATCGTTACAAACTGATTGATTTGTTTGTCTTTAAGCCCCAATTGGAAGCCAACATCACGTGCTTGGAAAGGCAATAAACCTACCAATGGATCAACTTCAACTTTAATAATTTTTTCTGGTGTTTCTTCTGCAACTTTTTCAATTTCCACACCACCCTCAGTCGATGCCATAAAGGTCACGCGACGACTAGAACGATCAACAACTGCACCGAGGTACAATTCACGCTCTACTGGGTATACATCTTCACAAACAAGAATACTATTTACAGGCTGACCATTTGCATCAGTTTGATAAGTGACTAATCGCGTACCTAATAAATTTTTTGCGTATTCAGCTGCTTCTTCTTTTGACTTAACAACTTTCACACCACCCGCTTTACCACGGCCACCTGCATGAACTTGGGCTTTCATCACCGCGAATTTGCCACTAATCTGGTCAAATGCTGCTGATGCTTCTTCTGGAGTAGTGATTAAAATGCCTTCTTGAACTGGCATACCATATTTTTTCAACAGCGCTTTCGCTTGATACTCATGTAGATTCATCTTTTACCTTTTACTACTTTTCACATTGTTATGACACACCAATACCTAGACTTCCATCACAATAACTATTGGCATTTATTAAAAATTGTTGTTGTATTCTTAGATGATTATTCAATTAAAAACAACCATCAAAAGTAAAAAGAGCGGTCGAAACCGCTCTTTTTTGTTTTATTTACGTTTACGTTGGATGGCGTGAATCGCACGACCATCAACTGCAAGAGCAGCTTCGTGAACGACTTCTGAATATGTTGGGTGACCGAAAGTCATCAATTGTAAATCTTCTACAGAAGATACAAACTCAAGCGCAATCATACCTTGGTGTACGATGTCTGAAGCGCCAGGACCGATGATATGCATACCCAATAAACGATCTGTTTTAGCATCCGCAACGAATTTCACAAAACCTGCTGATTCATTTGCAGCTAAAGCACGACCATTCACAGCAAACGGGAATTGACCAGTTTTAACTTCGTGACCTTTTTCTTTAGCCTGTTCTTCAGTTAAACCCACCCAAGCCGCTTCAGGATGTGTATAGATCACAGAAATAATGGTGTCATAGTTTACTTGTGCAGCGTGACCGTGCATACGCTCAACAGCCATTACACCTTCTTCCATTGCTTTATGTGCAAGCATTGGACCACGCACCAAGTCACCAATCGCATATACACCATCAACAGATGTTGCACACCAATCGTTTACTTCAACCAAACCACGCTCAGTCAATTTAATGCCTGAATCTTCAGCCAACAAACCTTCTGCATATGCTTTACGACCCACACAAACAATCAATTTGTCAAAAGTTTGAGTTTTGTCTTCACCAGCTTGGTTGTACTGTACAGTCACTTCACGACCGTTGATTTCAGTACCAGAAACTTTAGCGCCAATACGAATATCTAAACCTTGTTTCGTTAAAAGTTTTTGATAATCTTTTGCCAAAGCTTTGTCCGCCATTGGTAAAAATGTATCTAATGCTTCAAACACAACAACTTCAGAACCCAGACGACGCCATACTGAACCAAGTTCTAGACCAATTACACCAGCACCAATCACACCTAAACGCTTAGGTACTTCTTGGAATTCAAGTGCACCAGTAGAGTCAACAATTAAGTCTTCATCTACTTTTGCAACTGGAATATTTACAGGAACAGAACCAGTCGCAAGAATCACATATTTAGGCTCTAAAACTTGAACGTCACCACCTTCTAATGGTGTAAATTCAACTTTTTTACCCGCAAGTAATTTACCAGTACCTTGTAACCATTCGATGCCGTTTCCTTTAAGGAGCTGCGCAACACCGCCAGTTAAATTGTCAACAACTTTGTCTTTACGAGCAAGAAGCTTTTGAAGATCAAGTTGTACATTTTCAACTGAGATTCCGTGTACATCTAAGCCATGAAGTGTGTCTTCATAGTGATGTGAAGAATCTAATAATGCTTTAGAAGGAATACATCCCACGTTCAAGCAAGTACCACCTAAAGATGGCTTACCTTTGTGTACACGTTTTTCGATACACGCAACTTTAAAACCAAGTTGTGCAGCGCGAATTGCCGCTTCATAACCACCTGGTCCACCGCCGATTACAACAAGATCAAACTGTTGAGACATGCTTATCTCCAAGAACAAGCCTAGAGGATCGCCCTAAGCTTGTGATGTTATTCTAAAGAATTAAAGGTCAAGGATAAGTTTAGCTGGCTCTTCAAGTAACTCTTTAACCGTTACCAAGAAACCAACAGCTTCTTTACCATCAATCATACGATGGTCATAAGAAAGCGCTAAATACATCATTGGAAGAATTTCAACTTGACCATTCACTGCCATAGGACGCTCTTGGATCTTGTGCATACCTAAGATTGCAGTTTGTGGTTGGTTCAAAATAGGCGTTGAAAGTAATGAACCGAAAGTACCACCGTTGGTAATTGTGAACGTACCACCAGTCATTTCTTCGATAGACAATTTACCTTCACGTGCTTTAGCAGCATATGCACCAATACCAGATTCAACTTCAGCATAGTTCATGCGGTCAGTATCACGAAGAACTGGAACAACAAGACCACGATCAGAAGAAACCGCAACACCGATATCATAATAACCATGATAGATGATGTCATCGCCATCAATTGATGCATTTACAGCTGGATAACGTTTAAGCGCTTCAGTACACGCTTTAACGAAGAATGACATAAAGCCTAGACGTGCACCATGACGTTTTTCGAAAGCATCTTTGTATTGCTTACGCATTTCCATGATTGGCTTCATGTTCACTTCGTTAAACGTAGTCAACATTGCAGTTTGCTGAGTTGCAGCAAGAAGGCGCTCAGCAACTCGTTTACGTAAACGCGTCATTGGAACACGTTTCTCGATACGCTCACCTACAGCAACACTCAATGGGGTTGCAGGTGCAGCAGCTGGTTTAGTTTGATGATTGGCAACATCTTCTTTGGTGATGCGACCACCACGACCAGTACCATCAACATCTGCAGCAGCAATACCTGTTTCAGTAAGTGCTTTACGTACTGCAGGTGCTTGATCTTGCACTTGAGCACGCTCAACAACAGGTGCATTACCTGCTTGAGTTTGTGCAGCAGCTTGCTCAACTTTCTCTTCAGATTGAACTGCTTGAGTTTGAGCTGCACCAGAAACTGCACCTTCTTCAAATGTTGCGATTACTTCAGCAGAAAGAACTGTATCACCTTCATTTTTGATGATTGCAGAAATAGAACCATCAGCAGGAGCAACAACTTCTAAAACAACTTTATCCGTTTCAATATCACAGATCACTTCATCACGTGATACTGCTTCACCTGGTTGTTTGTGCCAAGTTGCGATTGTTCCGTCAGCAACTGACTCTGGGAACACAGGTGCTTTAATTTCGGTTGCCATTATTTAGATTCTCCTGATTGATCAGCCACGATCGCTAAAGCGTCATTTACGAGCTGAGCTTGTTGTTTTGCATGCAAATATGGTGAGCCACATGCAGGTGCAGCTGAAGCTTCGCGTCCTGCATAGCTAATTTGAACTTGTAGACCAGATTTCATTACACCTTCATATAAACGAGGAGCAATGAACAACCATGCGCCTTGGTTTTTCGGTTCTTCTTGACACCAAACGAGTTCTTTCACGTTTGGATATGTCGCAAGAACTTCTGCAAGACGTTTTTCTGGGTACGGATATAACTGTTCAACACGTACAACTGCAATGTTCAAGTTTTCTTCACGACGTTTTTCAAGTAAGTCGTAATAAACTTTACCACCACAAAGTACAACACGTGTTACATCTTGTTTGTTGATTTGATCCACTTCATCAATCACAGTCTGGAACGTACCAGTTGCAAGCTCATCTAAAGTAGATGTTGCAAGTTTGTGACGAAGCAATGATTTAGGCGAAGTCACAATCAACGGTTTACGGATTGGACGTACCGCTTGACGACGCATTGCATGGAAAATCTGTGCAGGTGTTGTTGGTGTAATCACTTGCATGTTTTCTTCAGCACATAACTGTAAGAAACGTTCAAGACGTGCAGATGAATGCTCTGGACCTTGACCTTCGAAACCATGTGGAAGAAGAAGTGTTAAACCACAAACACGCTCCCATTTGGTTTCACCAGATGAGATAAATTGGTCAATTACCACTTGCGCACAGTTTGCAAAGTCACCGAACTGAGCTTCCCAAATCACTAAGCTTTTTGGCAATGTTGTTGCATAACCATATTCGAATGCAAGAACCGCCATTTCAGACAATAAAGAGTCATAAATTGCAGTACGTGGTTGATTTTCTTTGATATGACAAAGTGGGATATAAACAGAACCATCAACTTGGTTATGTAGTTTTGCATGTCGGTGTGAGAATGTACCACGACCAACGTCTTCACCTGTCAAACGAACCAAATAACCATCATCAAGAATAGAAGCATATGCTAGAGTTTCTGCTGCACCCCAGTTGAGTGGCATTTCACCTGTTTGCATTTTAAAGCGATCATCAATCACTTTTGAAACTTGGCGTTGCATCACGAAGCCTTCTGGAAGCTCACGCATTTTTGTACCAAGTTCTTTTAAACGCTCAATCGGGAATGTTGTATCCCAATCATCGGTATAGTCATGACCAAGGTATGGTGTCCAATCAACAAACATTTTTTTGTTTGGCTCAAGCACCAATGCATTTGCAACGTGATTTCCTGCTTCAAGATCTTCACGGTATTTTTCAACCATCGCATCAGCAGATGCACGGTCTAATACTTTTTCTTGTACCAATTGGTCAGCATAAAGCGTACGGGTCGTCGGCTTTTTGCTAATAACTTGATACATCATCGGTTGAGTTGCTGCTGGCTCATCCGCTTCGTTGTGTCCACGACGACGGTAACAGAACATGTCAATCACAACATCTTTACGGAATGTGTGACGGAAATCATGTGCCAATTGAGAAACAAACAATACTGCTTCAGGATCATCACCATTGACATGGAAGATCGGTGCCTGAATCATTTTAGCGATATCAGTACAGTATTCTGTTGAACGCGCATCACGTGGATCAGAGGTTGTAAAACCCACTTGGTTGTTCACTACAATGTGAACTGTACCACCTACGGTATAACCACGAGTTTGTGACATTTGGAAGGTTTCTTGGTTGACACCTTGACCTGCAAATGCAGCATCACCGTGAACAATCACTGGCAATACGTCATCACCACCAATGTCTTTACGACGGACTTGGCGAGCACGTACAGAACCTTCAACAACAGGTCCAACGATTTCTAAATGTGATGGGTTAAATGCCAAAGCCAAGTGAACTTCACCACCAGGTGTCATTACATTTGAAGAGAAACCTTGATGGTATTTTACGTCACCTGAACCTTTTTTATTCAGTGCTTTACCTTCAAACTCACCAAATAAATCAGCAGGGTTTTTACCCATGATATTGACAAGTAAGTTTAAACGACCACGGTGAGGCATACCGATAACGACTTCTTTACAACCTACAGAACCTGCACGTTGAATCAGTTCGTTCACCATAGGAATGAAAGATTCACCACCTTCCACACCGAAACGCTTAGCACCAACATATTTATTGCCAAGGAATTTTTCTAAACCTTCAGCCGCTGTTAAGCGTTCAAGTACATGTTTCTTTTGATCTGCTGAAAAGCCAAATTGACCACGCGCACTTTCAAGGCGTTGCTGAATCCAACGTTTTTCTTTTGTGTCAACGATGTGCATATATTCTACACCAATAGAAGCACAATACGTCGCTTCCATTGCGTTAACCATTTCACCTAAAGTGGCTTCAGTTTTACCAATCGCCAAGTTACCCGCATTGAAAACCGTATCTAAATCAGACTTGGTTAAACCATGGGCAGCAAGGTCTAAATCAGGCACGTCTTCGCGTTTAGCCAAACCAAGTGGATCAAGTTTTGCTTTTTGATGACCACGGTTACGATATGCTGCAATCAGTTGCAATACACCGATTTGACGACGTTCATGCTCAGTACTTACTTCGCTTTGAACCACTGGCTGAACACGACTTGAATTACGACCTAATAATAAGAATTGCTCACGAATATTTCCGTGTGGTTGGTCGCCTTTAGGGAATTTATCGAAATATTGACGCCAATCCTCACCTACTGAGGTTGGAGAAGAAAGGTACTGTTCGTAAAGCTCTTCAATATACGCTGCGCTGTCAGCGGAAAGTTCAGTATCAAGACGCAATGCGTCAGCAACTTCTTGCATTTGTGGACCCATTTCCTATTGCAAAAACATTAGAGGGTGCTTTTTAAGCACTCCCATGATTGATAATGCCAAATCGGTAAATTGACATTCACCCATCAGGTACTAATGACCATGGGGCGTTATAAACATTAGCTTATTACTAATGCATACAATGAATCATAACGCCTTCATTGGCATCATCACTCACTTATATACTCAACCGAGGCTGAGCAATTTTTTGCAAATCGACTTAGAAAAAACAAAAGACTTTTTGCTTTTTCTAAAGCGGTTCTAAACGGCATCTATAAAAAAGATTTATAAACCGATCTGAGTCACACTTATGTTGAAAAAATGTACCAAAAACAAAGTCACTTTTTCACATATAGTGGTTTGTTAAATCGTAACATGATCTGCCACTTCAATTGATTTTTTTGACACATACCATCTATAAATTAGCGAAATACATACAAGAAATAATCAATTATTATCCCTCCATTTATATCGGGTCAGTTGTTCTGTTTTCAACGCTTTTATCGCAAATCATCACAATAAAAAACAACATTCTCTTTTCCTGCTCTCTCCTCAATGAATTTGCATAAAAAAAAGAGCGCACATCTAGGATGTGCGCTCTTTATTGACGTCGTATTAACCTGCTTGGTCAAGCAACATGCTACGGATATGACCGATTGCTTTTGTTGGGTTTAAACCTTTAGGGCATACAGATACGCAGTTCATGATTCCTTTACAACGGAACAATGAGAATGGGTCATCAAGACGTGATAAACGGTCTTGAGTCGCTGTATCACGAGAGTCAATGATAAAGCGATATGCATTCAACAATGCTGAAGGACCCAAGAATTTATCCGGGTTCCACCAGAATGATGGGCATGAAGTTGAACAACATGCACAAAGAATACATTCATACAAACCATTTAAGTGTTCACGCTCTTCTGGAGATTGTAAACGCTCTTTAGGTGGCGCAGGTTGATTATTGATCAGGAATGGCTGAATTTTGTCATACTGATCGTAGAACTGATTCATATCCACAACTAAATCTTTAACCACTGGCAAACCAGGTAATGGACGAATGACGATTTTTTCAGGTAAATCGTTCAAGTTCCATAAGCAAGCAAGACCGTTTTTACCATTGATGTTCACACCATCAGAACCGCAAATACCTTCGCGGCAAGAACGACGGAATGTCAATGATTCGTCTTGTACTTTCAATGCTAGAAGTGCATCAAGCAACATACGATGCTTATCTGTCAACTCTAGTTTAAAAGTTTGCATATACGGCGCTTTATCCTTATCAGGATCATAGCGGTAGATTTCGAACGTACGAGTACCTCTACTCATCTTATCTCTCCCGATTAGAATGTACGTGGTTTAGGTTCAATTGGGTCTACAGACAATGGGCTGTAACGTACAGGTTTGTATTCAAGATGATTATCTGCTGAATACCATAACGTATGTTTCATCCACTCATCATCACGGCGACCATATGAATAGTGCTCATCATCAGCAGGCAATTCATAATCCACAACTGTGTGTGCACCACGACATTCTTTACGCGCAGCAGCAGAAATCAAGGTTGCTTTTGCGACTTCATATAAGTTTTCAACTTCTAAAGCTTCAATACGTGCTGTATTAAATACTTTTGATTTGTCTTTCAAATGAATGTTACGTACACGTGGTTCAATCGCAAGGATTTGTTTAACACCCTCATCAAGCAATGCTTGAGTACGGAATACACCTGCGTGGTCTTGAACGATGTCACGAATCGCATCTGCAACTTCTTGGGCATTTTCACCAGAAGTTGAATCATCTAAATGACGAATACGCTTCAAAGTGTTTTCAAGCACATCATTTGGAAGTGGTTGATAATCATCACCGTGGTGTTTTGTCACATAATCAATGATGTGCTCACCAGCAGCTTTACCGAATACAACCAAGTCAAGAAGTGAGTTAGTACCCAAACGGTTTGCACCATGTACAGATACACATGAACATTCACCAATTGCATAGAACCCTTTTACAGGTACTGTGTAATTCATTGTGCCATTGGTTGTATATTCATTGGCTGCTTTATCAAATCCAGCATAGAAGCCTGGTTCATTTTTAGCTGCTTCAGGAATAACCACTTGACCATGAATATTCGTTGGAATACCACCCATTTGATAATGGATTGTTGGTACCACTGGAATAGGCTCTTTGGTAATATCCACGTTGGCAAATTTCTTACCAATTTCGAATACTGAAGGTAAACGTTTCATGATCGTGTCCGCACCTAAGTGCGTCATATCAAGAAGAATATAGTCACCTTTAGGACCACAACCACGACCTTCTTTGATTTCTTGGTCCATTGAACGTGATACGAAGTCACGTGGTGCCAAGTCTTTCAAAGTTGGTGCATAACGCTCCATGAACGGTTCGCCGTCTTTGTTACGAAGGATTGCACCTTCACCACGACAACCTTCAGTCAACAATACACCCGCACCAGCAACACCCGTTGGGTGGAATTGCCAGAATTCCATATCTTGTAATGGAATACCAGCACGTGCAGCCATACCTAGACCATCACCCGTATTGATATAAGCATTGGTCGATGCACGGTAAACACGACCAGCACCACCCGTAGCGAATAAAGTTGCTTTTGCTTGAAATACTGCAATCTTGCCTGTTTCTTGGTCAATTGCAGTTACACCAAGTACATCACCTGCTTCGTTACGAATTAAATCCAATGCGATCCACTCAACAAAGAATTGAGTACCCATTTTCACATTGCTTTGATACAGCGTATGAAGAAGCGCATGACCTGTACGGTCAGCAGCAGCACATGCACGAGGAACTGGTTTTTCACCATAGTTCGCAGAGTGACCACCAAAGGGACGTTGATAAATTGTACCGTCAGCGTTACGGTCAAATGGCATACCTAGGTGTTCAAGTTCATAAACAACTTTAGGTGCTTCACGACACATGAACTCGATTGCATCTTGGTCACCTAACCAGTCAGAACCTTTTACTGTGTCATAAAAGTGATAGTGCCAGTTATCATCTTGCATATTACCAAGTGATGCACCGATACCACCTTGTGCCGCAACAGTATGAGAACGTGTTGGGAATACTTTAGTTAGCACTGCAACTTTCAAACCTGCTTGAGCAAGTTGATATGAAGCACGCATACCTGAACCACCACCACCAACGATGACTGCATCGAAGAACTGGCTTGGAATATTTGAATAATCTTCTTTAGGGGTTAAAGCGCCCATGACATCTTCCTATCAATTCGCCCAAAAAATCTGGATTGCCCAGATCGCATATGCAATTACAGCAATAATCACTGCTGAAGTTAACACGATGCGTAAACCTGAAGCTGAAGGCCCCATTTGACGAGTAGTCACATAGTCAGTGAATACTTGCCACATGCCAATCCAAGCATGCGCAACAAGAGATAAGACTGCCAATAAAGATAAAATCTTCATTGGAAGTGTCATCATAAAGCCGAACCATTGCTCATAGTTAAATCCGCCATTGCACAGAATCCAACCTAATACCACAACAGTATAAACAGCTAGAACAACAGCACTTACGCGTTGGATATACCAATCACGAGAACCTGACCCCGTTAAACCTGTAGCACTTTTCATTAGAGAACAATCCATACGAATGATGCGATAATTGCTATCACAGCCAAGATTAATGCAATAGTTGCTGCTACGCGACCACTTTGCAACTCTTCAGCAAAACCTAGGTCAGCAAGTAGATGCTTAATACCCATAATGAAATGGAATAATAAACCAGCGACAAATACCCATACGATGAAGCGTACAACGAAGCCACCAAAGATTGCTTGAACTTGAGCAAAACCTTCAGGCGAAGACAAAGACTTGTCTAAAAGCCACAAAAGTACCGGTACGAGTAAAAATACGATGACACCTGAAAGACGGTGTAGAATTGATGCAATAGCCACAGGGGATTTTAAGTTTACATCTAAAACTTGACCCATGGACAAATTGACAGGTCTGTTGCTTTTCACAGCGGGCATCCTGTAAGTAAAAACTCCATCCGGAGTTTGTTGGAATTAATTCGAAGGAAAGCTAGCATTGTCAGACAAGTTAAATTGTCTGAACTTTAAACGACACTGAATTATAAAACGTGAACAGTCAAATTACAAACTGTCGAAATTGGCTTTTTCTTTAAAAAACACTCAAATAAGAATCATTTACATTCATTTGTAAGCTTATATCAATATTTTAAATCAAGCATTTAGCGCTATCTCTTTATTTTTTATGATTTTTAAACATAATACTTTTCGACATCATAATGGTGGATATTATTTTCATAAATTTAGACTAAAGCACAACAATACGGACAAAAGCGTCCTCTCCTACCATTATCCTAGAATTTTAAATTCTGTATTCAAGTTAACCCTATACAGATACCCATTATGTCGCTTCTAAATATCGCTTTATTTTCATTTTTAATGGTCATTATTTTATTCTGTGATTTAATTTAAAGCTTTACAATAAGAAAGAACGACTTAGTTTGTGAATAATTCAATTTTGACTGCTCAATATTCCGCACATTTGCTTGTTTTAACAACATGCAAAACCTGATTTAACGGTTGTTTTGGGTGTTTTTTGTACCAAAAACTAGATTGCAAAAACTATTTTTTAATCAATTAAGCACTAAAATGAAAATAAATATTTCATCATTTCATTTGGATGCTTTTCATACTGCCATTACATTAAAAGCTATGTAAGTCGTGAAATTTAGAAGTTTTTAAAACATGGAATCTAAGGAATTTGGCTTACAAAAACATCAAAATATTGGTCTAAAATGCCATTTCCTGTCTAGCAATCCTAATTATTTTTCTGCACCTAACTCTGAATTTACCTTATTATACTGACCGACTCTGAAATTTGATGCTCAATCTAACTGGTTAAAGTTGGACTAACTGTAGATGAAAACATGACTTTTTCATCCATAAGTATAATTGACAAAATTTCAGTACTCACTAAGCTAAATAGCAATTTTTGATCCGTCTGACTTGTGCATTACAAGATGACTAAGCAAGTTAGATAAAATATCCACCAGGACAGGAGATCTATTGAATGTCTGCAGCAACTGGCAAGAAAGCCGTTCTAGAGCTTGATGGCAAAAAAATTGAATTACCAATTTACAGCGGCACATTGGGCCCAGATGTAATCGACGTTAAGGATGTGTTGGCTTCAGGTCACTTTACTTTTGATCCTGGTTTTATGGCGACAGCTTCTTGCGAGTCTAAAATCACTTTCATCGATGGTGATAAAGGCGTTCTTTTACACCGTGGCTATCCTATTGCTCAACTTGCGACTCAAGCTTCTTACTTAGAAACTTGCTATTTATTGTTAAGCGGTGAGCTTCCAACTGCTGAACAAAAATCAGACTTCGAAAACAAAGTCCGCAACCACACTATGGTTCATGACCAAGTAAGCCGTTTCTTCAATGGTTTCCGTCGTGATGCTCATCCAATGGCTGTGATGTGTGGTGTGGTAGGTGCGTTATCTGCGTTCTATCACAATGGTTTTGACGTTGAAAACGTAGATCACCGTGAAATCACTGCAGTTCGTTTAGTTGCTAAAATTCCTACTTTAGCTGCTTGGACTTACAAATATACTATCGGTCAACCGTTCGTATATCCACGTAACGATTTAAGCTATGCTGAAAACTTCTTATACATGATGTTTGCTACTCCAGCAGATCGTGACTATAAAGTTAACCCTATTCTTGCTAAAGCAATGGACCGTATCTTTACGCTTCATGCTGACCATGAACAAAATGCCTCTACGTCTACAGTACGTTTAGCTGGTTCTACTGGTGCTAACCCTTACGCTTGTATTGCTGCAGGTATTGCTGCGCTTTGGGGACCTGCTCACGGTGGTGCAAACGAAGCCGTTCTTAAGATGCTTGATGAAATTGGCACTGTAGAAAACGTTGCGCCGTTCATGGAAAAAGTTAAAACTAAAGAAGTTAAACTTATGGGCTTCGGTCACCGAGTTTATAAAAACTTCGATCCACGTGCGAAAGTTATGAAAGAGACTTGTGACGAAGTGTTAAGTGCACTTGGTATCAATGATCCACAACTTGCGCTTGCAATGGAACTTGAACGTATTGCGTTAAGCGACCCGTACTTCATTGAACGTAAACTTTACCCGAACGTAGACTTCTACTCAGGTATCATCCTTAAAGCGATTGGTATCCCAACAGAAATGTTTACTGTAATCTTTGCGCTTGCACGTACTGTGGGTTGGATCAGCCACTGGTTAGAAATGCACAGCGGACCTTACAAGATCGGTCGTCCTCGTCAGCTTTATACTGGCGAAACTCAACGCGATATCAAACGTTAATTCGTTACGCGTTCAGATCGAACAAGAGACCACCCTTTGGGGTGGTTTTTTATTACATATTCATACCAGCTGGCACAATCTATTTATTTTAAAATTCTTTTAAAAATCAAAATATAACAATATTAATAATAAGTATTGAAAGCTCAAATTCATATGTTCTCGATAAAGCTTACAAATCACTACTTTATAAAACACCCACAAATAACTTTATTTTATATATTGTTTAAAAATTTTTAATCATACATTTTCAAAGGAATTGAAGATGCCTCAACATTTATCCAAACAAGTGCACGACCCAGACCAAGCTTTTTTTGGTCACCCTAAACCATTAAAAGGTTTATTTTTTACCGAGCTTTGGGAACGTTTTTCCTATTATGGTATTCGCCCTCTATTAATCCTCTATATGGCGGCTTTAGTTGCTGATGGCGGTCTCGGTTTAGATCGTCCAACAGCATCAGCAATTGTCGGCTTATTTGCAGGCAGTATGTATTTAATGACCGTATTGGGTGGATGGGTTGCTGACAATTATCTCGGTCAAGAGCGCGCTGTGTGGTATGGCTCACTGATCATCGCACTCGGACATTTATCCATTGCATTGGCAGCCTTATTTGGACATTTCTTTTTTTATTTTGGTTTAGTTTTGATTGTGATCGGTTCTGGTTTATTTAAAACCTGTATTTCCGTCATTGTTGGCACTTTATATCAGGCTCAAGATTCACGGCGTGATGCAGGATTTTCCATTTTTTATATGGGAATTAATCTAGGTTCATTGACTGCCCCACTATTGACTGGTTTATTGGTAAAAGAACATGGTTGGCACTGGGGATTCGGCATCGGTGGGGTTGGAATGTTAATCGCCTTACTGATTTTTAAGTTAATCACTGTGCCTCAATTAAAACAATTTAATCATGTGCGTGGCAATGAAAATAACTGGGCTCGTCCTGTACATTACAATCCTAAAGCACCCCAAATGATCATAGGATTTCTTGCAGTTGTTGGCTTGATTATCGCTCTAGTTTCTTTTGGAATAATCAACATCAATCCAATTCAGATCGCCACATATTTCACAATCACAATTTGTATTTGTATTGCCTTATATTTCTGCTATCTATTGCTCTTTGCAGGTTTGAATAATACCGAGAAAAAACAAATCATCATCTGTTTTATTTTACTCATCACTGCTGCACTGTTCTGGTCAGCATTTGAACAAAAGCCAACATCTTTTAATCTTTTCGCCCAAGACTTTACAGATCGCCAATTCTTTGGCTTTGAAATACCCGCCGTTTGGTTTCAATCGATTAACCCGCTTTTCATTATTATTTTCGCACCAATCCTGGCATGGCTTTGGGTTAAATTGGGCAAACAAAATCGTGACCCTAGCTATATCACCAAATTCATTATTGCTTTACTCCTCGCTGCGGGTGGTTTCCTCGTGATGAGCATTGCCAGTTACTTGATCACCCAAAATGGTGGAACTGTTTCTGCATTGTGGATCGCATCAAGCCTTCTGCTTTTAACGCTAGGTGAATTATGCTTAAGCCCTGTTGGGCTTTCAACGATGACCAAACTTGCTCCAACCATCATTCGTGGACAAGTGATGGGACTTTGGTTTACAGCATCTGCTTTAGGGAATTTGATGGCAGGTTTAATCGGTGGTCATGTTTCTATCAATGAAGTTGAGCAATTACCCCTCCTATTTATGCGATGTGTCATCGCTTTACTTCTAGGCGCACTCGTTCTATGGTTAATGAAAAAACCGATTCGTAAATTACTCAATCAATCATCGACTCCCTCTCAAAAATCTCTTGATATGCAATTGGAAAAAGTATGAACGCTTTATCACCTGCCAACAAATTAGAAAACCTTCGTACAATTATGAAGAAATATCAGCAGGATGCTTTTATCGCCATGAGTGCAGATCCACATATGTCAGAGTATCTACCTGATTATTGGAAAATACGCCAATGGCTAACAGGCTTTACAGGTTCAGTTGGCACAATTGTAGTCACTCAAAACTTTGCAGGTTTATGGGTAGATGGTCGATATTGGGTACAAGCTGAACAGCAACTGGAAAATACAGGTTACGTTTTACAAAAGCAGACACCTGATCCTGCTTCAACACATTTGTCTTGGCTTTCACAACATTTAGCCAAAGATGCAAAAATTTGTGTCAATGGAAATACCATTTCAACTCAACAATATAGCGCATTATCTGCGCTTGCAAGAGAACACAATTTCTTTATCCAAACAGACTTCGATTTAATTGATGAAATTTGGACTGAACGCCCAGCACTGCCCCTACAACCCATTTGGCAAATGGCAGATGATTTCAATGCACAAACACGTTTAGAAAAAATAATTGCGATCCGTGACAAACTTATTCAGAAAAAAGCAACGGGGCATTTTATTTCTGCACTCGATGATATTGCTTGGATTTTAAATTGTAGAGGCAGTGATGTTGAATATAATCCCGTGTTCTTAGCACACTTATATATAGATCATTCTCGAACTGTGCTTTTCATTGATGATGCAAAACTTTCGACTGAAATGCAGCGAAGATTTGCTTTGGATAACATCGAAATCTTACCTTATAACGTAAGCATCGAGTTTTTGGTCGAACTTAAACAACAAAATATTTTAATTGATCCAGCAAAAACATCGATTGCCCATACACAGGCGATTGAACACCATAATCACTTGATTCTAGAAATCAATCCCAGCACATTATTTAAATCCCAGAAACACCCCTCAGAAATTCAGCATGTCCGCAATGCCATGATCAAAGATGGGGTTGCTTTGTGTCATTTTTTTCAATGGTTAGATACAGCGCTAACAAATAATGAATCCATCAATGAATTGACGATTGATGAGATGATCACTGGTTTCCGCGCCAAGCAAAAGGACTTTCTAGGACTAAGTTTTTCAACGATTGCAGGTTTCAATGCCAATGGGGCACTACCCCATTATCGAGCAACTGAAGAAAGTTTCAGTGAAATCACGGGTGACGGCTTGTTACTGATTGATTCAGGTGCGCAGTATGCAGATGGTACGACAGATATCACCCGAGTTGTCCCTATCGGAAACACAAGTATTGAACAAAAACGTGATTATACGCTGGTATTGAAATGTCATATTGCGCTTGCTCAAACTGTCTTCCCAGAAGGCATTGAATCACCTCTTTTAGATTCGATCACACGTCAAACCCTGTGGAAATATGGTTTGGATTATCGTCATGGTACAGGTCACGGTGTAGGCTATGCATTGAATGTTCATGAAGGACCTCAAGTCATCTCTTATTATGCGCCAGCGACAGCTTTTACCAAGATGCGTGAAGGCATGATTAGCTCTAATGAGCCAGGCTTATACCATCAAGAAAAGTATGGGATTCGAATTGAAAATCTTGTCGTCAACAAAATTAAGCATTTTGAAGATACGACTTATGGTCAGTTCTTAGAATTCGAAACACTCACACTGTGCCCGATTAACCGAAGCTGTATTATTTTAGAGTTGTTAAATGATGATGAAAAAGCATGGCTGAATCAATACCATCAAATAGTCAGAGAACGATTAGCGCCCCACTTAGAAGGTGATGTTTTAAACTGGCTAAATGAAAATACCCAAGCAATTTAACTCCCATATCAATCAAAAAAGCGCAGAGCCTTTTGACTGTGCGCTTTTTTGAAAAGCTATATGCCATTGATGCGTATAATAAATATAAAATCCCGTACTTTATTGCATAGTGAGTTTATGAAAAACACATACAATAAAATATCGTTTATCTTCAATAATAAAATTAATCATCGAATATATTGGGTGATGATATGAGTGTTGTGACCACCCTGCCTTATGTTTAAAGTTTAATGACTTTGCACAGATGATGCTTCATTTCTTCAGAGATGGAAAAAGTGAATCTGATCTGATCGAATCACCGAGCACTGCAATCAACAAGAGCACTTATAGTACGATTTTGATTCTTTCTGTTTGGGTTGTGACTTTTGCATTTTTACATGCATTGGATGATTGAATAGTTTTAATCACTTCATTGCGACTGGGTAAAATCTTTAAACTTGAAACAATTTCCCCACCCGTTTTACAATCTTCCTCACCCAACTTCTCACTAAAACGCCCCGGATGACTCGAAGATTCAGCAGTTGCAATAATTTTAGCTTTCCACCCATCAAAATAGACTAAATCAGTTGTCTGGGAAACTTGCCCCTGCCCCGAGCCTGCAGACTCTATTTCAACCAAATCGATTGGTTTTGCTCGATATTGCACCGTATGTACTGTGAAATCATTGGCTTGACCACCGAACTCAAGTATTCGAGATTGTTTTAACTTTGGGCGCGTTAATATATAGCCTCCCCAAAAATTTCGTCCTGCATTTTCAAATGTTACACCAGAGAGATAAGCCAGCTCTCCAGACAACAAATGAACCTCTTTCATATAATCAATCATGATCGCTTTGGCGGGTGTCGCTTGAGAATCGTTTAGGTTCGTTATACTGTTGATCACTGCTTGATCTGTAGGAGTTGCTGCAAAACTCAGGGCAGATGCACTTAGAACAAAAACCATAGTACTCAATCGAACTGAAGAATAGTAAAGCATAAAATAAACGCTCAAATTTTGTGATGGATTGTGTGCTTAACGTCCCCATTCCATTTTAGCCATGTATGGACGTATTTTTTTAATTCGTTGAATATTGGTTTTTTCAATCTGAGTTAATTGGTTTTCTACATTGGTACTACATGGCATATACCAGTTTTGATCAGCAAATTGATTGGCAATTTCACGATTTGCAAATGAATAACCATGTCGTGCATAAATTTCATTACGCATCCAATCCAGTTCTTCTGCGGGAATTTGTATATCTTGATCTTTCAATAAACGTTGAGAAGCAACAGGATAATCACCCACATCTTTTTGATAACGACATTGTTGCGGTTTTAAGTCAAAATATTTAGGTTTTACTTTTGCTGTTGTAGACTCCCAACTCGACTCCAACAGATTAGGTTGACTATGACTTACCACAAAAGTAAATACTCCACTGCTTGAAGGTGCACCGCTTTCAGTTGCGGTAATTTTATAGCCTTGAGCTGTGTTCTGTACCCTACCTGTGAAGTTCTGTTTGTTCTTACCCAAAATACTGTAACCTTTGACCTGATTTCGATCTATTGATTGAATAAAAACACCGATTTTTTGTTCATCATATTTTCCAGACCAAGATTTCTGTAATTGTTGAATATCCAGTGCATAGCCACTTTGAGTAAAAATTGCGGAAAGCCCTATACATGTTATTAATCGCTTATTCATTGTTATTCCTATTTGTTATGACGATGAGTGATACATATTCACGGTAATTTTAAAACAAATTATCGTATTTGTGGTGCAACATGATGCAAAAAAATCAAATTCAATCCAAATATAAACACTGTGTTTGGATATATCTTTGATTATAATTTACTGAACCCGTTTTATTACATAACAGTATGGCAAAAATAAAAAACAATCTGCCCACGATAAGTTTAGGTATAGTTTCTCTCTTGGTCTATGCCTATCTGTGTTACCTCATGGTCGCAATATGTTTGCAATATTTTCCTTGGAACACAGAACAGCATTTTTTATTGCTTAAGCAAGATGTAGTCAATACTCAACCTTGGCAGACGGCTTTTAAAATCCATGTGATCAGCAGTAGCTTTGTACTCATCGCTGGATTTACACAGTTTTTCCGTGTCTTTCGCACGCGTTTTCCCCGAATTCATCGCTGGAGTGGTTGGCTGTATCTGATCACCATTTTAGGGTTTTCTTTACCCAGTGGTTTAATTCTAGCTTTTTCAGCAGCTGGAGGATTATCTACCCAAATCAGCTTTGTCTTATTAAGTTCACTCTGGGCGATTACCACCCTATCCGCGTTGTACTTTTTATTGAAAAAACGTTGGATTTTACATCGTGACTGGATGATTCGGAGCTTCGCTCTCAGCCTTTCTGCATTAAGTTTAAGAACATGGAAAATGGGACTTTACACTTTACAGCCCTATTTTGATTGGCTGACACCTGTGCATATCTATCAATTGGAGTCTTGGTTAGGTTGGGTGGTTAATTTAATTATCGCAGAGATCATTATTTTCAAATTGCATTTATACAAGACAGAAAAGCCCTAAATAAATTTAGGGCTTTCGAATCACCTTCTAAAATTTAGCGAACGTTTTAATCTTTTCGCGTCACCGTGTAATGATTTAAATCCAGTTGTTTTAACTGATTACGAAGCTCTTGCAATGACCAAGGCCATGCCGCAAAATTTCGTCCATTTTCATCCAGATAATAAGACTTACAGCCACCTGCATTGAATACCGTTGTTTTTAGGTGCTTTTGTAGACGTCGATTATGTTGGGTAATCACATCCCCCTTAATTTCAAAACGGGTGAACTTCTGATCACGCATTTTTAATAAACCATCAACAATATAGCCGACTTGCGCTTCTGCAATACCAATAAATGAATCATAGACCAGAATATTTGGACCCAAGACCAAGAATGCATTGGGAACATGTTCAATGCTTGCACCTAAATACGCTTCTGGAGAACTGTTTTTCCATCGCTCTGCAAGGACTTGACCATTGGCATCATAAACACGTTTACCAATCGGCGGATGAGAAACTTCAAAACCTGTTCCCCAAATGATCACATCAACTTCATGACGCTCACCATTGGCTGCAATCACCGTATTACCGTCTATTTCCACCAAACCATGAGGTACAAGGTCAACATTGTCTTGTTGCAAGGCTGGATAATAATTGTTCGCAAACAATAAACGCTTACATCCAATGGTAAAGTTAGGGGTCACGTCTTTACGCAGTTTTTCATCTTTAATTTGTAATTTGAGTAATTGCTTACTTAAAAAATTGACAGGTTCGAGTACTTTCGGATTGCGTAACCCAAAGTTAATCCCATTTAAAATCTGAGCAATACTGTTGCGCCAAGTTTGTTGAATGACTGGAAACCTAGAAATAATCCCTTTCGCAGTTTCATTCAATTCCATGTCAGCCTTAGGAAGTACCCAGGGTGCTGTGCGCTGGAACACAATCAATTGTTTCGCTAAAGGTTGAACTTGTGGAATAAATTGAATTGCTGAAGCGCCCGTGCCAATGACAGCCACACGTTTACCTGTTAAATCATAATCATGATTCCAACGTGCAGAGTGAAACATTTCCCCCTTGAATGTTTCAATACCTTTTAATTTAGGCATCGAAGGTTCAGTAATTGGACCTGTAGTAAAAATCACTGTTTTTGCTTGGTAAGCGCCTTTAGATGTTTCTAAGTGCCAAATATGTTGTACTTCATCCCATTTGGCACTGATCAATTCATTATTAAATTCAATTTTCTCACCAAGGTCGTATTTTTCCACCACCTCTTCTAAATAACTTAATATTTCAGGCTGTTTGGCAAACAGGTGACTCCATTTATGACTAGGAGAGAATGAAAAAGAATAAAGCGCAGATGGCACATCACAACCGCAACCTGGATAATTGTTATCACGCCACGTACCACCAACACGGTTGGCTTTTTCTAGTACAACATAGTCATGATAGCCCACTTGATTCATTTGATAAGCCGCAGCAATTCCAGAAATACCTGCCCCGACTACAATAGTATCGTAGGTATGGACGGGCTGTTTTTTCTGAGCACTGGTTACTTTTTTATCAGCAGTCTGTTCAGCGCTCTCTGGTTTCGCTGTTGTTTGAGTTGTAGCTTTTGGATGAGTCGACTTTACCGCAGCTTTAGCCGTTTTTTGAATCTCCGCTTTAGCAGCGCCAACTTTCGCAGCATTGGATTTCGCAGGCTTGGATACGGTTTTTACTTCCAATGCTTTGTCTTCTACATTTGCAGATTGTGCTGTGCTCGGTTGAGTCACATGCTTAATCTCTTCCAACGTTGTTTGCGTTGTCGTCTTTTTCACGCTTTTATCTTCTGGATGTGTATCTAAAGTGGTTTCAGTCGTCATAGTCGTCTACTCAAATCTTATTTTACGTATTTATTAAATAATGGATAACCAATACCCAACACCTTGGCATACAATGCTGGCGAAGCACGTTTCATGATCCAGAACAGCTTTGCGTCGGGTTGCGGAATGGTATAAAGCTTGTTTGCATCCAGATTATTTAAGGTCTTGATAGCAACTTGATCGCTGGTGGTAAATGCATGATTCATTAGCAAATCATCGGCTAGCCCTGCATAATGTCCCGGTAAACGACCATTTTTCATAATATTGGTTGGTACCAATGTTGGACATAACACATTGACACGAATATTGTCTTTGCGAAGTTCAGCGGATAGGGTTTCTGACAAAGCCAATACACTGGATTTGGTCACGTTATAAGCCGTCATCTCTGGTGCTGCGGTATAACCAGCCGCTGAAGCCACATTAATAATTGCGCCACGACCTTGTTGTTTGAACTTTGGGACAAAGTAATGACAGCCGTGAATCACTCCCCACAAATTGACATGCATACACCATTGCCAATCCTCTAAAGAAACTTCATCAAACTTGCCACCTAAACCGACACCCGCGTTATTAATAACCAAACTCACAGGATGATTCATTAATTTTTCAGCCTGTTCAGCCAGCGCTTTGACTTGCTCTTTCAATCCAACATCACATTGCACAGCAAAGGCTTTTCCTGAAGTTTGTGACTCAATCAAATTTACCGTTTCTTGAGCAGCGTCTAAATTAATATCGGCACAAACAATCGTTCCACCACGCTTGGCAAGCTCCAAGGCAAAACTACGACCAATTCCACTGCCAGCACCAGTCACCACTGCATAAGCATTTTGGCTAGGTTTTACTTTTTTAGAAAAAAATCCCATATCACTTCAATCCATCTATTTTTTTATTTTACGAACGCAATGTCGGGTAAAATTCTTTCGTTAAATAAGGCGTAAGAATACCGTTCTCAGGGTTCAGCAACTTTTCTTTGTAATATTCCAAAAATTCAGAGGTATCATGATCATTTGGATGAAAATTTGGACGTAGATAATCAAAAATATGCTTAAAGCTACTGCCATAAACACCATCTTTTAAACCAAAAATCAGGCGAAAATTGTAAGGAATCTCACTCCAATAACGTAAGCTGATTAAATTTTTTGGATTCCGATAAAAAGGAACCAAAAATGAAGCTGCTGAAATCAATACAAGAATCGTGATCAAAGCAGGGAAAAATCCAGCAATACGTAATAAATAGTTATTTGATAATTCTTGAAAAACATCAAAGGCAATGTCTTTATGCTCAGATTCTTCAAGCATATGCCACATCCAGATCGCACGCTGTTTTTCATCTTGAGAACGGAAGAAAATTTCCTCATGATTCATCATGTATTCCGCCAAAACAGCCGTGAAATGTTCAATTCCCGCCATCAATGAAAGTTTCATTGGCTGAGGAAGACGTTCAAATCCATATTCAAACGCCCATCCTGCCCAAGTACGGAAAAGCTTTACAGGCAAATCACGCATTAAATAGGCTTCGTTTAACTCTTCATGCATTTTAGAATGAATGGCTTCTTGACCAATCAATGATGTTACACGTTGCTTAAGCAAAGGATCAGTGATGAAATCACGATGATATCGTGCAGTATCAATCACCAAATCTTCACCGCGTGTCAAAAAAATTGACAATGAAGCAAAGTAAGCACTTGCTAACTCGGCATCCATATAAAATCTGTGATCGAGTTTTGCTGGATCAAAATCAAATTTCATATGCCGAATAGGAATAATCGGTGTTTGATTTGCCAAACTAAATGGCGCTGCAGCAAACATTTTAGCGACAGCTTTTTTTAACGGTTTCACGAACATAGAAAATACTCTTTATTCATTTAATCTGGTCACCCATGCACAGGTCTATTTAACACATGGCACAGCTTGCCTTTTGAGTAAAAACTCTAATTTGATCACTAAAAATTACGACATGCTTTGTCAATTACCATTGGCATATGCAGACATTCGATTAGCAAATTATGACAACCACAATGGATTGTCTAACAATTACTCTGCAGTGTTGTTCTTCAAGATAGAAAATGTCCCATGAAGATAAGTTCTGTGATGTGTTGAGAAATCAAAGTGGGGCAAATGTGCTATTAAGCAATACAAAAAAAGAGCAACCATTTAGGGTCTGTGGACATTTCATAAATGGCTTGCGTTGTAGGTTAAAATTGAGCAGGTAAGGCATGAAATGAAGAGAATAGCGAGACTATTTTTAAGTTTCATAACGTAGCCTGAGATAATTTTAACCACAACCCTGAGCAAGAACAAAGCACTGCTTTGTTTGCAGCGCAAGGCGCAGCGGGGACTAGCATGTTTTTTGTCGCTTCGTCGTTCCCTTGCGAAACAGTGTTTCTCATCATTTAGAATGACTAAATTTCGTATTTCGCGCCTAGAATCGCCTAAAAAACACACCTAGTCGCAAACATAGACGAATTGTCCACAGCCCCTAGTCACTCTTGTTTAAAAAGATGTTCAATTCACTCAGGTTTAGCTGCGGATCGCTGGCGTAAATTCTTTGATAAAATATGGAGTCAGCGTTCCTGTCTCTGGATCAAGTAGCTCTTTCTTGAAATAGTCCAATAGTTCACTGGTGTCATGATCATTGGGATGAAAACTTGGGCGCAGATAATCAAAAATATGCCCTAAACTACTGCCAAACACACCATCTTTTAAGCCAAAGAGTAAATCCCAACTCCCCTTCGCTTCTCTCCAAAAGCTTAAACTCAAGGTATTTTGCGGGCGCCGTAAAAACGGCAAAAATA
This sequence comes from Acinetobacter sp. B-6, assembly GCF_056930735.1. Taxonomy (NCBI): domain Bacteria; kingdom Pseudomonadati; phylum Pseudomonadota; class Gammaproteobacteria; order Moraxellales; family Moraxellaceae; genus Acinetobacter; species Acinetobacter sp. B-6. Next base: position 80,398 of record NZ_JBXPBY010000017.1, on the reverse strand, counting down.
ATGCACCTGCACCGACACCCACTCCAAGCGTAATCAAGGCAATAAAGAATCCTAAAATGCGTAAACTATAATTTGCTGAAAGAACTTGATAGGTATCATATGCAATATCTTTGTGTTCAGATTCTTCAAGCATATGCCACAACCATAAAGCACGTGTTTTTTCATCAAGTGAATGATTAAAAATATCTTGGTGTGTCATGGCATATTGAGCAAAAACAGCAGTGAAATGCTCGATTCCAGCCATCATTGAAAGCTTCAATGGCTGTGGAAATTTTAGAAAAGTATTGTTAAATACTTGTTCAGCAAGAAAACGGTATAGTTGTACTGGCAAATGATTGGGAATCATCGTTTCATTATATTCTTCGTGGACTTTAGAATGAATCGCCTCTTGCCCAATCAAACTGGTTAAACGCTGTTTCAAGATTGGATCTTTGATTTGGTCACGATGGTGACGTGCAGTTTCAATTACCAATTCTTCGCCATAAGTCAAAAAAATTGAAAGTGCTGCAAAATAAGCAGTCGCCCATTCCTTTTGCATAAAAAATTTGACATCCAGCTCATCAGGGCTGAATTTAAAATCAAAATGACGAATCGGAATATTAGCAACCTGCTCAGTTAAATTCACCAATTGGCTGGGAAAAACTTTTGCAAAGACCTTTTTGACTGGTTTAGCAAGCAACATATAAAACCTCATCTGTTTATCTATAGCGCAAAGCTTTGTCTAAAAATCCAGTACAAATTCACATTCCTAGTCAAAACCATGCTTTTATACAGCCGAAATTAAGACATATTGCATCAAATACCATTAGCATTTACGGTCAATCGATTGGCAATTTATGACTATCCAACAAAGTGTCAGACAAATAACTGAAACAAGTGTATTTGCTGATAAATAATGACCCGAGAGGACATTTTTAATCATCCACTTAACTTGGACCTGAGTTTAAAAAGTCGTTATGGTGAGTCACAGATTGATTTGATGAAGAAATGAGACTGACGTGTCTAATATTAAAATTGTTGAAGCTTGGCTAGATATAAAATCATATTCCTCCGTCGCAAAACTTTATGTAAAGTCATGGTCGCCTGATCAGCACTCAACTACACCAATCATTCTTTTGCATGATTCTTTGGGCTCAGTAGAACTTTGGCGAGACTTCCCTGAACGACTTGCTGAAATTACAGGACGTCATATCATTGCCTACGATCGATTAGGCTTTGGACAATCATCTCCCCATCCCGACTTCTTGGATATTGATTTTGTGAAAAATGAAGCAATAGAAGGTTTTTCAGTCATTTTAGAGCAATTCAAAATTCAAGATTTTATGGTGATGGGACATAGTGTAGGTGGTGGGATGGCAACTCACTGTTCTGTTCAGTATCCAAAGCAATGTAAAGCCTTAATCACCATTTCAGCACAGGCTTTTGTAGAACAACAAACCCTTATTGGAATTCAAGATGCCAAAACCAACTTTCAACATCTAGGACAAATGAATCGTCTTAAAAAATATCATGGAGAAAAAGCTCAATGGGTTTTAAATGCTTGGACTGAAACATGGTTATCTTCCCAATTCCGCCATTGGCAGTTAAGAGACACGATAACACAAATACAATGTCCTCTCTTGGTCATTCATGGAGAACTGGATGAATATGGCTCTTTGGCTCAACCTCAACAGTTTATCGATTATGCAACTAAAACAGTTCAATTAGAAATTATTGCAGGTGCAAAGCATATGCCACATAAAGAAAATCCTCAGCAAATATTAAATATTATTCATACTTTTATTGTAGGACTTGAAATTGCATAGCGTCATTTCATAAAAATGATTTGATTTCAATCTCATTCAATCCAATGAACTTTAGGGTCTGTGGACATTTCATAAATGGCTTGCGTTGTAGGTTAAAATTGAGCAGGTATGAGGAGTATACTCCGCAAGGAAATGAAGAGAATAGCGAGACTATTTTTAAGTTTCATAACGTAACCTGAGATAATTTTAGCCACAACCCTGAGCCAGAACAAAGCACTGCTTTGTTTGCAGCGCAAGGCGCAGCGGGGACTAGCGTGTTTTTTGTCGCTTCGTCGTTACGAACTACTTATTTAGAATGACTAAATTTCGTATTTCGCGCCTAGAATCGCCTAAAAAACACACCTAGTCGCAAACATAGACGAATTGTCCACAGACCCTATACTTTTATCAAGATTCTTAGAAGATTTGTGAATCACAGATAAGCATATTTAATTGATACAGATGATCTCGTTGGACTTACTCATCATTATAAAATTGATTGTTATTTGGCTGTCCTATATTCAATGCTAAACTGATTCTAACTTTATTTTAATCCCTGCTAACAATGTTGAATTACTTTTGGCGCTTGGCAAAAATACTCAAAATTGATCAATTTAAATATCGCCCATTAACAAATGGAGAAATTCGAATTAGCCGAACTGTGTTTGGTGACTTGATTGATTATGATCAGGTAAAAATCATGAATCACCCATATTTGCCTTGGCAACCCGTTGGCATCTTAATGGCACCTAATGGCTATATTCATTTAAAAGATGCCGATTATTGTGAAGATTTTTCTTGCATGAGTTTAGCCTATCAAGCTGTATTCATTCATGAAATGGCCCATATCTATCAATACCAACGCCATGAAAAAGTCCTGCTAAAAGGTGCAATTTTGCAGTCTGCAATGTATCTTAGTTTTGGTCGCTATAACCCTTATCGCTATACTTTGGTTCAAGGAAAGTCTTATTTTGACTATAATATCGAGCAACAAGGAGACATCGCTAAAGACATTTATTTAAATCGAATTGAAAATATCATTTTGAATTAAATCAAAGCTAAAATTTGACACTTTTCGCTTTGCTTCGGACTTTTTTGTGATCTATTTCATGATTTTTTTAAAAAGAACATTAATTCCGATGTAAAAAGCAAAAAATAATGAAAAATCACTAGTTTCTACAAAAAAAATACTCTAAATTCATGGTGTCATTGATGCTGCACTGAATAAACTTGATGAATCACTAGCTTCTGACATTTTTTTAGTTAAAATACTCAATGTCTGAAATTTTTGCCTTGCAAAAAAATAAAGATTTTTGATGATTTTTTGATGATTTTATAGCTTCGCCCTTTGGCAGTTTTTGTTGTGTCTATATATACATACGTTGAATAACTACATTTTAAAAATCAACAAAATGTATATAAATTACCCTATTGGAATAGGATTTGGTTTAAATGAAAAGTTTTAAAATTGCTCTTGCGCAATTCTCTCCATTCATTGGTGATCTTGATTCAAATGTTCAAAAGATGATTGAGCAAGCCAATGAAGCAAAAAAACAGAATGCTGAAATTATTGTTTTCCCCGAACTTTCTATTATCGGCTATCCAGCTGAAGATTTATTTCTACGCCCAAGCTTAGCTAAACGTACAGCTCAAGCTTTTGAAAAACTAGCCACGATCAAAGATATTGTTTTGGTATTTGGTTTTGTAAATCTTACAGATGATGGTCAACGTTATAATGCTGCTGCTGTCATGAAAGATGGTCAGGTACTCGGTATTTATAACAAACAAAATTTACCTAACTATAGTGTATTTGACGAAAAGCGTTATTTTAATGAAGGTCATCAACACCTCGTTTTTGAATACTTGGGTCATAAGTTTGGTGTATTGATCTGTGAAGATGTCTGGTCACTCAATACAGTTCAACAGTTAACTCAATTGAATGTCGAAAGCGTATTGGTACTCAATGCTTCACCTTATGAAGTTGGTAAACCTCAACACCGTATCGTAACGCTGAAAGAATTAGCGAAACAATTGAATTTGCACTTAGTCTACGTCAACCAAGTCGGTGGGCAAGACGATCTGATTTTTGATGGTACAAGTTTTGTGATTAACCAATCAGGCGAAGTTGCATTACAAGCACCGAGCTTCATTGAAGACCTCTACTTTACAGAATACCAAATCGAAAACAAAAGCTATCAAGTCGTCGAAACTGCACCTGCTTTAAGTACCATGGCTGAGATTTACCAAGGTTTAGTTTTAGCAACACGTGACTATGTGCAACGCTCAGGCTTCCCTGGTGTAATTCTTGGATTATCAGGAGGTATTGACTCCGCTTTAACGCTTGCAATTGCTGTTGATGCAATTGGTGCGGATAAAGTTCAAGCGGTAATGATGCCTTATACTTATACCTCTCAAATCAGTGTTGAAGATGCTACTGAGCAAGCAAAGCGTATGGGAGTGACATTTGGTATTGCTGAAATTCATCCAATTGTAAACAGTTTCATGCAAACGCTCTATCCTTTCTTTGGCAACTCACCTGCTGATGCAACAGAGGAAAACCTTCAAGCTCGTGCGCGTGGCACACTGTTGATGGGTTTATCTAATAAATTTGGTAATTTAGTGCTTTCAACAGGCAATAAATCTGAACTTTCTGTCGGTTACTGTACTTTATATGGCGATATGGTGGGTGGTTTTGCAGTACTGAAAGACGTTTATAAAACCATCGTGTTTGAATTGGCGAAGTATCGTAACAGCATTTCTGAAACGCCTGTAATTCCTGAACGTGTGATTACCCGTCCACCTTCAGCTGAACTTCGTCCAGATCAAAAAGACCAAGATTCACTACCTGCTTACGATATACTCGATGCGATTTTATACGCCTATATCGAAGAAGAACAAAGCCAAGAGGACATCATCGCCAAGGGCTTTGAACGTGAAGTGGTCGAAAAAGTAATTCGTCTTGTTGATCGCAATGAATACAAACGCCGTCAAGGTTCAATTGGACCACGCATCAGTTCACGTGCATTTAGTCGCGAACGTCGCTACCCGATTGTAAATGGCTGGAAACCTGGTGTATAAGCCTCGTGAATGTGAATAATTCACTCCCAGCGAGCTTTGCTCAGGAACTTGCTCAAGCACTTTTGCTTGAGCAAGTGCGTTATACCAAACAACAATTACTTGATCAAAAAAATCCTCAATTCATTCAAAATTTTATTTCTCAAACTTATCAGAATGCTGACAAAATTCTTTTAAAAGACGTGATACAACTTGAACAACTCTGTTCAGTGGTTCAAAAATATGCATTTGAACTAAATTTGGGCGCTGATATTCTTGAGTTTATTGGTGTCGTTGCGCAAAAAATTCATCAATATGCAATTGGTAGCCAAACCGTTATCAATGATTTACTTTCAGATGAATCATTTGAATTATGGATGTTCAAAATTTTAGAACTTGAACAGCTCCGAGATTATCTTCAAGAAAATTTACAACATAATCCACAGATTCAACAGGTCAGCTTGCAACTCGCCAATCAAATTGTTGAAAGTAACACACCTTGGCTTAATCAGCTTCGCCACTACACAGTTAAACAAAATCGTCTTGGTTCCAAAGTCATGAGCTTTATCCAAGACCAACAGCAAAATATTGAATTAAAATTAGAAAACCAACTTGCGTCAGCAATACGCAAACAACTCAGCACGATTATTATGCTTCCCAATGAGGATTTAGCAGATATCGCGACACACATCTGGACTGAAATCAAACAACGCTCCTTAAAAGAAACGTTTTCTCAACTTCAATCCATAGATTTTGAAGAGTTCTTTATCTTGGTTTATGAAACATGGAAAGAGCTTCGCGAAACAGAATATATGCAACAGGTTATTCTTAATGTAGTAGAAGCATTTTATGAATATTTTGGTGAATACAGTCTACAGGAATTATTACACTCTGTAGGTCTAGATAAAAATGACTTATTCATTGAAGCAGATCGCTTTATTCCACATACATTAGGTGCATTAGAACAGCACGGCTTGTTAGACAGCATCATCCAATCTTTGATTGCACCATTCTACTTAGATCCACAAACCCAGCGCTTTATAGAAAATTTTCTTGCTGAAAAAGCCTAACCATTGATAAAACATAGATCGTCTTTCTATAGACAACGTCTCAGTTAAGCGATTTAAATCATCAATATAAAGTACATTAACCTGAGTTCAATAAAAATCCTTGATGAAAGATGATACAGTCAAACCGCCTGATTATTCATACAAGTGATTTGGATGATTCATTTATTTTGTACTTTTTGAATCATTGATGGTCTTGCTATCGTGAGTCGCCATGTTGAGCGGGGGTAAAGGATGTAACCCTCGCTCAACGAAAGATTTTTGTCACTTTTCATCTCTGAAAAGTGAGGCATCGCCTACGCAAAACAATTTAAACTTTAGCACTAAAGTGTGGCAGTGCAAGCTTTAGATCATCAAACAATCTATTGATCGCCTTCATTTTATTGATCAAGAGAAATAAAACTATATTGATGGTTGCGCTTACGGAGCTTCGCTCCTCATACCAAAACAAGTATGGCGAGCCCTTGCGGAGCTCCGCTCCTCATCCAAAATCGGATGGTAATACTCCCATTTTTAATTGATTTAATAAGTAGAAAACCAAAGCCCTTATCATTGTTTAAATTTAGGTGGTTTACCATCAACTGACATATGTGGTCGTTCATGATTATAAAAGTGTTGCCATATCGTTGTATAGTCTTCAACTTCTTCAAGCTCTCGAAATAAATATTGATTCAAACATTCATATCTAACTGTCCTGTTGAAGCGTTCGACATAAGCATTCTGTTGTGGATGTCCTGGTTGGGTAAATACATGCTCAATTCCATGTTGAGTACACCATGCTTCCATCAAATCACTAACATATTCGGGTCCATTATCACTACGAATACGCTTTGGCTTACCTCGCCATGCAATTAATTGATCCAATCCCCTCAGTACTCGTTGAGCTGGCAAAGAAAAATCAACCAATATATTCAATGCTTCACGGTTATAATCATCAATAACATTGTGGATTCGGTAACTGCGACCATCACTCAGTTGGTCATGCATAAAGTCCATTGACTACGATTCATTTGGTGCCGATGGAACTGTAAGCGGTTCAGGCTTTATTCGCTGAATGCGTTTGTTGGGTTTAATTCGTAGGTTAAGCTCAAGCTCCTTATAAATTCGATAAACACGTTTATGATTCCATGAGTAGCCTTTGACATTACGTAGGTACAAGAAGCAAAGCTGAAAGCCCCAAGTCTTATTCTCGTTGGTGAGCTTCAGTAGCCAGTCTGCAATCATCTTATTTTGCTCATCTAATTGAGCTTTATAACGATAACAGGTTTGACTAAGTTGAAAGATGAGGCAGGCTTTACTCACTGAAATCTTAAATTGTTCAACGGCTCGCTGAGCAAGAGATTTACGTTGTGCAGGCTTTATAACTTCTTTGACAGTGCATCCTGAAGAATATCTGCTTTAAGGCGTTCGTCAGCATACATACGTTTCAGACGAGCATTTTCAGCTTCTAATTCTTTAAGTCGTGTCATCATTGAAATATCCATACCTCCATATTTCGCTTTCCATTTATAAAATGTAGCGGAACTCATTCCATGTTCACGGCATAAGTTAGGCAAAGGTGTTCCTGATTCAGCTTGTTTTAAAATACTCATGATTAAGCTGTCTGAATATTTAGATGTTTTCATAAAAAATCTCCTTGAACAGGATTATTCGATTTTCTACTTTTGAGTTCAATTATTTTGAGGGGGGATTACCGGATGAAAATCCAGAAAAAATCCACATAGATTTATTATCTTTCAATGAGTTGAAGATTTAATTGTATCGAATTCACATTACATTAATAAAAGCTTAATATCATCAAACAACATTTTCATATCATGGATTTTGTGAGTCAAAGCAAATTATATTTTACTGTAACTGCTTTCAACAGATTGAGGATATGTATATGTAGCACTAGAAATTTCATGGTTGATAAAGCTTGCCCTTATTTAAAAAACCATCACGACACATACATTGGTAAAAGGCTAATATATAACTACGATGTGTTGGATAAATTGAACATCCTCATGTAACAATTTCAGTTCTCTTGTTTTCGTTATAAACATTTCAAGCTTTATTAAAATAATGTTTGATTTAATTCAGCCTGATCACACAAATTTTTTAAACTCATGTGCTCGACATAGGGTTTCGCGCTAAAAAATTTGAGGACACAAAAAAAGAGACCATGCGGTGAGCATGGTCTATAAAAATGGTGGCTATGACGGGACTTGAACCTGTGACCCCCGCATTATGAGTGCGGTGCTCTAACCAACTGAGCTACATAGCCATAAACTGTGTGCGCATTATCTAAAGTTATACACCCTACGTCAAGCACTTAAATAAACTAATGCTCACACTTTAAACAATTGATATTTAAATGTTTAAAATTAATACATATTTATGTTTTTATCAGAAAATTAGCATATTCAAGCGATAAAATTATCCTGTAATCTACCTACAATATTTTAATCGTCGCTAAATTAAAGATTTAATTTTTTATAGATGAAGATGTTTGAATAAAATAAGACCCAAACTAATTTTATAATCATAGAGCACTATAGCAACTATCGAATTTTAATGTTTCCAAGATTCAAATCTTGCAATAAAAAAGAGAGTGTTTACCACTCTCTATTTGCAACCAGCTCTTCCATTTCAAGATCAAGATAACCTTGATCCTGTATCACCATCATCAACGCTTCAGCAATATAATCTGCTGCAGTATCATCCAGTGAGGAGTCTAAGTCTTCAAACTGAGGCTTCATTTCATTAATTTCAGTCACAGTCAGATTTGCCAAAGAATAAATTTCAGCATCGCTAAAACTGGTTTTAGCCACCTTTTTAGCAAATTGTTCAATGAGTTGCTTTATTTCGGCAACTAGAATATCGGGATAATATTCATCATCGAACATTGGGAGAAGTAGATCGTTAAACATAGCAACCTAAAATAAAACAGCAATTCACGCGCTTATATAACACAAACCATACAATTCACCAAATCTACTTGCGACCTTAATGCTATTTTTTATATCACTTTTCTGATTAGAGAGAGAAATGCGCTTCAATCGTCATACTTATATCTTTGAAGAAAGATCGTTTGATCCAATCAAATTCAATTTAAAACACCTATCGCTAAATCGCGGTACGCATTGCCTGCCAAATTTGAATGGCGTCTGACATTGCTTTCACATCATGTGCACGTACCATACATGCACCTTGCTGAATACTCATCAAATGCGCAGCGACACTACCTATCGCACGATTTTGAGCATCTGCTCCACCTAAAGCCTCTCCAATAAAACGCTTACGTGATAAGGCGGATAAAATGGGATATCCCATTGCGTTTAATTTATAAAACTCATTCAATAATTTTAAGTTCTGTTGCGCATTTTTAGCAAAACCAAAACCGGGATCAATCATGATGTTTTCAGGCTTAACTCCTGATTGTATCGCTTGATCGACACGTTGTTGAAGTTCCTTAATTACATCCAGAGTTACATCCTGATATTGGTCCAGTTGGTTCATGGTTGTTGGTTCACCACGCATATGCATAATAATCACAGGAATATCTAGTTCTGCAGCTGTTTGCAATGCATTTGGACGAGTTAATGCTCTTACATCATTCCAAATATGTGCGCCGACCTTGACTGCTTCACGAATCACTTCTGGTTGCGAAGTATCAACCGATATCACCACGTCATATTGGGCAAGCTCAGCAATTACAGGAATGACGCGTTGGATTTCCTCAGTGATTGCTACAGTTGATGCACCAGGTCGTGTAGATTCACCACCGACATCAATCACAGTTGCACCTGCATCAATCATTTGTCTAGCATATGCAATGGCTTGATCTTTTTGATTATGTAGCCCACCATCACTAAAAGAATCTGGAGTTACATTCAGTATCCCCATGACATGCGCTTTTGATAGATCTAAACTCAAACGCCCGCAACGCAAAATTTTATTCGGCAGTGACACCAATTGCATGTCGCTTCTCCATGATTAATTTGCATTAGTTTAACAATTACACTCCATTTCAAGATAAATTCTTTTAATAATAAATTGTATTTGCATAAAAAAAGAGCCTCGTATGAGACTCTTTTTGATTTATTCCAATCAGGTTGCCGGTAATGGTGGCGGAGTTGACGGACCATCTGTAGGCGTCACATCAATCACTGGATTATCAGCAACATAAACCTTAGGTGGTTGCGGCTCACGACCTTCCATGATGTCACGGATTTGATCACGATCAATAGTTTCCCATTCCATCAAGGCTTTCACCATTGCATGCGCAATATCTTTATTATTTTCAAGAATATCACGTGCAACTTTGTACTGTTCATCAAGAATACGACGTACTTCTTGGTCAACTTGTTGTTGAGTTGCTTCAGAAATAGTGCGACTACCTACGTTTCCAAAGAAACCATTTTGGTTTTCATCTTCGTAAACCATCACACCCATTTTGTCAGACATACCGTACTTGGTAACCATTGCACGTGCCATTTTAGTTGCACGTTCAAAGTCGTTAGAAGCACCTGTCGACATCTGGTTAATGAATACTTCTTCTGCAATACGACCACCGAATAAGATAGAAAGTTCATTCAACATCTTAGACTTGTAATGGCTGGTTTGGTCATGTTCTGGCAGCTGCCAAGTCACACCAAGCGCCCAACCACGCGGCATAATGGTTACTTTATGTACTGGGTCTGTACCCGGAAGAATTTCTGCTACAATCGCATGACCTGCTTCATGATAAGCGGTCGCACGACGTTCTTCTTCACGAATTACCATCGACTTACGCTCAGGTCCCATATAGATCTTGTCTTTAGCATCTTCAAAGTCATGCATATCGACAGTGTTCTTATTGCGACGTGCAGCAAATAATGCTGCTTCATTGACAAGGTTTGCCAATTGCGCACCAGAGAAGCCCGGTGTACCACGTGCAAGTACTTTAAGATCAACACCTGTCACAGATGGAAGTTTCTTCAAATGCACTGCCAAAATCTGTTCACGACCTTTGATGTCAGGAAGACCCACCATCACTTGACGGTCAAAACGTCCAGGACGTAACAATGCTTTATCAAGTACGTCGGCACGGTTGGTTGCAGCAATAACGATAATACCTTCGTTACCTTCGAAACCATCCATTTCAACCAACATCTGGTTTAATGTTTGCTCACGCTCATCATGACCACCACCAGTACCTGAACCACGATGACGACCAACAGCATCAATCTCATCAATAAAGATGATACATGGTGCATGACGTTTCGCTTGTTCAAACATATCACGTACACGCGAAGCGCCCACACCTACAAACATTTCAACGAAATCAGAACCAGAGATGCTAAAGAAAGGAACTTTTGCTTCACCCGCAATCGCTTTCGCAAGTAAAGTTTTACCTGTACCTGGAGGACCAACCATCAACACGCCTTTAGGAATTGTTGCTCCTAAGCGTTTGAATTTTGCAGGGTCTTTTAAGAAATCTACGATTTCAACAACTTCTTGTTTCGCTTCATCACAACCTGCAACATCAACAAATGTTACTTTGATTTGGTCTTCCGAAAGCATTTTTGCCTTCGATTTCCCAAAACTCATTGGACCATTTTTACCGCCTGCACCACCGCCCATGTTACGCATGAAGAACATGAACAATAAAATAATTAAGAGTACAGGGAAACTTGCAATGAGAAGTTGCATCAACAAACCTTGACGTTGAGGTGCAGTACCTTCAACAACAACGTTATTTTTGATGAGTGTAGGCATCAGTTCAGGATCTTGAACTGCTGGGCGAATACTTTCAAAGTTCGAACCGTTCTTTTTTTCGCCGCTTATTCTTTCACCATCAATTGTGACTTTACTAATTTGACCAGCATTCACCGCTGTGACGAATTCAGAATAATTCATCGCAGAAGGCTTACTGCGGTCACTGAGATTGCTGAAGATTAAGATCAGCACACCCAGTATGACCAGCCACAATACGGCATTTTTGAAGTAATCGCTCAAAGCTTTATTCCCATATATAACTATTTTGATCAGGCTCAATCATGCTTGATCGTAACAAAAAGCGAGTAATGAATTTCGCAATAAAGATTAAAAAGGTACAAAATGCACAATTTTTAACAACTTGGCAAGCATTTGTTGGCAATTCATTACGAACTACGAACATACCTTAAAAATGCCCGCTATTGCGAAACTTTTTTACGACCCTGTCCAATTAAAAAAACTTCTTTTGAACGTGCACGTGAAGCAGCAGGTTTTGCTGTTTTCAATACATCAAAACTGTCCACGACTTGCTTTCGGAACTCATCAAATCCACTGCCTTGGAAAACCTTAACTACAAATTGCCCTTTAGGTCCTAAAACTTTATTGGCAAAATCTAACGCAAGTTCACACAAATAAATCTGGCGAGGTTGATCTACAGCCCTATTACCTGATGTATTGGGGGCCATATCTGAAATTACAACGTCTACAGTGCGTCCATTTAAAATATTTAACAATTTTTCGAAAACTTCTTCTTCTCTAAAGTCACCTTGTAAAAAAGTAACATCTGGTAAAGCGTCCATTTCCAAAATGTCTGAAGCAATCACTAAACCCTTATCACCGACCAGTTTTCCTGCGATTTGCGACCAGCTTCCTGGTGCAGCTCCCAAGTCAACTACAGTCATTCCGGGTTTAATCATTTTATATTTTTCTTGAATTTCAAGAAGTTTATATGCTGCGCGAGCACGATAGCCTTCTTTTTGTGCTTTTTTCACAAAAGGATCATCTAAATGCTCTCTCATCCACGCACGACTACTTTTGGATAACTTCTGGTTGGTAATGCGTGTAGCCATAACTCTCTTGATCTAAACAGATAACTAACTTGTGATTGTACGTGAAAAATATTCTCATTGCAGTATACATATGGATTAAAATCGATAGATATTGATATGTTTTTTTGAATAAGCTTCATCGAATATTTCTACAGAATTTACAGCGCAGCGATATGGCTTTTGTTATACTAAGTCGTTTTTAAAATCAGGTTATTTTTTATGGCGACTCTATCTATCCAAGAACGTAAACGTTTACGTCAAATCGGACATGCATTAAATCCAGTTGTAATGCTTGGTGATAAAGGCTTGACTGAAAGTGTCGTTGAAGAATTAAACCGTGCTTTAAATGATCATGAGTTAATTAAAGTTAAAATTGCGGGCGAAGATCGCGAAGCACGCACAGCAACCATCACTGAAATAGCTGAAACAACTGGCGCAGAAGTGGTGCAAACCATCGGTAAAATTGCTTTGCTTTACAAAAAAGCAGCCAAACAAAATCAAAAACTCTCTAATTTGGTTCGTCACGCTCATCTTTCTAATTAAGATTTATTTTCATGGCAAGTTACGAACTGAATGCTTTTGATCGTCGTTTTCAAAGTATCTCTTTAGTGGGTGCGATTGAGCAGGTCAATCCCTACACCTTAAATGTAGGTTATTGGTTAAGAGATCCCAATCAATTTATTGTATACCCTGAACCTGTTACAGCACATCCGCGTCAAGATTTTCTTTGGGAAAATACCTGTTTTGAAATTTTTATTGGCGTGCAGGGCGAAGATCAATATCGAGAAGTTAACCTCTCCCCTTCTCAAGCTTGGCAAGCCTATCAATTTGAAGAATATCGCTATCCTGAGAATATGCCTCCTGTAGTTGCATACGATATTGAATTAAATCAGCTTAAGCGTACACATTATGGATTAAATGTGAGTTTAGATCTGACTGAGTTTATGCTTGCACATAAACTCAAGTGGTCTGATCTATTTATAGGACTCAGTGCTGTTTTGAATACCACACAAGGTCAACACTTCTTCGCCATGCAGCATAGCGGACAGCAAGCTGACTTTCACAACAAACGCGACTGGTTACATACCTTTTAATCGTCACTGTTGAATTGTCTTTTAAATAAAAAGTGAGGCATTTGCCTCACTTTTTATTTAGGTATAGTTGCTTATTTACAGCCCAAACAACAACTTATTGCTTTGTCGTAACTTTATGCCAAACTTCCAACGTATGCTCTTTAGAACGTTTTAGTGTTTCAGTGAGCTGAACTTTATGCTTAGAGGAAATTTGTGAAACATCTTCACGAATTTCTTTACCTACTTCAGTCAACTCTTTCACCAAAAGGCTTAATTCCGATTTTAAGAAATCAGCTAATTCAACCAAGTCTTTTTGTGAAGTAGAAAATTGGGTTTTGATTACATCAAGACGTTGTACCAAATCTTGTTTGAAGTTTTGGACTTGATCTTGAACCTGTTCATTCAGTTGCTCTGTTTCAGCTTCCAGTTTTTTCTGAGTATCCGCCACAGCTTGAGAGACTTTTTGCTGCGCATCTTTGCCCAGTTTCTCTAAATTTTCCGCAGTTTCAGCTACAACCTCTTTCAAAGCTGCTGTATCTTTTGTTACTTTTTCAGTCACACTTTCTTTAGATATCGTCATATTGATTCCCCCTAGAATACGAAACAATAAGATAGCGTGAAGAAATAAATTTTAGATTTTGATTTGTCTGACAATTATTAAATACTTACAATTTCAAAAAATTCATATGAAAAGCAGAACTAGTAAAAAATAGCAAGGCATTTATCTCACAATATCCACCTAAATAAAATGGACTTTTAATCAGTTCATGCGTATAATGCGCTGTTAAGTTATAAGCGAGCAGACATGAGGAGGGTAGGATTTAATTAGCCTTCCTTTTTTTTCGTCTACTCGCTTTTTTACAGCCCTATTTTTGTGGTTTTAGTTCAGGAGCTATGGTTTGAGCACCCCCGCCATTTTAGCCCTTGCTGACGGTACTGTTTTTAAAGGTACATCGATCGGCGCTACGGGAAGTACGACTGGTGAAGTCGTTTTTAACACTGCCATGACTGGTTATCAAGAAATTTTGACTGATCCAAGTTATGCACAGCAACTTGTAACTTTAACTTATCCTCATATCGGTAATACTGGTTGTAATGAAGAAGACACTGAATCAGGTCGAATTCATAAAGTCTGGGCGAATGGTCTCATCATTCGTGACCTTCCTTTATTACACAGCAATTTCCGCGCAAATCAATCTCTTGGCGAATATTTAAAACAACATAACGTCGTTGCCATTGCTGATATTGATACACGAAAATTAACACGAATCTTACGTGACAAAGGTGCACAGAACGGTTGTATTCTTGCAGGTGAAAACATCACTGAAGAAGAAGCAATTGCTCAAGCACGTGCCTTTGGTGGCTTAAACGGTTTAGACCTTGCTAAAGAATGTTGCGATCCTGAAGGTTTTGAATGGACTGAAGGTTCATGGACATTAGGCAAAGGCTTCTCTCAACCTGAAACTAAATTTCATGTAGTTGCATACGATTATGGTGTCAAAACCAACATCTTACGTATGCTTGTAGATCGCGGTTGTAAGTTGACTGTGGTTCCTGCTCAAACCCCTGCTGAAAAAGTGCTCGCACTTAATCCAGATGGTGTGTTCCTTTCAAATGGTCCTGGCGATCCAGCAGCATGTGATTATGCGATTGAAGCTGTGAAGACTATTGTTGAAACTACAAACCTGCCTGTATTTGGTATTTGTTTAGGTCACCAAATTCTTGCTTTAGCATCTGGTGCTAAAACAGTAAAAATGCCGCATGGTCACCATGGTGCAAACCATCCTGTACAAAACATCGATGACCAAAGTCAATACCACGGTACAGTGATGATTACTTCTCAAAACCATGGCTTCGCTGTAGATGCAGAAACTTTACCTGCAAATCTTAAAGCAACGCATAAATCTTTATTCGATCAAACTCTACAAGGGATTCATCGTACAGATAAACCTGCGTTTAGCTTCCAAGGTCACCCTGAAGCAAGCCCTGGTCCACATGACTGTGCCCCATTGTTCGATCATTTCATCGAACTTATTGAAGCATCTAAGAAGTAATTAAGGAAGCGACCATGGCTAAACGTACAGACATTAAAAGTATCTTAATTATTGGTGCGGGTCCGATTGTCATCGGACAAGCATGTGAGTTCGATTACTCAGGTGCACAAGCATGTAAAGCCCTTCGTGAAGAAGGCTATCGTGTTATTTTGGTGAACTCTAACCCAGCCACCATTATGACTGATCCAACAATGGCAGATGCAACGTATATTGAACCGATTACGTGGCAGACTGTAGCTGCGATCATTGAGAAAGAACGCCCAGATGCTGTTCTTCCAACTATGGGTGGTCAAACGGCATTGAACTGTGCACTTGCACTTGATGCCAACGGTATCTTAAAAAAATATAATGTTGAATTAATCGGTGCAACCAAAGAAGCGATTGAAAAAGCTGAAGACCGTAAATTGTTCGACATCGCAATGCGTAAGATCGGTTTAGAATGTCCTCGTGCCGATGTTGCTGAAAGTATGGAACATGCACTTGAAATTCAAGCGCGTTTTGGTTTCCCTGTCATCATTCGTCCATCATTTACGATGGGTGGTTCAGGTGGCGGTATTGCTTACAACAAAGAAGAATTTATTGAAATTTGTGAGCGTGGTTTCGATCTTTCGCCAACTAAACAATTGTTGATCGATGAATCATTGATTGGTTGGAAAGAGTACGAAATGGAAGTTGTGCGTGACAAAAACGACAACTGTATCATTGTTTGTACCATTGAAAACTTTGACCCAATGGGTGTCCATACAGGTGACTCAATCACTGTTGCGCCTGCACAAACACTGACTGATAAAGAGTTCCAATTACTCCGTAATGCGTCTTTAGCGGTACTTCGTGAAATTGGTGTAGAAACCGGCGGTTCAAACGTTCAATTCGGTATTAATCCGAAAGACGGTCGTATGGTCGTGATCGAGATGAACCCTCGCGTATCTCGCTCTTCGGCTCTTGCATCTAAAGCAACAGGTTTCCCTATTGCAAAAATTGCAGCGAAACTTGCAGTCGGTTATACCCTTGATGAATTGAAAAATGACATCACTGGCGGTACTACACCTGCATCATTCGAGCCTGCAATTGACTATGTAGTGACTAAAATTCCTCGTTTCAACTTCGAGAAATTCCCACAAGCTGACGCAACATTGACAACACAGATGAAGTCGGTGGGCGAAGTGATGGCGATTGGTCGTAACTTCCAAGAGTCTGTACAGAAAGCATTACGTGGTCTTGAAGTCGGTACTTGTGGTTTCGATGAACAAATCGCTGTGGGTACAGAAGGCGCAAAAGATAAAATCTTAGTTGAGCTTAAAGTACCTGGTCCAGATCGTATTTGGTATGTTGCTGATGCCTTCCGTCATGGCTTTACTCTAGAAGAAGTTTTCGCTGCAACCAATATTGATCGTTGGTTCTTGATCCAAATCGAAGACATCATCAAGACTGAAGAACAAATTAAAACTTTAGGTTTTGGTGACTTAAACGCTGACAATATCCGTTCATTTAAGCGTAAAGGTTTATCTGATTTGCGTATCGCAAACTTAATGGGTATTTCGCAAAAGCAATTCCGTAAGCATCGTTGGAACTTGGGTGTATATCCAGTTTACAAACGTGTTGATACCTGTGCTGCTGAGTTTGAATCAGATACAGCCTATATGTATTCAACTTATGATGAAGAATGTGAATCTAATCCGTCTAGCAAAGACAAGATTATGGTCATCGGTGGTGGTCCTAACCGAATTGGTCAAGGTATTGAATTCGATTACTGCTGTGTACATGCTGCGCTTGCTATGCGTGAAGATGGTTATGAAACCATCATGGTCAACTGTAACCCAGAAACTGTTTCAACAGACTATGATACTTCTGACCGTTTGTACTTTGAACCAATCACACTGGAAGACGTACTTGAAATCGTGCGTACTGAAAAGCCAAAAGGCATCATTGTACAGTATGGCGGTCAAACACCATTGAAATTGGCACGTGCTTTGGAAGAAGCTGGGGCTCCAATTATTGGTACATCTCCTGATGCAATTGATCGTGCAGAAGACCGTGAACGTTTCCAACAAATGATTCAACGTTTGAATCTTCGCCAACCAAGCAACAGCATTGTAAAATCTGCTGAAGAAGGTATGGCTGAAGCATCTAAAGTGGGTTATCCATTGGTGGTACGTCCTTCTTATGTGCTTGGTGGTCGTGCAATGGAAATCGTCTACAATGACGATGAACTTAAGCGCTACTTACGTGATGCGGTTCAAGCATCTAACGAAGCACCTGTATTACTCGATCACTTCCTTGATGATGCGACAGAAGTTGATGTTGACTGCGTATCTGACGGTAAAGATGTTGTGATTGGTGGAATTATGCAGCATATCGAACAAGCAGGTATTCACTCTGGTGACTCAGCATGTTCGATTCCACCTTACTCTCTTTCTCAAGAGATTCAGGACGAAATGCGTCGTCAAACAGTGGCTATGGCGAAAGAGCTTGGCGTTATTGGTTTGATGAACGTTCAATTTGCTGTAAAAGGCAACGATGTTTATATTCTTGAAGTTAACCCACGTGCATCTCGTACAGTACCATTTGTATCGAAATGTATTGGTGAATCGTTAGCAAAAGTTGCTGCACGTTGTATGGCGGGTCAATCTTTAGAATCTCAAGGATTCACAAAAGAAATTATCCCAACTCATTTTGCAGTAAAAGAAGCAGTATTCCCATTCAATAAATTCCCAGGTGTTGATCCAATTCTTGGACCAGAGATGAAATCTACTGGTGAAGTTATGGGTGTTGGTAAAACTTTTGGTGAAGCTTTCTACAAAGCTGTGTTAGGCTCTAATGATCGTTTACCAGGAAAGCCGACTGAAGGTGAAGTGAAACATGTATTTATTTCAGTACGTGATTCAGACAAACCTCGTGCACCAGGTATTGCGAAACAATTGGTGGATTTAGGCTTCAAAATTATCGCAACTGGCGGTACTTATGATGTCATTAAAGACGCTGGTATTGAATGTGAACGTGTGAACAAAGTCACAGAAGGTCGTCCTAATATTGTTGACCGCTTGAAAAATGGCGAGATTCACCTCATTATCAATACCACTGAAGGCAAACAAGCTCAGCAGGATTCATTCTCAATCCGTCGCTCTGCACTCCAAGGTAAAGTGTATTACACAACAACCTTGAATGGTGCTGATGCTGTATGCCAAGCTTTAGCAATTCAATTGCCAATGGATGTATATCGCTTGCAAGATTTGCAAACACTAGGTTAATTCGTTTCCGATAAGTCCCGTCACCTTATCGGTGGCGGGCTTTTTTCATTTCTAAACCAGTATTTTTTTAAATACGAAACTGAGGGACAACAATGCAACGTTATCCTATGACTCCCGAAGGCAAGGTTGCCTTAGAGAAAGAATTACAACAGTTGAAATCTGTTGATCGTCCACGTATTACTGCTGCAATTGCAGAAGCTCGTGAACATGGGGATTTAAAAGAAAACGCAGAATACCACGCAGCACGTGAACAACAAGGTTTCTGTGAAGGTCGTATCCAAGACATTGAAGGTAAACTCGGTGCTTGCCAAGTGATCGATGTAAAAGAACTTGAGCAAACAGGTCGTGTTGTTTTTGGTGTAACAGTTACGATTGAAAACTTAGATACTGAAGAAAAGAAAACCTATAAGATTGTAGGTGATGATGAAGCAGATTTTAAAATTAATAAAATCTCAGTGAACTCTCCTATCGCACGTGGTCTTTTAGGTAAAAATGAAGGCGATGAAGTAAAAATCGTCACGCCTCAAGGCGAAGTCGAATATGAAGTGGTCAGTGTTGAGTATATCTAAGTAAAACTACTCATCATATTGAGGGCTGATTATTCAGCCCTTTTTCTTTTCCAGAATAATATTTGATTCTACAACAACAATAATTCAAACAACCTGTCAAAAACTAATCTTCAAATGCAATTGTAAAGAAGGCATCGCTTGCGCAAATCAATTTACACTTTAGAGCTAAAACAAAAAAAATAAAATATATATTTTTCAATTATATATTATAATTTTTTAATCTTTTCACTCAGGATAAATTATATTTTCCTGGATGAGTTTTTAACAAATTGGCTATACAGAGAAATATCTGATGCCTTAAAAATAGCAATTATCACCACCTTGTCCAAATTTATTGCCATTGTTAAATAATCTATTTGCATTAGATTGATGGAAAATAAAAATTTCTTGAGGAACAATATGAAAGCTGGGCGTGTAAGTCGCACAGCAGAAGCAGCGGCTGCTCTGCGTGCCAACCACCATTTGAACGCTAGCGATCCTGTATTTTCAGATCCGTACGCTTTAGCAATGACCAATAGTCGCTGGCGGGTATTACTGAATAATGCCTTGTTTTGCAAAACGCTTAATTCAAAGTTGATGAATCAAACCTTTGGTAAATTGACTGGGCAAGTGGTTGGTCGTTCACGATATTGTGAAGATCTTTTACAACATGCAATTGAGAACCATCAAATTCATCAATATGTCTTGGTCGGTGCAGGCTTAGATTCATTTGTTTTACGTTTAGCAGCTCAATATCCGCAACTTAAAATATTCGAAGTTGATCATCCTGATACACAGAAGACCAAAATACAGAAGTTAAAGAAGATTTCTACATCCCAACAATTGCCTGAAAATGTTGAATTTGTCAGCATTGATTTTGAAAAAGAAAAGCTTTCTGAAGTTTTAACCCGAAGTGGTTTCCAATCTAAACACCCTGCTTTTTTCTCTTGGTTAGGCACAACGCATTATTTAACACCGCAAACCACATTAGCCACTTTGAAAAATATTGCATCCATTGCACATAAACAAAGTGAAGTGGTTATGGACTACTCGATTGATTATAGAGAATTACAAGGTATAGAACGGTTTGGTGCGTTTGCTTTAACTCAATTTACTCAATTTCTTAAAGAACCTTTGATCGGTGCTTTTGGTTCAGATGCTTTACATCAGGCAGTGATCAAAATGGGATATCAAGTCTTGGAAGATTTATCAGGTCAACAGATCACTGAGCGCTATTTTAACCATCGTGCAGATCATATTCGTCATACGCATGGCTCGCATTTGCTTCATTTAAAACTTATTTAAAACAAACCAAGTTGAAATATCATTCAGATATTTCTCACTTTTTAAAGATAGAACATGGAAATGATGCTGATTTACTTAGGCTATTTTATTGAATTTATATAGCTCAATCCTATAAAGCTCATATAAAATAGTCACAACACTCTCCGCACATCAAGCAACCTTTAGAATGCCTAACTCGATAAATTCACCAGTAAAACACTGGTGTGAATTTGAATTTATTTCCAAAACTGTTAAAAATCCAAACATTCATATAAAAGGTAATTACTCCTATTACTCAGCGTATTGGGATCAAGGTTTTGAGCGTTGTGTAGTGCGTTATTTACATGACAAAGCATCCACTACTGAAAAGCCGATTGACCAATTGTATATCGGTAACTTCGTTTGTTTTGGTGCTGAATCCGTAATCATGATGGGAGGGAATCAGTTACACCGTCCTGACTGGATCTCAACATTTCCTTTTGATACCCGTAGTTTTTTACCTGCCGGGGATACAGTCATTGCGGATGGTTGTTGGATTGGGAGTCGTGCCATGATCATGCAAGGCGTAAAACTCGGTGAAGGTGCTGTTGTTGCAACAGGTGCAGTAGTCACCCAAGATGTCCCACCGTATGCAATTGTGGGCGGTGTACCTGCGAAGCTCATTAAATATCGCTTTACTGAGCAAGAGATTGCACAACTACTCTCCCTAAGGCTTTATGACCTTGATGAAAAGCAAATATTGAAAATGCGAGCGCAATTACAGACTGATGATCTACTTCAACTAATACAATTCTTAAAAAATCAAACCAATCAGTAAAATGTAGGCTCAATCTTATCAAAACAAAAAAGGGTTAAATTTTCATTTAACCCTTTTTATAAGATTTAACCAATCGTTGCTTATAGATCTGAATTTAAAGCTACATTGCGATGCGCATTCTTTAACTTTTTTTGTTTTAGATAGTAGGCAAACATCAAACACAATATCCAAGCAGGAATCATCATTACGGCGATGCGCATATCAGGGGTAAATGACATCACAACAAGAATACCGAACATAAAAATCATGCACAGATAATTACTGAATGGATAAGCAATACTAGGGAATTTGGTGGTTTGCCCTTGCGCTAGCATAGCTTTACGGAATTTTAGATGTGTCCATGAAATCACCACCCAGTTAATCACAATCGCGGCAACCACGAGCATCATTAACAAACCAAATGCTTTTTCTGGAAATGCATAATTCAACAATACACATAAAACAGTGACAAATGCAGAAACAAGCACTGCATTGGTTGGGATGCCACGTTTATTGATATGTTTAAGAAATTTCGGTGCATTGCCCTGTTGAGCCAAGCCCAATAACATACGGCTGCTACAATAGCTCGTTCCGTTATAGACCGAAACTGCTGCAGTAAGAATCACGAAGTTCAACAAAGTCGCTACGCCTTGACTATCCAGCGAAGCAAAGACCATGACAAAAGGGCTTCCACCTTCCGCCATTTTGTTCCAAGGGAACAAGGCAAACAAAATAAACAGTGTTGCGATATAAAAAATCAAAATACGATAAATAATTTGATTCACAGCCTTAGGCAAAGTTTTATCAGGATCTCTCGCTTCTGCGGCAGTGATTCCAAATAATTCAATACCGCCAAAAGCAAAAATAATCACTGCCATTGCCATGATCAACCCTTCAACACCAAATGGGAAGAAACCGCCCAATGCCCAAAGATTGGTAATACTTGCTTGTGGTCCTGCTGTACCCGTTGCAAGTAAATAGGAACCAAAGCCAATCATCGCCAAGATTGCCAAAATTTTGACGATGGAGAACCAAAACTCCATTTCACCAAAAAATTTTACATGCAAAAGATTAATGCCGTTAATTAAAATAAAAAACGCCAATGCTGAAATCCATGTTGGGATTTCAGGCCACCAATATTGGATATATAAACCAATTGCACTGAGTTCAGCCATACAAACCAAAACATTGAGTACCCAATAGTTCCAGCCTGACATAAACCCTGCAAATGAGCCCCAGTACTTATAAGCAAAATGGCTGAATGAGCCACTGACTGGCTCTTGCACCACCATCTCACCTAACTGTCGCATCATAAGAAACGCAATCAGCCCTGCAATCGCATAACCGAGGATCACCGAAGGTCCCGCAAGTTTGATCGACTGCGAGATCCCGAGGAACAATCCAGTACCAATTGCACCACCCAGTGCAATCAACTGAATATGGCGATTGCTTAAACCATGTTTCAGGTTTCCTTGCTCGTGTTCTGACATATGATTATTCTCATCCTTGTCGCGTAATTTTTATATTCAAAATTACGTATATCATAAGTTAATCAAAAATGCCTATATCTAATCGAAAAATAATTGATTTACTTTTCTCATAACTGCGCATATAAGCAGAAATTTCAACAAATAACAATTATTATGAATTATGTAATTAAATTATGTATTGCGTAATTATTAATTTTCAGTATGATAGAAATCATCATGTAGATCATTCTGGACTAGTCAGCATAATGAAGACGGATAAAAACAATAATATTTATTTGTTTTTCATAAGCTTGAGTGGAAAAAGAGAAAACGAAATAAGTTCTCATTCATAAGAGACAAGGAAAGCGCACCATGACACAACATTTAACAACCTTTCTTGAGATCGCACCTCAATCTGATTTCAGTATTCATAATTTACCTTATGGCATTTTTAGTGAAACCGCTCAGGGAGATAAACGTGTCGGTGTCGCGATTGGTGATTGGGTAATCGACCTCGCTGCTTTAGAAACATTAGGATTACTTCCAAATTGCAAAACTCAGTGTTTTAATCAAAGCAGCCTGAATAAATTCATCGAAACAGGTAAAAAAAATTGGCATTACATTCGCCAAACCCTACAAGACTTGCTTTCTGCAGACAATCCAACCCTTCGTGATCATCCAGAATTACGCCAAAAAGTATTACTCAAACAAAATACAGTCACCTTACATTTACCGGTACAAATCTCTGGCTATACGGATTTCTATTCATCTAAAGAACATGCAACCAATGTTGGAACTATGTTTAGAGATCCTAAAAATGCCTTGCTTCCAAATTGGAGTGAGCTACCTGTGGGTTATAATGGTCGTGCCAGTTCTGTGGTTGTTAGCGGTAGGGAGATTGTCCGCCCTTCTGGTCAAGTTAAACTTCCTCATGAAGAACGCCCTCTCTTTTCGGCAACCCGTAAACTCGACTTTGAACTCGAAACAGCTTTTATCGTAGGTAAGACAACTGAGTTGGGTGAACCTATTGCAATTGAAGATGCGTGGGATCATATTTTTGGCATGGTCTTGCTGAATGATTGGTCTGCACGTGATATTCAACAATGGGAATATGTGCCCTTAGGTCCATTTAATGCCAAGACCTTTGCCAGTGCAATTTCACCTTGGGTGGTAACGATGCAAGCCTTGGAGCCATTCAAAGTCAAAGGTCCGCAACAACTGCCAGAGCCATTAGATTATTTAAGAGAAAATAGCATAAATAGCTTCGACATCCACCTCAGTGTGGAACTACAAAGCTCACAATCACAGCAAAGTGAAGTGATTTGTCAAACCAACTTTAAATACATGTACTGGTCGATGGCGCAACAGCTGACTCACCACACCATTTCAGGTTGTAATGTTCAAGTTGGAGATTTAATGGGTTCTGGCACAATTTCAGGTCCTACAGAAAAGTCTTATGGAAGCCTACTCGAACTCACGTGGAACACCACAAAACCCCTCACCTTATCCAATGGTGAAAAGCGCGGCTTCCTTGAAGATGGCGACCGTGTAGTGATGAAAGGCTATGCTGAAAAAGGTGCTATTCGAGTGGGCTTTGGTCAGGTGGCAAATACGATTTTACCAGCCAAACAGTTTAGCTTTAAGCAACACAAGGAATTGTGTGATGAAACTGTATAGTTATTTTCGTAGCTCTGCGGCTTATCGAGTTCGGATCGCGTTAAACCTGAAGCAATTGGATTATGTCATACAGCCTGTCCATTTGCTCAAAAATGAGCAACAACAAGAAAGCTACATCGCACTCAATCCAAGCCAGCTTGTACCAAGTTTGATTGATCAAGATCAGTCTTTTATACAGTCATTCAATATTTTGGAATATCTGGAAGAACGTTACCCATCACTTCCTTTATTACCTACAGATCTTGTTGAGCGCGCCAAAGTCCGTGCTTTTTCACAAACCATCGCCTGTGATATTCATCCCTTAGATAATCTCAGAGTGCTGAAATATTTAAAACATGAAATCGCTGTAAATGATGAACAGAAAAATCAATGGTACCAACACTGGATTATTGAAGGTTTTAAAAGCTTAGAGATGCAATTAAAAGATTCAAATGGTCAATTCTGCTTCGGCACTCAAGCCACATTTGCAGATTGTTGTTTGATTCCTCAAGTGTATAACGCCAAACGTTTCAATGTTGATCTAAGCGACTTTCCAAAGATTCAATCCATTGATCAACACTGCCTAAGCCTGCCTGCATTCTTAAGGGCGACCCCAGAACAACAACCAGATTGGGAATAAACAAAAAAGGAGTTTTATCATGAGCTTTGCAATTAAAAAAATTCATCACGTGGCTTATCGTTGTAAAGATGCCAAAGAAACGGTGGAATGGTATAAAAAAATGCTCAACATGGAGTTTATTCTGGCTTTTGCAGAAGACCATGTTCCATCAACTAAAGCATTTGATCCCTATATGCATTTATTTCTTGATGCAGGTCAAGGCAATGTGTTGGCATTTTTTGAATTACCGACTCAACCAGAAATGGGACGTGATGAAAATACGCCTCAATGGGTTCAGCACATCGCATTTGAAGTTGAAGACTTAGATGCACTTCTTTCTGCAAAATCGCATCTGGAAGCCAATGGTGTCAAAGTGCTCGGTATTACCAATCATGGGATATTCCACTCGATTTACTTCTTTGATCCGAATGGACATCGTTTAGAACTAACATATAACGATGTTCATGCCGATGCGAAAATTTCAAAAATTACTGAAGAAATGAAAGTCGATATGCTGGATGAATGGAGCAGAACCAAACGCGCACCTCAACATACGCATTTCTTACATGAAGCTGAGTTAGGGTAATCATTATGGTCAATAAAGTATCAACGAGTGCCGAAGCAGCCCTGCAAAGTATCGTGCAAGATGGACAAACCATTGCTGTGGGCGGATTCGGACTTTGTGGTATTCCTGAAGCTTTGATCAAAGCGCTTAAACAAAGTGGAGTAAAGCAACTAACCTGCATCAGTAATAATGCAGGCGTGGATGATTATGGTTTAGGGCTGTTATTGCAGTCTAAACAAATCAAAAAAATGATTTCATCCTACGTTGGGGAAAATAAAGTGTTTGAACGACAGTTTTTAAATGGTGAACTTGAAGTTGAATTGACACCTCAAGGCACATTGGCAGAAAAACTTCGTGCAGGCGGAGCTGGAATCCCAGCGTTCTATACTGCAACTGGTGTTGGTACCAGTATTGCTGAAGGTAAAGAGCTTCGTGAGTTTAATGGTCAGTCTTTTCTCCTAGAGACTTCACTTTGTGCAGATATTGCATTAATCAAAGCTTATAAAGCGG
Organism: Acinetobacter sp. B-6; assembly: GCF_056930735.1. Lineage (NCBI taxonomy): Bacteria > Pseudomonadati > Pseudomonadota > Gammaproteobacteria > Moraxellales > Moraxellaceae > Acinetobacter > Acinetobacter sp. B-6. The sequence continues at coordinate 53,880 of NZ_JBXPBY010000017.1, read as the reverse complement.
ACAAAGCTGGTAATCTGGTATTCCGAAAAACTGCACGTAATTTCAATCCTGAGTGTGCAATGGCAGGTCGTTATACGATTGTTGAAGTTGAGCATATTGTTGAACTTGGTGAAATTGATCCTGATGACATTCATTTAGCAGGAATCTATGTCAATGCCATTGTACTCAATGCTCAGCCTGAAAAGCGTATCGAACAGCGTACATTAAAAGTTGCAGTATAAGGAGTGACAGAATGGCTTGGACAAAACAACAAATGGCTCAACGTGCTGCCAAAGAGTTGCAAGACGGTTTCTATGTCAATCTCGGCATTGGCTTACCGACTTTGGTTGCCAATTACATCCCCGAAGGAATGGATGTATGGTTACAATCCGAAAATGGTTTATTGGGCATTGATGAATTTCCAACTGAAGACAACGTAGATGCGGACTTGATCAATGCTGGTAAACAAACTGTCACCGTTAAAAAAGGTGGTGCATTTTTTTCAAGTTCAGAATCATTTGCCATGATTCGCGGTGGTCGGGTTGACCTTGCTATTTTAGGTGCTATGGAAGTTTCTGAACATGGCGATCTCGCCAATTGGATGATTCCGGGTAAAAAAGTCAAAGGCATGGGCGGTGCAATGGATCTTGTTGCAGGTGTTCGAAAAGTCGTGATCTTAATGGAGCATACAACCAAAGAGGGTCAAGCTAAAATTTTACCTCAATGCACCCTACCATTGAATGGTCGCCGAGTGGTTCATCGTATTATCAGCGACTTAGGTGTACTCGATGTAACTCAAAATGGTTTAGAACTGGTTGAGTTAGCAGATAATGTCAGTTTTGATGACATTCAAGCGGCGACAGCAGTCAGGATTAAAAATATTCAAGCTGCATAAAGCACAATCTGACCGGGATGGAAGATCAATGGCTTCGATCCCGATTTTTATTGCCTAAATTTCAGCAAGGTCTGTTATTTTAACTTGAGCATGTTGATATACAATACGTGGTAAAGTCACACTAAAATGCTCAATGCATAGTATGCTTATGCTATTCATCTATTTATCTCATTTAAAAAGATGATTTCTATTTTGTAGCATGCTCAGGCATTATGTGCTGAATGTAAAATCAAATATCGACAGCAAATCAAAGCTGCAAGATTAAATGCGATCAAGGGTTGTTGAATGATTGAAGAAAAGTTATCTGGTGGCGTTCAATCACTTGAAGTGGGCTTAGCCGTTCTCAATGCCCTTTTGGAACATAACAAACCGATTATATTAAAAGAACTATCAAGCAAGCTGGATATGCATCCTGCCAAAGTACATCGTTATTTAGTCAGCCTCATACGCATGAACTATGCAAAGCAACTGGAAGATGGTCAATATGCACTGGGTGATCAGGCTTGGCGTTTAGGTTTAAACTGCATTCAACATACCGATGCCCTACAGTTGGTACAGCATCGAATTTATGAATTACAAAATAAAATTGGCTGTGGTATTCAAATCAGTAAATGGTCACCTAAAGGTCCTTTGGTTGTACAATCGATTGAATCTAATCACCCAATTTCAATAGTCACCAAAGTCGGTTCAATTATGCCATTGGTCAACTCAGCTGCTGGGCGAGTTTTTGCAGCATATTTACCTGAGCCAATCATTAAACCATTGATATTTGCGGAATGGGAAAAAGCCGCAATCAATCATTATCAGATTAAACCGAGTCATTGGGATGAATTTATTCAACTTAAAGAAACCACTTTAGAACAAGGTATGGCAATTGCTCAAGGTGATCTTCTTACAGGCATCAATGCTATTGGTTTACCTATTTTTAATGCACATCAAGCTATGGAATTCTGCATTGTGGCTCTGGATAGTGAAGTATTTCTACCTGTGCATAATGGCAGTGAAAAACTTGAACTATTTAAACATGAAGTGGCTGCAATTAATCAATACATTCAAACGCGTTAAGTTATAGCTTTATCTCCCAAATAAAAAAGCCAAGAAAATACTTTCTTGGCTTTTTCTGCTGATACCAATCACTTTATTTGGCTTCTAATACACCACGACGGATTTGATCACGTTCAATAGATTCAAACAATGCTTTAAAGTTTCCTTCACCGAAGCCATCATCATCTTTACGTTGAATAAACTCAAAGAAAACTGGTCCAAGCATGTTTTCAGAGAAAATCTGTAATAACAGCTTTTTCTCGCCTTCTTTGGTATTTCCATCTAACAAAATACCACGTTTTTGTAACTCTTCAGTTGGCTCACCGTGACCAGGTAAACGATCTTTTAACATTTCATAATAAGTTTCTGGTGGCGCGGTCATAAACTTCAAACCTAAACCTTTCAACTTATCCCAGGTTGAAATTAAATCGTCTGTGATAAAGGCAATATGCTGAATACCTTCACCATTGAAATCAGCCAGAAATTCTGCAATTTGACCATTCCCTTTGTCTGAGTCTTCATTCAATGGAATACGGATCATACCATCTGGCGCAGTCAATGCTTTAGAGGTCAAACCGGTATATTCACCTTTAATGTCAAAGTAACGAATTTCCTGAAAATTAAAGATTTTTTCATAGAAATTCGCCCAATATTCCATGCGACCTTTGTACACATTATGGGTTAAATGATCAATTTCATTAAGCCCTGCGCCACGCGGATTTTTTTCTACATCATCAAAGAAAACAAAATCATTTTCGTAAATATCACGATCTACAAGGAAAATTGGCATTCCTCCAATTCCCTTAATCGCTGGAATATTCAATTCCATCGGTCCTGCTTGTGAATACATAGGTTCAGCGCCTAGTGCTATAGCATTTTTAAAAGCTTTAGCTGCATCACGGGTTCTAAATCCCATTGCACAAGCAGAAGGTCCATGCTCTTTGAAAAAGAATGAAGCATAAGACTCTGGTTGATAGTTCAAAATAATATTGATATTACCTTGACGCCACAAATACACTTTTTTAGATTTATGTTTTGCAACTTTGCTAAAACCAATGGTTTCAAAAATTTGATCTAATCCATTTTCCGTCGATACAAATTCAATAAAAGCAAAACCACATAATTCTAATGGGTTATCTAAAATATCCATCTAGTTTCCCTTATTTAGATAAATTCATCCGTTTTTTAATGCTGAGAACAGCTTATCGTTACTTTGATTCATTGATCAAAGCACCATAAAAGCTGGTCCTTTTCATTCCATCATTCAGCCTGTCTAAAGCCAAAAATATCAGTTTGGTGACAGTGAACTTTTACTCTAAATTCATCCTATAAGAAATCTATAATTTATGCAATACATAATTAAATTATGTATTGTGTAATCCTGTTGATTATTTACTCAAAATATCAGGTCACTATTTTTGCTGAAAAGGCACCACAATGTTATACGACTTTTCTACAACTTTTGATGATTCAGGTTTGAACGCTTCCCAATTAAAATCAGTAAAATTTAACCGCCATTGATAATACTCTTTGCCAATATCTTTAAATTGAATGGATAAATTAGAACCACTTTCATCATGACAGTGTGGAGAAGATTGATATTCCTCTTGAGAAAAACAGGCTCGAATCATCTCATATGAATGAAAAGCAACATCAGCCAACGCCAGTTTATAGGCATGATTCGGTTCTAACATGACAAAATCAGCGATCTCTTCTGCTCGTCCACCTCCAGAGTAAGTCGTGCTCCAGCGCTTAACTACAGCAATAGCAAGCTTTTGACGATTTAAAGGATAAAATGCAGGATAAATACTCAATCCATCATTGTTTAATTCCTTATCAAAATCACTGTTACGACCATGATGCTGATACTGCTGAAAACTCCAAGAATTCAGTACAACATACTGATTGTTTTCTTTTATAAATTCGATTAATTGCGGTGTATCGTCAGTTAAATATAAATGAGTGTCAGCCCCTGATGGCTTTTTCCAAACTTCTACATCCTTTCCACAATTGACTTTTAATGCCTGACAAATTTGTTTAGCTTGTGAGCTTTCTGTTTTTAGCTTTATCCAAGGAATGGCTTTAATTTGATCGGCAACAGCAGCATGAGAGAGCAAGAACACCCATGTCAATATTATCCATTGAACAATGCTGTTAGATTGGCTTTTAAAGATAGGCATTATGATTTATCGTCCTTTAAAATGGGCTTGATCTTTCATTAAAAAAGCACGGACTCCTTCTAAAAAATCTTCCGACTGCCCCGCCCTTCTTTGTAAATCCTGTTCAACTTTAATTTGAGTATAAAAATCATTGTGCATGGTGACCCGCATCGCTTGTTTGATCAATGCAAAACTCAAACTGGCTTGCGTAGCAAAATACTCAGCTAAACGTACAACTTCTAAAGCCAACTGATCATCTGCCACGACTTTATAAATCATTCCGATTCGTTCAGCTTCTTCTGCACTGATCTTTTCTGCTGTCAACATCAATGCTTTGGCTTTAGCAAAGCCAATCAAGCGTGGAAGTAACCATGTTGCACCGCAATCAGGAATAAGACCAATTTTACTAAAGATTTGCGAGAAACTTGCTGATTTTGCTGCAAGTGTAATATCACATAACAATGGTAAACTCGCCCCCGCCCCAACAGCGATGCCGTTCACCGCACAGATGATGACTTTGGGCATATCATTGATAATGTCTAAGAGTGGATTAAAGTATTTTTCCAACACCTCACCTAAGTCAATGACTCCACTATTGAGAACTTCTGGACTTATTGCTTGACCTGCACAAAATGCTTTGCCAACTGCTGCAATGACAATTACACGAACTTCAACATCCTCTTTCCATTGCCTGAGTATCGCTATAATTTCTAGACTCATCTCAGGCGTTAAGCTATTCAATTGTTCTGGACGGTTAAGCTTTAAATAACCTACCCCATTTTTCTTTTCTATAATAACTGTTTGATATTCCATGATCATTTCCTCAATGTTTTTGTATAAATGATGTGGAGCAGTCTTATTCCCTTTGAGTTTGTTTCAAGTTCATTCTAAAGCATGTTTTTGATTTACAATTTACCAATTGTCTCAATTGATTTTTTATCCGTACTTTATTCTGTATATGTTTTATAAATCAAAGTAATTTAATCTTTAAAAACAATAAAATACATATTAATTATAGCGTGGATTAAATTCATTTTTGGCGGATTCCTGTCTCAGCACAGTATCACCAGGAGCCCTCGCATAACTAATGAGAGTTTATGCTAATGCATTGATTTAAATTTATGATATTTATATTAATTATCCCTATGCTTTTACTAGGTTTTATTCATTTCATATTCGCGTTATGATCATGTTATAGACTGGTGATGCGTATAAATATTCAATTCAGCTTTTTGTTAAAATAAGGAAAATAGTCATGGCTTATCAAAACATTCTCGTGCCTGTAGATGGCTCAGAAACATCTTTATCTGTTGTTAAACATGCTGTGGAATTTGCAAAAGCATTTAAGAGTAAAATTACAGTTGTACAAGTCATGACATTGGACCCATATATTGCATCAGAATATTTGGCAAACGGTCAAAGTAATATGCTCATTGAACGTGCCCGTGAATTTATTCAAGCCAATATCAACGAAGCCAAAGCACAATTCGCTGCAGAAGGCGTCCAAGTAGAAACTCGCTTACTTGAAGGTGAAAATATTGCGCATACATTAAATCAAGCCGTGCAAGATTTAAAAACTGATTTAGTCATCCTTAGCTCACATGGGCGTACAGGATTGAAAAAAATTATCATGGGAAGTGTTGCACAAAATTTGTTAACTGAATTACAAATTCCTGTTTTAGTCATTAAATAAATTGACTCTATGTCTAAAAACCTCACGCTAGAATTATCGTGAGGTTTTTAATTTTAAGGTGCCCATTGGTATTTTTTTAAATTAATTTTGCCATCAACAACGACCACATCTTCCTCGCGTAATTTTGCCGTCTGTATACACATACCATGTTCATCCAATTTATTCAGACTGATACGACCTTGTGAGTTGACGACCCGATACCACGGAATATCATGATCTTCTGGAAGTTGTCCCAGTACACGCCCGACAAGCCGTGCATGTTTTGGTAAGCCAGCAAACTTTGCGACTTGACCATAACTTGCCACTTTGCCTTTTGGAATCTGCACGATGACATTTAAAATCATCTGCGCCAGTTCATGATTCTGCATTAGACCTTTACATTTAAATAATTAAAAAATGTTGAAAATAACTCAACAAAATTGACTTAGAAAATAAGCTTCCGACATTTTAGGCAAATGTAATTTAATAGTACATATTCTAATCTTAAACCCTACCTCAAATACAACAACAAGAGTATGCAAAAATGAAAGGAATCTTCAATAAACTGCTTTTATCTACCGCATTGGTCATGGGCACTGTGACATCACTCGGTTTGTCCAATACCTATGCTGCTCCAAGTATTGATATTCAAAGTGTTCTTCAACAAGAACGCGCTTGGGCTGGAATGGAAACCAAACGTGTCAAAGTTGGTGATATTGACTGGGCATACAGTGAAGGTGGACCCGCAGGAAAACCGACGCTTATGCTTGTACATGGGCTTGCAGGTAGCCGAGACAACTGGAACCGTGTGGCACGTTATTTAACGCCATATTATCATGTCATTATTCCTGATTTACCGGGTCAAGGTGACAGTAAAGTTCCAAATGATTTTGATTACTCACTCCCGAATTTGACTGAAAAGTTACGTCGTTTTGCAGAAGCAATCAAAGTTGAGAATGGTCTGAATATTGCAGGACATTCAATGGGCGGTTCGATTTCGTTACTATATGCTGCTCAGTATCCTGTCGATACCAAGTCACTGTTCTTAATCGACAGTGCAGGCGTATTTAAATCTGCCAATACGCCATATCTTAAAGATCCAACCACTTTACGCAATATGATCGTCAGTAAACCTGGCGACTTTGATCGCTTAATGAAGATAGCGACTAGCCTTCCACCATTTATTCCAAAAGAATTAAAAGACTCTCAAGAAAAACTGATGATCAGTCAATCTGCGAACACAACAAAATTGGTTGAACAATTGATTGTAATGTCTAAATTGTTTACCCCTGACTCATTTGCGATTGCAGCACGCTCTATTGATCAGCCTGTATTAATTGCATGGGGTGATAAGGATCAAATTATCAATGTTGAAGCTGCTGCTGAATTGAAGGGTTTATTAAAAAATGCTCAAGAACCTGTAATCTTAAAAGGTGTAGGACATTTACCACTTCTTGAACAAGAGCAATTGTTGATTAAGCCGTATTTGGATTTCTTGGCAAAAAATGCGAAATAATGATTCGCTAATCTATGAGACCTTAAAAAATACCCTTCATGTTGAAGGGTATTTTTTAAGCTGGTATGACATTAAAGTTCAACATTTGAATGTGACTTTTTGAATCAGAAATTTGCTGGATTTTCCAAGCGCTTCACTTCTTGAGCCTTTTCTGGGTGATGAACGGTTGCAACGCCATCATCAGATTTTTTATCAACCAATGCTTCCGGATTATAAATCGTAATTGTTTCGTGACCTTCAGCATCCTCACCCACAATATATTTAAATCCTTTGCGATTCATTTTATTGCACATGCGTTGATACCAGCCTTTGAAACCTTGAGTTTCTTCGTTGGGATTGTAATAAAAAGCATTCATTACCGCAGGTAAGCCCAGACCACAGACCACGCCTGAAAGTAATACACTGATAAAAGTATAACCAATCAAAATACTGCTGTAATCACGTAACTCTGGTACGTTTGCCACGGCAAGAATCAATGCGAGTGAAATACCTCCTCGAACCCCTCCCCATGACAAAATGGCAAGACTACCGTTATAGCTCTTTTTTCGAAATGATGGGAAGAATGCAAAAGCAAGGAAATTTGCCGCAAAACGTGATAAATGCAGGGCAAAGAATGCAAAAATACCACCCAGAATAAGACTGGTACTAAGATCCAAAATAAAGATTTCTAGACCAATCAGAGTGAATAAGAATGAATTAATAATCCCTTCTACCGTGTGCCAGAAGTGATTGACCTCACGAATTTCACGGTCTTGTAGAATTTCTTTCCATTTATTCCCGACAATCAAACCACCAATAACACAAGCAATTGGTGCAGATGCGTGCGCAAACAATGCCACAAGATACGAACCACACGCCAACAATGCCGTAGTTAAGATGAGAGATTCCATCTCATGTTTACCACGTAATAAACGTAAAATCCCTAAACCGAATGCCCAACCAATGATCACAGCCACTACAATTTCATATAATAGGGTTTGTAGGGTTGCAATCAGACTGAAATGTTCACCTTCAAGAACATTCAATAAGGTCATAAACACGGCAATACACATTGCGTCATTAAATAAGGATTCACCTTCTAATTTGACCATCAAATGATGTGGTGCACGTACTGAACTCAGTACGCCTTTAATCCCAATTGGATCCGTTGCTCCGAGTGCTGAACCAAGTAATAACAACACTAAAATAGGCACAGGATTGCCAATCAAGAACTGGAAGCCAAACACCAATCCTGCAAAAAATACTGCACACAACAATAGTGCAATTGTGGCTAAGATACTGATCGGCTTCCAATAGACTTTTAAATCAGAAACTTTAAATTTCAATGCGGATGATGTCAGAATGAAACAAATCACACCATTGACTAAAAAATCATAAAAATCGACATGGCGCACTGCCTCTTCAATATTATGAATATTAATCGAGATAAATTGGTTACCATTCAGTAAACTGGCACCCCATTGCAAGATAAAGACAAAAATTGCAGAAACGATAGGTACACCAATCGCTTGAGGAAAACCGAGTATACGTTTATTAAATATGGTCGTCGCAATAGAAAGCGCAAAAACTACTGTAAAAACTTGGAGAAAGAAATAATTACCCATTCGAACCCTATTTTCGATTTTTAATTTAAATGCACATCAAACACTCAATCATTTCTTTATTAAATATAGAATAAAAGACCATTTAACAATCAATATAATTTTACAAAAAAAAGTACAGTCTGACTTTTTTCGTTATATTTTTTAACATAAAAAATTGGCTTGGAAAATCTATTTAGAAAAAAAGAGCATATCTTGTGCTCTTTTTTAAACCATTGAACTTAAACAACTTATTTAAACGTATCACAACTATTGATATCGCCTGATTTCATCCCTGTATTGAACCACTGCATACGTTGTTGACTGGTACCATGGGTAAAGCTATCTGGAACAGCATAACCACGTGCCTTTTTCTGCAAATAGTCATCACCAATTTTCTCAGCGGCATCCATTGCCTCTTCGATATCGCCTTGCTCAAGAAATTGTGTACGCTGTTGTGTACGATTCGCCCATACACCTGCTAAACAATCTGCCTGTAATTCCAAACGCACTGAAAGTTGGTTACCCTGAGCTTGATTGGCACGTTGACGAGCCTGTTGAACTTGCGAAGAAATACCCAATAAATTTTGAATATGATGACCAACTTCATGTGCAATTACATAAGCTTGTGCGAAATCACCTGCTTCATCTTGTGCAGATAACTCAGATTGGTTTTTTTCACCTGAAATACCCATTTGTTGGCGCATATCTTTGAAGAATTGAGTATCAATATAAACTTTTTGGTCTGCTGGACAATAAAACGGTCCCATCGCAGACTCAGCTGTTCCACAACCTGATTGCACAGCGCCACTGAACATCACCAGTTTTGGTGGTGTATATTGGGCACCTTGTTGAATAAACACTTGTTTCCAAGTATCTTCCGTATCTGCTAAGACTGTTTTAACAAAAGAAGCTGTTTCTTGCTGTTCAGGCGTCGCATTGGCAGGTGCAGTATTCTGGCTCACATTACCTGAGGTGACTTGCTTGGTTGCTTGATATGCCTGCTGCGGGTCAACACCAAAAAATTTCCAAGCAATAAAAGCAACAACCAATCCTAAAATGCTAATACCACCCGCTTTCACACCGCCACCACCACGGCGATCTTCGACATTATCGCTTTCTCTACGTCCTTTCCAACGCATAGATTTGTCCTTTTATTTTTAAATTGGAATCAGTTTTACAAAGATTGTTTTATGAAGCAGTTTTAGATTGACCACGTAATTTTTGAATCAGTCCAACCACCAATACCACAGCCAAACCAGCAACAATACCAATGACCAGATTGATCAGTGTTGGTGTGAGTGCACCAATGATATTTCCCACTGTTGGAATGTGTTCAATATGATCGACAGCTTCTTCAGTCAAGTGGTGCAAAGTAGATACCGCATGACTGATAATCCCTCCTCCCACAAGGAACATCGCAACTGTTCCAACAATAGTTAATGTTTTCATGAGTTTCGGTGCAAATGCCAATAAGCCGCGACCAATACTTTGTTTTACATTCGATGCTTGTTGCGTCAAGTACAAACCTAAATCATCAATTTTGACAATCATCGCAACAAAGCCATAGACCCCTACAGTCATAATCACGGCAATCACGGACAGCACCATGACTTTTGTACCAAAAGCAGCGGTTGCAACCGTACCTAAAGAAATCACCACAATTTCAGCAGAAAGAATAAAGTCAGTGCGTATCGCACCTTTAATTTTCTCTTTTTCAAAAGTTGCTAAATCAGTTTCAATCTGCTCAAGCTCTTGTTGAGCACCCTCTTCAGTTGTGGCTTTTTTATGCTTCAAACTGTGCAGTACTTTTTCTACACCTTCATAACATAGAAACAAACCACCAATCATTAATAAAGGATTAATCAGCCAAGGGGCAACCACACTAATCAATAGAGCTAATGGTACTAAAATGAGTTTATTGATAAATGAACCTTTCGCAACACCCCAAACGACGGGAAGTTCACGTTCAGCTCGAACACCACTGACTTGTTGTGCATTGAGTGCTAAGTCATCACCTAAAACGCCTGCTGTTTTTTTTGCTGCCATTTTACTCATGACCGCAACATCATCAAGCACTGCTGCAATATCATCTAATAATATTAATAAACTACTTGCCATTTTTTATCCAAAATTTTAGTTATCACACTATTTTAAAGTGAAATTTCATTTTTCTATATAAAATTTTGTAGATTTTCACATTTATCCATAAAAATTGGTTCTGGGCTATTTTTCGCTGACATTAAAATAAATTATCTCGTACAATAGTGCCCATTCACAAAACACGACTGTCTCTATAAAGACTTTGGAAGCGATAATGACGAATCAAGATAATCGTCCTGTGATTTTGACAGGCGACCGTCCTACTGGACAACTACATTTGGGACATTTTGTAGGTTCTTTGCGCTCACGAGTAGGCTTACAGGATTCTCATCATCAGCATCTACTTCTCGCTGATGCTCAGGCTTTAACTGATAATGCTGATAACTTTGAAAAAGTTCGCCGCAATATTATTGAAGTCGCTACAGACTATTTAGCTGTTGGTATTGACCCAACCAAAACCACGATCTGTGTTCAATCATGCTTGCCAGCATTAAATGAACTGACCATGTTATATTTAAACTTTGTCACTGTGTCACGTTTAGAGCGTAATCCAACAATTAAAGCTGAAATTCAATTGCGTGGCTTCGAACGAGATATTCCAGCAGGTTTCTTGTGCTACCCCGTTGCTCAAGCTGCTGACATTACTGCATTTAAAGCGACAGTCGTTCCTGTAGGTGAAGACCAGATTCCAATGATCGAACAAACCAACGAAATTGTTCGTCGTTTAAATCGTCAAATTGGTCAAGAGGTTTTACCTGAGTGTAAAGCACTTTTATCCAATATGAGTCGTTTACCTGGTTTTGATGGTAAAGCTAAAATGTCAAAATCTTTGGGCAATACCATTGTCTTAGATGCGACAGATAAAGACATCAAAAAAGCAGTCAATGCAATGTATACCGATCCAAATCACTTGCGTATCGAAGATCCAGGTCAAGTAGAAGGTAATATTGTATTTACCTACTTAGATGCTTTCGATCCAAACAAAGAAGAAGTTGAAGAACTGAAAGCACATTATCGTCGCGGTGGTTTAGGCGATGGCACAGTGAAAAAGCGTCTTGAAGGTGTTTTAAAAGAGTTGATCACACCAATTCGTGAACGTCGTATGGAACTTGCAAAAGACCCAGATTACATCATGGACATCTTAAAAACAGGCACTGAAAAATGCCGTGTTATTACCCAAGATACCTTAGATGAAATCAAAAATGGTTTAGGTGTATTCCATTTCTAATCTGCTTAAATCTATTTAAAAATAAAAAAAGCCACTGAATTCAGTGGCTTTTTTAATCGCATCAATTAATTTTTATGGCGCATATGTGGGAATAAAATCACATCACGAATACTTGGTGCATTAGCAAACAACATCACCAAACGGTCAATACCGATGCCTTCACCTGCTGTTGGAGGTAAGCCGTATTCTAATGCTTCAATAAAGTCCGCATCGAAGTGCATTGCTTCATCATCACCAGCATCTTTTTCAGCAACTTGTGCTTGGAAACGCTCAGCTTGGTCAATTGGATCGTTTAACTCTGAGAAACCATTTGCAAGCTCACGACCACCAATAAAGAACTCGAAACGATCCGTAATATGTGGATTGTCATCATTACGACGTGCCAAAGGTGAAGTTTCAGCAGGATATTCAGTAATGAATGTCGGCTGACGTAATTGAGTTTCAACAGTTTCTTCAAATACGATCGTTTGTAGTCGACCTAAACCAAAACCAGGCTTCACTTGCTCTTTAAGCTCTTCGCGTACAAATGTCGCCAAGAACTCACGATCAGATACATTTTCTGCAGTCAAACTTGGGTTATGCTCTAAAATTGCATCGAACATTGAGATTTTCTTAAATGGACCTTTGAAGCTATATACTTCATCCCCATAAGGCACATCCGTTGACCCTAGAATATCAATCGCCAGTTTTTCCAACATACCTTCAGTCAAAGCCATAAGATCTTTGTAGTCAGCATAAGCTTGGTAGAACTCAATCATGGTGAATTCTGGGTTATGACGTGTTGATACCCCTTCATTACGGAAGTTACGGTTAATCTCAAATACACGTTCAAAACCACCAACAACTAAACGTTTTAAATATAGTTCAGGTGCGATACGTAAGAATAATGGCATGTCCAATGCATTATGATGTGTTTCAAATGGACGCGCTGACGCACCTCCTGGAATCACATGCATCATCGGAGTTTCAACTTCCATAAAACGTTCATTGGTTAAGTAATTACGAATACCAGAGACTACTTTTGCACGAATTTCAAAAGTTTTACGTGTTTCTTCATTCACAATTAAATCTAAATAACGTTTACGATACTTCACTTCAGTATCAGTTAAACCATGAAACTTATCAGGAAGTGGACGCAAAGATTTGGTCAATAATTCAAAATGTTCGATATGCACATATAAATCGCCCTTACCAGAACGACCAATATAGCCTTGAACAGCGATAATATCGCCTAGATCTAAACTTTTTACAGTTTCCAATACTTCAGGAGCAAGTTCTTTACGAGGAACATAGAGCTGAATACGACCTGTCATGTCTTGGATCACAATAAATGATCCACGGTTCAACATCACACGACCTGCGACAGAAACGTGGACTTGTTCACCAGCTTCAATTTGTTCTTTCGTTTGATCTGCAAATTGATCTTGTAAATCCTGTGCGTAATGCTCACGCTTAAAAGTATTTGGCCACGGGCTAACACCAGTTTCCTTGGCATGATCTTGAATTTGCTTTAACTTGGCATGACGCTGTGCGATTAAATCGTTTTCGGAAATGGGTTGTTCAGAAGTCGATTGAGCGTTTTGTTGCGTCATCTCTGCCTCGATTATATTAAAAAACGGAAGTTGCATAGCATAGCAGATTTACAACATAATGCGTATGAATATAACTCAATGAACCCTGTAAAAATTAAAAATCATGAATAAATACTGGCAAGGATTCGCCCAAAGTATCATTCTTTTCAATGTTTTGTTGTTTTCAGGCGAAATTGCCGCAGAGCAAATCATTGTCATGAGTAATACTCGCAAAGATCTTCCAATAAAAATTGAAACGACAAATATTGCAAATCAAGATTATATTTGGCAATTGGAAATCAGCCCAAATCAGCAGACTCAAAAGATTCAAATTAAATTGATGAATCCACACCCCACACAAAAAACACTCAACAAAAGAGCTTTAGAAATCGCCAACACAATAACATTGGCACAACTTCCTCAGGTCAGTAATGATTTTAAAAATAAACCCCTCAATCTTGATGAAGAAAATATTGCAAGAACAACATATTATTATGGAAAATACAGCTTATTTATCAAATTTCCAAAGACAATTGGCTATGCAATCAAGCCTCATTTTTCCCAATTACAAAGTGTGTTAGAACCGTTTTGCCAACCTGTAGATACAAACTCGAACCCTAAAATACAATTTGATTCACAGGGAAATATCGCATTGAATGTCAAATTTCTCGTTGGCACAGAAGGACAAATTCGAAAAATGGAATATGTCCCTAAAATAAATCACGACATTAAAATGATATTAGAGCCCTTACTTAAAAAAATTCGCTTTTACCCACGCAATATTTCAGGTGTATTAACATCCTTTTCTATCGAACAACCGATCATTATTCAATGTCATGCACCCAAAAACGAAACAACATCAATTTATCTTAAACCTACTAAATCAATAAAAAGGTCTGATTTAACTAAGGTTGTTCTGCCAATGATTTGACAACAGCAAAGCCTTGTTGAAACCCACGATCCATCATTTCTTGATATTCTTCCGCAGTTTCAACCTCAGCGTGTAAAGTGGTTATACCGTCTTGTTCATCTAGATGGTATTGCTCAAATGTGCCATTCCATTCTTGGGTTTCGGCACTTGTGGTATCCGCTATACCATTTCTTAATATGCCTAAATGTTTGAAAACCACTTTTTTAAATTGCTCTAACTCGACAATGGTAGCAACCATTCCATCACCATTGGCATCTTGAAATAATGTCTCACCACCAATTTTCCAATCCGATTGCATTTGTGACGTTTCACAAAAGGATTGTGTCCATTGAGAATAAGTATGTGTATCCCAAAGAATATTCCATACTTTCTGTGCAGTTGCATGGATTTTGATATCGTATTTTAATGTGATCATCCCAATCTCTTTTTTAATTGTGTTGCATATAGCTTAGTATAATCACGGATAGAAATGATTAATTTTTGTTAACAAGGCATTTAAATAGAAATAATTTTAATATTTATTTTTCAATACATTACAAAATAATCTAATTTATTTGATGGAAAAAATAAAAGTTCTTAGACCAAAAGCTAAGTTATAAAAAATATCTTGCTCAGTACACTAGCTTCATACCAAAAATAGTTGAAATGGAAAGTTTTTAAATCCATGAATTATTGTTTCTGTCTATAGATATAAAGACAATATGCAAGTGATAACAATGAGCAATACTAAAATTTTATTTTTACATGGCTTGGATTCATCTAAAGAATCAACCAAGTTCCATGCCATCAATGCAATTAAAAAATATTGCATTAATGTGGATTATCGCAATTTAAACTATCAAACTGTTGAACGTTTTTATCACGATATCATTGAAAAAATTAAGCCAGATTTATTGGTAGGACATAGTTTAGGTGGCTATTGGTCATTAAAAATGTCTCAGAAACATCGTATCCCGACTGTGATTGCCAATCCAAGTTTAAAACCTGACTTTCGTGACGATTATCCTGAGATCAATGAAGCTGATCTTGAGCATGATATTCCTCAAATTGCATATATTGAATTGGGTGATGAAGTCTTGGATATGTACAAAGTTTTTGAACAATTAGACCCATATATGCAGATTGAAACTGTTGAAGGGGGACATCATCGATTGGCTCAACCCGAAAATCTAAATCGCTTAATTCGCTATATGGAACAGACTTTTATTTATTGATTTCTATGAACAGGCTAAACTTGTCGATGCATATATAAAAAAGCCTTGTTAAAACAAGGCTTTTAAACAGATTAAGCGACTGCTTTTTCTACGGGTTTTGATCGTTCATCTAAGACAGACCAAATCTTTAAACCCAAGTCTTGATGTAAGTCAGGCAAATCAAGAAAAATACTCGCACCCAATACTGTATGATGACATTTGTGCATCAATTGGTTGACTGCTTTGAGTGTTCCACCTGTTGCCAATACATCATCCACAATAATCACTTTTTGTGGTGCAATGTTAGCGGACATTTCCAAACGATCTAAACCATATTCCAGACTATAGCCCACGCCAACAACCGGTGGTGGCAATTTTCCTGCTTTACGCACCAGCAATAACCCCTTGCCTGTACGTTGTGCCAATAAGCTCGCTAAAACAAAACCACGCGCTTCTACCGCAACAAAACTCTCCACCTCTGCCAATTGTTCAACAGGAATACTTGCAATCAATGCATCAGCCAATTCACCCAGATTGTTCATAAACAATGGGGTTAAATCATAAAAACAAATACCTGGTTTTGGAAAATCTTGGACAGTACGAATACTTGACCACAAAGCAGTAGACATGTTCATCATTAGGGAGATATTTAAAAGAAAATTAATGCGTGAATTTTAACACTTTTTAAGCAAAATTGACAGCGATACCAAACCCAGAAAAATCTTGCACTTATTTAAGTTATTGATTTTATTAAAGCCATTTTTATACAAAATATTAGCTATAGTTTAACCTTATTTTATTTTAACAATACTTTTATAATTTATCATTCAGACCTTAGTCTATATTCAATGATTTAAGCAATTTAGGACCTCAGATTGACATTTACTAAAAATCAGTTTCCTTAAAAACTTTACCCAATCAGTTGGCATAATAAACATTGCTTTTGTCCTGACCTGCCATTCAGCTTTTACAAGAGTGAGATAAACTCCGATATTTACTTTACTTTAGACACAGAACTGCGTAAAAATTTAGAGGAATATGTACACACTTTATTTGCATATTATTTGAGTCAAGCAGCGGATGGAATTTTACTGGCAGAAAAGCAATCTACCTGTCAGTTATCGGAGAATCAGATGAAGAAATATCAATGCATCGTTTGTGGTTGGATTTATGACGAAGCAGAGGGTTGGCCACAAGACGGCATCGCAGCAGGTACCAAATGGGAAGATATCCCAGACGACTGGACTTGCCCAGACTGCGGTGTTTCTAAAGCAGACTTTGAAATGGTAGAAATCTAAAATATCGCGTAAAGACCATGTTTACATGGTCTTTTTTACGTATATTTGTCATAAAAATTATTCAATCCCCCACTCTTTTAGGCATGTATGGAGAAAGATATGCAACCAATCATCATCATCGGTTCTGGTATGGCAGGTTATACACTGGCAAGAGAATTCCGTAAGTTAAACACTGAACAAGCGTTAGTGATGATTTGCGCAGATGATGCGGTCAATTATGCGAAACCTACATTGTCGAATGCCTTAGTTGGCAAAAAAGCACCTGAGCAAATAGGTTTAGGCGATGCTGAAAAAATGAGTACGCAATTAAACATGCGCATCGAAAAAGAAACTTGGGTAAAAAACATTGATGCAGAAAAGCATGAGTTGACTCTTGAGAAAGATGGTCAGACTTCAACTCAAGCCTACTCGAAACTCATCCTTGCTGTTGGTGCAAACCCAATTCGCTTAGCCATTGCTGGTGATGGCAGTGACGACATCCATGTCGTGAACTCGCTGATTGACTATCGTGCATTTCGAGAAACATTGGAACATTGCACGACAGGTGAATGCGGAAATAAACGTGTCGTGATCTTGGGTGCGGGTCTGATCGGTTGCGAATTTGCCAATGATTTACAAAATACAGGTCATCAAGTCACAGTGATTGATTTGGCACCACAACCCTTAGGTCGTCTGCTTCCGCAGCATGTCGCACAAGCATTTAAAGAAAATCTTGAAGAATCGGGCATCAACTTTGTTTTAGGTACAACTGTAGAAAAAGTATCTAAAACCGAACGCGGTTATATCGTTTCATTGGCAAGTGGTCAGTCATTGGTCGCAGATGTGGTCCTTTCCGCGATTGGTCTACAACCGAATATCGCGTTAGCAAAGACAGCAGAAATCAACACCAGCCGCGGCGTGATTACCAATACTTTACTTGAAACCAATCAAGCGGATATTTTTGCAATTGGTGACTGTGCGGAAGTAAATGGAACACTGTTACCATATGTAATGCCAATCATGCAACAAGCTCGCGCTTTAGCCAAAACATTAAGTGGTCAAACGACCACAGTTCATTACCCAGCAATGCCTGTTGCGGTAAAAACGCCAGCTGCACCATTAACGGTCTTACCTGCGCCAATTGGTGTTGAAGTCACGTGGGAAAATGAAGAGTTTGACGATGGAATGTTATCTAAAGCCACTGATGCTGATGGAACATTACGTGGTTTCGTCTTACTAGGAGCAACGGCAGGTAAACAACGACTTACTTTAACAAAACTGGTTCCAGACTTGATTCCTGCATCAGTTTAAGGGTTTAATAGCAAGGATATTTTTTAATCAAAATATCCTTGCTTAGGAAAATAACAATGAATAGCGCACTTCAATTCCAAATTTCACCGTATGCTTCATTCATGAATGAAACCAAAGTCGATTTAGGTAATGGTATTCAACTTCATGTCGAAACAGGAGGAAACCCCGAACACCCTTCGATTCTTTTGATTATGGGGTTGGGAGCGCAAATGTTATTTTGGCCCGACTTTTTTTGTAAGTCCCTCATAGATCAAGGCTTTCATGTCATTCGTTTTGACAATCGTGATATTGGCTTATCGTCAAAAATTCGCCACAAAGGTCCACGTTTAAACTCGTATAAACTCATGGGGCGTTTTGCATTAGGCTTACCGAATGATGGCGCACCCTATAATCTATTTGATATGGCAGATGATGTCGCGTTATTGATTGATCGCTTAGGAATTGAAAAACCGCATATTCTCGGTGCTTCAATGGGTGGAATGATTTCTCAAATTTTAGCGGCAAAATATCCAGAAAAAATTGAGAAAGTTGGACTTTTATTTACCAGTAACAACCAACCGCTCTTGCCCCCGCCTTTTCCAAAGCAACTCTTTAGTCTAATAGGCAAGCCTGAATCTCGTGATGAAGAAGGGATTGTGAATCATTCACTCAAGGTTTTTCAAATGATTGGGTCACCAGGTTATATTAATCAAGTTGAAGCAATTCAGACGGCACGTAAATTATATCGCCGTAGTTATCATCCTGCGGGTGTACTTCAACAGTTTTTAGCAATATTATGTACAGGTTCCTTACTTAAATTGGATAAACAGATCAATAAGCCAACGCTGGTGTTACATGGTTCTAAAGATCGTTTACTACCTCCAAGTCATGGTAAGGCAGTTGCGAAAGCAATTTCGGGCGCTAAATTTGAATTAATTGAAGGAATGGGGCATGATATCCCACCGCATTTTGTTCCTCAACTTAGCGGCTTATTTGCACATCATTTTAAATCATAAGCATTAGGACACTATGGCTGCATTACCATCCCTAAGACAGTTGTCATATTTAGTGACATTGTCTGAGACGTTGCACTTTACTGAAGCAGCGCGCCGTTCGTTTGTAACTCAATCCACATTATCGGGTGGAATTATGGAGTTAGAGCGTTTATTGGGTGGCGTACTCGTAGAACGTGATCGCCAAAACGTACGTTTAACTCCCTTAGGTGAACAAGTTGTTGCCCGAGCCCGTGTTCTACTCGCCGATGCACAAGACTTAATGCGTTTAAGTCGTGAAATGAGTGAGCCTTTGACTGGTGATTTACATTTAGGGATCATTCCCACCATCGCACCATTTATTTTGTCTCAACTTTTGGAAGAAGTGCATAAACAACTTCCTAAGATTCAACTACATTTACACGAAGCACAAAGTGAAAAAATTGTTGAAAAACTTGAGCATGGTAATTTAGATGTGATCATGCTGGCATTGCCTTTTGATACACGCGGTCTAAAAGTTGCTGAAATTGCAAAAGAAGATTTATTCTTGGTTTGCAATAAAGCAGATCAAAATGCCATGAATGCAAGAAGTTTAGATGACCTAGATTTGTCACATCTGATGTTGCTTGAAGAAGGACATTGCCTGCGAGATCATACTTTAAGTGTTTGCCCAATTGGTGAACGTAAAAATGATCATCGTTTAAAGGCAAGTTCTTTACCAACACTGGTTGAAATGGTGAGTTCAAACTTGGGCTATACCTTACTCCCTGAGATTGCGATTCATGCCCATATGTTGAAAAACAATGATCAAATTGTGGTAAAACCAATTGAAAATGCACCATCTCGTACACTCGCTTTGGTCACACGTAAAAGCACACCACTGCAAAGTGAATTTGATGTCTTGTTGCAAATTCTTCAGAAGATCACCACCAATTTACGTTAATCTGCGAATTTCTAAAAGGAGTCAAATATGACTCCTTTTTTAATCCTTAATGTTAAGCAAATAATTCATTGAATCACCGAATTTATGTTTAGCGGGTTTGCCAAATTTTAAAGATGGTGTTTTCTTCAAACTAAAGGTGTTAATATTTGCACATTACACCGTTAGCTTTCTAACTTTGTATGGTTTGTTACGATAAAAAATCGCGAAAAATCGACTTACTTGATTTTATTTTCAATCATTGAAAATGCTGTAAGCGACACATAGCCAATCACTCTATTGGTCAGCGTTCCCAAGGGCTTGGATATTTCAAGCATCGTTAACAGGTTTCCACAGTTTTTCTGTGCCTGAATTTTCGATAGGACGCACCATGAATCGACCTTTATTTATTATTTTTTCAACGATTGTTTTAGATTCGATTGGAATCGGAATTGTATTCCCATTACTCCCCTCATTACTTAAAACGCTAAGCCAACAACAAAACGTAGCACTCTTGATGGGTTTTTTCATCGGTTGTTATGCAATGATGCAATTCATTTTCTCTCCGATTTTAGGCAGTTTAAGCGATAAAATAGGAAGAAGACCTGTACTGTTAATTTCTTTAGCTGGCTCAACGATCAGCTATCTATTATTGGCCTTCTCTTCGCATTTAAGTTGGTTGTTCATCGGAAGAGTCATTGCTGGAATGACCAGTGCCAATATGGCTGTCGCTTCAGCTTATATCGTTGATATTTCATCAACAGAAAATCGCGCCAAGTACTTTGGTAGATTCAATGCCATGTTTGGTTTGGGCTTCATTATAGGTCCTGTACTCGGTGGACTATTAGGACAATACGGACTCAAACTCCCCTTTCTGATCGCCGCATTTTTGACGGGATTGAATTTTTTAATTGCTCTCTTTGCTTTAGCTGAATCTCGCCCCCAACATGCCACCATTCAAAAGCATGCCAGTTTAAATCCATTTAAAATATTTAAAGTTGCACTTAGTCAAAGAAACCTAATTCCTCTAATGGTAATATTTTTTATATTCAGTGCCTGTGGTGAGGCTTATGGGGTTTGCTGGGCACTTTGGGGACATGATACCTTTCATTGGAACAGTTTTTGGGTCGGGCTCTCTTTAGGTACTTTTGGATTATGCCAAGTTCTGGTTCAATCCTTGCTCCCTCAACATGCTGTCAAATTTTGGGGTGAACGAAATACCGTACTCATTGGATTAGGCTGTCTCTTTGTTGCTCTAAATATCATGGCTTTTGCTCAACAAGGTTGGATCATCTTTGTCATTATGCCAATTTTTGCCTTAGGCAGTATTGGAACACCATCCTTACAAGCGTTAGCATCTACAAAAGTTTCTGCTGATCAACAAGGTCAATTTCAGGGCTTGATTGCATCTACCGTGAGTCTAGCCTCAGTCATTGCCCCCTTATTTTTTTCGAGTATTTATTTTCACTTTCATACTCAATGGTCAGGTGCAATCTGGTTAATAGTTGCAATTATTTATTTGTTTGTCCTCCCTTTGATACTGTTTCAACTCAAAGCTAAACCGCTTTAAATCCCAGCTATCTAGGGGGATTTTAGACCATATTTATTAACATAGATTAATAGCTAGATTAGCATACATTTATAAATATTTATTATTTAATATTTCTTAACTGTATTTTTATGTTATATTTTAAGCGCTTTAACTTTTTTTGTTCAAAATTTTACTTTCGCAATAATCATATTAAATCGTAATTGTTTGCGGTTTTAATTTGCTTAAAAACTCTAAAATATAAAAAACATCAATTATTTTATAATGTTAGCTTTTTCAGCAAACTTTATTACAGTCTAAATAATTTTAAGGATATAAAAATGTCGAGTCCGAAATTTTTACATGAATTGCCTATAGAGCAATTAAAGCAAATGTCTCAAGAAGATATTGAGCAAACTATAAAAGCTGGACAGCTTTATTTTCAACATAAACCAAAAACACTTTATCACTTTGCCGTAAATGGGGCTAAAACTAGAAATGGTGGATTAGTAAATGCTAGTGCTGTTGAATACAAAATTTGTGGCTTAGCTATAGCTTTAGTCGGTGATGAAGTAATTTATGCTGATGGAACAATCTCTAAAATTGTTTCAGGTACAGGTCAAGCTTGTATGATAAATGGAAAGTCTGTTGCTTTTGTGGGGAGTCATTTAGAAAATGGTGATGAAATTATTGATAGTCCAAATAAATCCGTTGTTATTAATATTTTCAAAGGAGATAAAGTTCCTGTAGGTTTTTTAACTCAAAAAGAAGGAGTTAATAATGGCTAAAGGTTTCGCAATCAATAATTCGATGACCAACCATGGTGGGATTATTCAAGCAACACAACACAGAACATCTCAAATGGGAAATTTATTTTTGCGCGCAGGAGATGGTCACTTTTGCCCTAAATGTAAATGTTGGTCAACAATACAAGCTAGTCATAATCATATTATTATGGATGGTAAACCAGTCGCTTATGCCGATGATCTATTAAGTTGTGGAGCAAAAATTTTACCGAAACAAGATCATGTTGTTGGAACTAGTCAAGGGGAAAATTATAGAAGAAACTCAAATTCATCAAGCTTTATAGCTAAAAGCTTAATGCTATATTCAGGTCACTATCAGTTAGTAAATAATTTAAATAATCAACCATATAAAAATGTTAAATATGTTATTACTTATGCCGATGGGCGTGCTGTTGAAGGCATAACTGATGAAAATGGAATGACAGAAAAATTAGAATTTGCAGAAAAGGAACAAGATATTGAAATTAAACTTTTTGAGGCTGATTCATGGTAGATCGACATTCAACCAAAACGACAAAAAATGCAAAAGTTGAAATTGTAAAGTTGGGATCTCCAATACGATTGGTTTTATATGGTGGTGCTAAATCACTTGGAGATAATGGAGCTTTTTTCCATGCTTCAAAGAATGTAATTGCTGATTATAAAAATGATTTACCAATTAAATCTTATTTTATCTCAAATGGTATGAAACAATTCATAGACTTAATTAATTCTCAGACCGAAAACTCAATTCAATCTTTAGATGTTTTTGCACATGGTTCCGATCTGGGTCTTTATTCTGTAATTGGAGCATCTCTTAAAAAAAATCTAACAAAGGATACAGTAGATACATATAATTTGGCTTCAAACTTATATAAAGATTGGGCAACAAAATATAGTGAATGGAGTCTTTTTGGAAACAGTAATTGGAGCAATCTATATACTGTTTCTGATATTAAATTTAATGTTTTTACAAATGAATCAAAAATAGAAATACATGGTTGTAATACTGCATTTGATGGAGAATCAGATACTCTTAGTGCATTAATATCAATTGCTTTATTCAAAGTTGGTAAAAAGAGAAGTGTAGTTATTGGGCATACTGATTTTGCAAGCCCTAATAGAGGTGGAACTAAGGATATTTCTAAACAAGATTATCGACATGAGACACGAGTAATTTATAATAATGGAAAAGTAATTGCTAAAACACGAAAGGAAGGTCGTATTTCAGCAGATTTTATTAAAAATGCACTTGGAGGTTAAATGGAAAGTTACAATTATTATATTACTGTCTATAGTGTAATTCTTACATTATTAATTGCTTCATTAAGTCTAAACTCTATTTTTTTCATTAAAGATAAAGTTAACAAAATCCTTTCTTTTTTTGTATTTTCTGGAATATATGCATCCATAATGGGATATTTTTTTAATTATGCATCTATTGGTTATGCTGAACAAGATTTTTTATCTACATTTATCTATAAAGGGTATCAAAATAGCCTATTTCGAGGTGCTGTATTACCAACAATATCATTGATTTCAACAATAACTCTTATAATTCGATTAATCTATAAAAGGAAAAAGAATATTTAATTTAATAAAAATAATAGGGGTTAGGAAAACAACGCAGAGAGGAAGCTGATATATTTGAAAAGGGGCTTAAGTATAATTGTTATGAATAGAAAAATTTATTTATTCATTTTAATCATACTGTTTGGTAACACATTGGCGTTTGCTGATACTAGCTATCAAGTTAAATGTGTTCCAAACAGTACAAATCACAATGATATTGTGGGTTGCTATATTGATGAATATAAAGTTGTAGATAATAAGCTCAATACTACTTATAAACAAAAAATGGCTAACTTAAAAAAAAGTAGTAAGGAAGAACTTCAACGATTACAACACATTTGGATTAAAGAGAGAGAAACTCAATGTGTAGTAGATGAAGCCAACTATGATCGTGAAAGTCACTTTGACGCTTTACAATGTGAAATTGATATGACTAAAGAACGTATTAACTTTATCAAAAAATACAAGTAAAGGCATTCATAATCAGTTGTTAAAACCCGATTGAAATCAATCGGGTTTAAATCGTGAAATATTAAGTTTAGCCGTTAAAATGCTCTAATAAGGTTTTTTGTGCATTGTGTACAGTTTCACCTTCTTTAGGTTGAGCACGAACCCATGTCCCATCACCTTGTAACAACCAAGCTTGAGTATTATCTTTAAGATAATTCACCAAACCTTGCTGATAAATACGCTTTTTCAGTGCAGGATCTTCGATTGGGAAACATACTTCGACACGATTAAATAAGTTTCGATCCATCCAGTCCGCACTTGAGCAATAAATACGGGCATTTCCGTTATTACCAAAATAATAAACACGGGTATGTTCCAAGAAACGTCCAACAATTGAACGTACACGAATATTTTCCGAGAGATTTGCTAAACCAGGACGTAAACAGCAGATTGAACGAATAATCAAATCGACTTGTACACCTGCTTGCGAAGCCTCATACAACTTATTGATTAACTGAACCTCTGTTAAAGCATTCACCTTCACAATGATTTGAGCTGGTTTACCCGCTTTGGCATTGGCAATTTCATCATCAATATAAGCGATTAACTGTGCATGTAAGGTAAACGGTGCATGTAGAAGTTTTTTCAACTTCGCCATTTTACCCATGCCCGTCAACTCTTGAAAAATACGATGCACATCTTCACAGAGTTCTTTGTCTGTGGTTAATAAACCATAATCGGTATATATGCGTGCATTGGTTGCATGATAGTTGCCTGTTCCTAAATGAACATAACGAACAAGTTTATTATTCTCACGGCGAACCACCAAAATCATTTTGGCATGTGTCTTATAACCCACAATACCATACACCACCACGGCACCTGCTTCTTGCAATACATTGGCGACAGCAATGTTTGATTCTTCATCAAAACGAGCACGCAGTTCAATCACTGCTGTGACTTCTTTACCATTTCGCGCCGCTTCGGCTAACACCTGTACGATTTCTGAATCCGCTCCACTACGATACAAGGTTTGTTTGATCGCAAGAACTTGAGGATCTCGTGCTGCTTCACGCAACAAATTGATTACTGGTGCAAAAGATTCGAAGGGATGGTGCAAAAGAATATCTTGCTTCTGCATGGCTGAAAAAATATTTTCAGACTTTTTCAATACTTTTGGAATTGCAGGCACATGTGAATCATAGCGCATATGTGGACGTTTAAAATTCGATACTAAACGTGCGAGATTTACTGGTCCATCGACTTTATAAAGTTGCTCTTCTTCTAAATCAAATTCATCCAACAAATATTCATAAATATGTTTTGGACAGTTTTCAGTGACTTCTAAACGCACCGCACGACCAAAACGACGTGAACTCAATTCACCTTTAAGTGCTTTCGCCAAGTCTTCAACATCTTCGTTCAGCGCTAAATCTGCATTACGTGTCACACGGAACTGATAGCAACCTGTTGCAGTCATCCCTGGGAATAAATCAGAGACATGTTCATGAATAATCGCAGACAACATTACAAAATGTTCTTTACCGCCCGTCAATTCATCAGGTAAACGTACCACACGCGGTAAAGAACGAGGTGCTGGAACAACCGCTAAATCAATTTGTCGACCAAAAGCATCTTTACCTTCTAAAGTGACAATAAAGTTTAAGCTTTTATTTACTAAGCGTGGGAATGGGTGCGCAGGATCAAGACTAATTGGCGTCAATACAGGCGCAACTTGTTCTTGAAAATATTTTTTAATCCACACCGACTGAGCAGGTGTCAGTTCTCCACGACGTAAGAAACAAATATCTTCTTCACGGAGTTTCGGGAATATCTCTTCATTTAAGATACGGTATTGGCGTTCAATGGCTTCATGGGCTGTTTTAGAGATTTGATCTAGAATTTGCTTAGGTGTAAGCCCATCAGGTGAACGACTTTCATTCCCCAGCGTTAATTGCTCCATCATTCCAGCGACACGAATCTCAAAAAACTCGTCCATGTTGCGAGAAAAAATCAGCAAAAAATTCATACGCTCTAGTAGCGGATGCAGAGGATCAACAGCTTGCTCTAAAACACGCAAATGGAAATCTAAGATAGAAAGTTCACGATTGATATATCGTTCATTATAAGAATATTCTGTCGGTGTTGTTGGAGTCACTGCGGTATTCATGCAATAAACCTGCATCAAGAAAATGTCATTATTCTAGTATGCTTCAAATTTATGACAATTTCATAAAAAAAGCATCACGATATAAAAAAAGCACATTTTTTTTGTGCTTTTCTTAGGGGCTGTGGACATTTCATAAATGACTTGCGTTGTAGGTTAAAATTGAGCAGGCAAGGCATGAAATGAAGAGAATAGCGAGACTATTTTCAAGTTTCATAACGTAGCCTGAGATAATTTTAGCCACAACCCTTCGGGACTAGTGTGTTTTTTGTCGCTTCGTCGTTACGAACTACTCATTTAGAATGACTAAATTTCGTATTTCATGCCTAGAATCGTCTAAAAAACACACCTAGTCGCAAACATAGACGAATTGTCCACAGACCCTAACATGATAATTTCACTTTTTAAATATTGCAGATTATTTTGGGATACGGGTATAACGCATATATTTTAATACCAGTTTTTTTCGATAGAGCAATTTAGGATCATTGCGATTTTCTTGATAGTATTTGGGATTGGTCAAAATCACCGCTAAAAAGGCAGCTTGCTCTCGGTTTAAACTTTTTGCACTTTTACCAAAATAATAACGTGAGGCTGCTTCTACTCCATAGATATGATCGCCAAACTCAACAGAATTCAAATACACTTCAAGAATACGCTGCTTGGTCCACATACGCTCCATCATGGTCGTTGCAATGGCTTCCTGCCCTTTACGAATCACTGAACGACGGTTATAGAAAAATAAATTTTTAGCCAGTTGTTGCGAAATGGTTGAACCCCCAGCGACAACTTTGTCTTTCTTTAGATTACGTTGCAAAGCATCTTCGATCCCATCCCAATCGAAACCATGATGATCTAAAAACTTGGCATCTTCAGCCGCAACAATTGCATGCTTAATGTTGTCACTTATCTCATCATAATTGCGCCATTGATGTTCAATCGGTTTAAAATCTGAGAAATATGTCCAGCGCATAAACATTGTGGTTTCTACATCATGGGTACGCCAATACACTAAACTGGAGAAAATCCATAGCTGAATCAAAATCAAAATACTGATTATGATTAACAAAGCACGAACAATAAAAGCTTTCATCTCAGCTGTTTACTCCGAAAATGCTGACATTTCATGTTAAGCTGAATCTATCAATAAAAAGCTAAGAAATAGCATGTCGAATTATCAAGACTCATCCATCTATAACTCACCCAACACGATTGGCAAAATCACCTTATTGTTAATTGCAATCAATGTAGGTTTATTCGCCATCCAAGTTTTGTCAGGCGTTAATATTACTGACCCCACCACATTGGATGCTTTGCGTTGGGGTGCTGATTATGCACCTTTAACCTTTCTAGAGGAACCTTATCGTTTATTCAGCAGTATGTTTTTTCATTTTGGCATTTTGCATCTGTTGATGAATATGTGGGCACTGTATATTTTTGGTGATGTCGCTGAAAAAACCTTTGGGAAATTTTATTTCCTGGGACTGTATTTATTAGCGGGGTTGATGGGAAGTCTACTCAGTGGCTACTTGGATATTCGGAATAGTTATGAATTTTTACAGCACTTTGACCAAAAACTGATTCCTCATGTATCCGCTGGAGCATCTGGGGCAGTAATGGGCTTAGGTGGTGCTTTAACCCTACTTTCTTTGTTCCCACCTACTCCAAACCAGAGATTTGTTCTGGATAAAAGATCACTCTTAACGGTGCTTGCAATCAACTTAGCATTCGGCTTCCTTGCTTCTGGAATCAACAATGCTGCGCATATTGGAGGCATGTTAATGGGAGCTGTGATGGCTTTAGCTTGGTATGTCATGCAACGTATGAAAGCACCGATTGCTGTAAATATGATCATTGTGATTTTAGGCATCGCTGTTACATATGCGACATATCTGTATTGCCAACATTTGGTGGGTCCAATTACACCACTTTGGCAAGAAGCAGTTTCACAAATGCGAGCGCAATTACAATTTTGATCAGCAGTGTATGTGCAAAATTTAAATCATCCCTAAAAATTAAAGTATTTCAGTCGAGGATTTATAGTCAATCTGTTGAAAAATGCATACAGCAAAATATAAGTTTTCTTGATTCATAAAATTACTACTATGGATCATTGTTTGGCGATATAACGCATTCAATGTCACACTTTACATCTAAAGTTGTAATTCAAAGAAGCTCACCAAAAAGTGAGCCTCTTTATTGCCATCACTTCATAATATCCATAAACTGGAATCGTCAGAATAGCGCAATGATTGTTGTTCAATCATCTTGTTTTAATTCAGTTCTCTTAAGCTCTGTAAAGGTGGAATATCGGACAAATAGCTTAAACGGTACCTTCCGATTACTGCACATAAGACCGCCATCAAAATAGGCAGAATAAACCAAATTTCCCAGTGAAATTGTAAAGGCATCTCCATACGATAACTGGCAATCGCACTAATTACTTCAGCAAAGAAACACGACACAATCCCTGCCAACAGCCCAATAAAACCTATTTCCATGCTCATCATGTTTTTTAACTGTCGTTTTGAGCTACCGAATGAACGTAATAGCGCGACTTCTCTTTTGCGCTCATCCATCAACAAATTAATACAAGCAATCAAAACAAGAAAACCCGACAAACTGACCAAGACAGCCAATACTGTAATAATTTTCACCAAGACAGAAACCAGTTGTTTAATTTCATCAAAAATTAAAGACACATCGATAAACACTGTATTTGAAAATTGTTGGATTAAATTAATCATTTTATCTTTGTCCGCAGGTGACACATAAAAGCTCCCTAAATAGCTTCCCGCATTTTCATCCAATGTCTTAGGCGTAAAAATAAAGAAGAAATTTGGGCTAAAACTTTGCCATTGAACAGTACGTAAATTTACCACCTGAGCTTGTAAGTTTCCTTCTGGCAAACTAAAGGTTAAACGATCCCCTATCTTAATCCCCAACTCTTCAGCCAATTTTGCTTCAACCGAAACTTGTCCAACTTCTGTCAATTTAGACTGACCAGCAACAATGATATTGTCCTGTGGATAATGATCTGCTTGAGTTAAATTTAACTCACGGCGTAATGAATTATTACTTTTTACCAACGAATCAGGAAAAGCCTGACCATTTTTAGCCAGCAAACGCCCTTTAACATTGGGATATAGTGGTGTACTTTCCCAGTGATGTTGCGCCAACTGTTGTTTAAATGCTTCAAGTTCAAATGGAGGTAAACCATAAATAAATTGATTTGGAGTACCTTCAGGCAACTGTTGCTGCCAACGCTCCAATAAATCAGTACGTAATACAGCCAATACCGTAATTAAACTCAAACCTAGTGCCAAAGCTGTAATTTGCAAAGCTGTTTGAGAAGGTGTTCGAATATAAGCAGAGAAACGACTTTTCATCGCTTTCAGCGTCTTTAAGACTGACCAAACCATCGCATACAATAATCCAGTCAGGACAATGACTGCACCCATGATCACTGCTGTCAGCGTTAGATTCTCAGTCAATACCAAGCTAAAAATAATCAGACTGATTAAACCTGTCGCCATCATCCATAATATAGAGCCTGCTGATTTTTCCTGTTGGCGAATAACACGTATCGGAGGGGTATTGAGCAATTGCCATAAACTCGGCAGAATAAATCCAATCAGTACAATTGCACTGGTGAAAATAGCGATCGGTAATGGACCTAAAAATATCTGCCATATTGAAAATTGTAATTCTAGGTTTGGAATCATTTGCAACATGAGTTGTAGCAATGAATAACCTAAAACCAGTCCCAACAAACTTCCAATCACGATCGCAATCAAAATCACCACAGTCAATAAACTCAAATAAGCTTGAAAAATCTGTTGCCTGGTTGCGCCCATGCAACGCATCAAGGCAATATGATCTTGATTCTGTTGCACATAACGTTGGCTGGTTAAAGCAATCGCTAAACCACAGAGTAGAATCGTCAGAATATTTGCCAATTGTAAAAACGTATCAAGATTTTCAATCGGTTTCAGTAAACGTGAGTTTCCTTCATCCGCATTACGTAGTCTTAAGTTGCTCTGGGCATCTAAAGCTTGATCCGCTGTTTGCAAGTCTTGAGGAGATGGTTCAGATGGGGTATGAATGAGTTGCGTTTCAGACGCTGACTGCCCTGTTTCTGAAGTCGTAGAATTTTTCTGCTGATCCTGTGTAAACTGCTGGGCAAAATTTTTCTTTTCTTGCGCTTTGAATGTTTTAAAGAAGGCTTGATAAGCTTCAATCGACTGTTTTTCACCCGCCATTAACAGCCGATACTCAATGCGACTGCCGATTTGGATTGCCCCAGTTTTTGCAACATCAGCTTGAGCAATAATCACTGTCGGTGAAAATGCAGAAAAACCTAATTCTTGATTAGAATCATGTTCAATGATGCCCGTGACTTTAAATTGACCATTTGCAATTTGAACTTGATCACCGATATTGAGCTTTAATAATTCTTGGGCTCGTTTACTCAGCCAAATTCCGCCATTTTGTAAGGACTGTTGAGGGCGAATCCTTAACTCACCACGTAAAGGAAATGATGGATCAATGGCTTTGACATTGACCATCACAAATTGATCACGAGTCGACGCCATAGAACTGAACATCGTGACATGTGACTGTTTTAACTTGAGTTGTTCAGCTTTTTTCAACCATTGAGGGTCAATTGGATTGGTATCACTCAGCACTAAATCAGCAGCTTGCATTTTAGCGGCTTGTAAAGTAACTGCTTGCTTAACCTGATCGTTACTGAACTTTAAAGCCGTGGTCGCACTAATGGCTAAACTCAAAGCAATGATCAGTAAATAAATACCTGAGCTAGCAAAACTTTGCCGAAATAAAGGTTTAAAAAGATTCAACATTTAAACAACCTCACTTCTCTTTGGGGATCGTAAATGTTCAATCAAATGACCATCTTTTAACTCATAATGACGCTGACATTGCGCTGCCAATTGTGGGTTATGTGTGACTAAAACTAAGGTTGTACCTAATGCTTGATTCAAACTAAATAATAACTGCTCAATCTCATACGCAGTATGCTCATCTAAATTACCTGTTGGTTCATCAGCAAAAATAATCTGTGGATCTGAAATAAGCGCACGTGCGATCGCAACACGTTGTTGCTCTCCGCCAGATAATACTTTGGGTGTTTGTTGACTTTGGCGTGCTAAACCGACTTTTTCCAATAAATCGAGTGCTTTTTGCTCTGCGTGTGCATAATTAAA
Organism: Acinetobacter sp. B-6; assembly: GCF_056930735.1. Classification (NCBI taxonomy): domain Bacteria; kingdom Pseudomonadati; phylum Pseudomonadota; class Gammaproteobacteria; order Moraxellales; family Moraxellaceae; genus Acinetobacter; species Acinetobacter sp. B-6. The sequence goes on along the minus strand of NZ_JBXPBY010000017.1, from coordinate 21,804 downwards.
ATCAGAATGTAAACGTAAAGGTAACATGACATTTTCTAAAGCCGACAAATGCGGTAACAATTGAAAAGACTGGAAAACAAAACCAATGTGTTTAAGTCGCACCAACGCCCGTTGCTCTTCATTTAAATGTTCAATACGCTCGCCACATACATTGAGTTGACCTGCACTCGCCTGATCTAAAGTTGCCAGAATACCCAATAAGGTTGACTTACCCGAACCAGAGCGCCCTGTAACTGCAACCTGTTCGCCTGCATAAATGTCGAGATTTAAATTTTCAAAAATTGTAAGCGTTTGATGAGGTAATTCTATCTTTTGTGTAAGTTGCTGTGCAGAAATTATCACTTGTGGCATGATGGGAGGAGTTAAAGCATCCTGAACCTTAGACATTGTAAAGTACCTTAAATATGCAAATCAAAACGTTGTTAAATTTGAAAATAATGAAAAGCGCTTTTCATTGTTTATTTTTTAGCATGATCTGTCTGTTGCCCGTTAGTAGTTTTGCAAAAACGATCATGATTTTAGGCGACAGCTTAAGTGCGGGCTATGGTTTAAACCCACAACAGGGTTGGGTCGCATTACTTCAGCAACGCTTAAATCAGCAATTTCCCAAACAACACCAAGTGGTAAATGCCAGTGTCAGCGGAGAAACCACCAGTGGTGCTTTAGCGCGTTTACCTAAATTATTACAAACTCATAAACCTGATGTGGTTGTGATTGAGTTGGGTGGGAATGATGGTTTACGTGGTCAACCACCACAAATGATTCAAAAAAATCTTGCTCAATTGATTCAACAAAGTCAAAAAAGCCAAGCCAAAGTAGTATTGTTGGGTATGAAGATTCCTCCCAACTACGGCGCAGCATATAGCCAAGCTTTCGAAAAAAATTACCAAACCTTAAGCCAACAGTACAAAGTAAAACTGTACCCCTTTTTTATGAATGGCATTGCAGGCAATAAAAACCTCATGCAAAAAGACTTAATCCATCCTAATGCGGTGGCACAAAAAATCTTACTTGATAATGCCTATCCTTTGATTCAAGGCGCACTTTAACACCAATACATTCCAATTAGCTTTAGGCATGGAAGCCTTTGATATAAGCTGAAGAACCACATCCTTACAAGATTAAAATAATCATAATATTCATTATATTAAATATAACATATGGTCAATTATCACAAATAAAACCTTAATCACTTCTTGCCTTTCAACTAAAATCAGGTATAACAGAATCTATCCTTTCTTTTATATGCGTTTTAAATGATGAGTAATTCTAATAATCTCAATCATCAAATGACTTCATTTAAATTTAGCCCTCAAACTGCACTTTTTACACATACCTTTACTTTGATGGCATTTTTGGCGGCTTCAAGCGCACCTACCCCCTTGTATCGTCTCTACCAACAACAGTTTCACTTTTCACCCGTTTTATTGACCTTAATTTTTGCAACTTATGCCTTTGCTTTACTCGCAACATTATTGGTAATGGGTTCTTTGTCAGATTATATTGGGCGTAAACCAGTTATTTTTACCGCTCTCTTTTTACAGATCATTTCTATGGGGTTCTTTCTGTTTGCCTCAAATATTGAAATGTTATTTATTGCTCGAGCCTTACAAGGAATCGCCACAGCTTTGGCTGCATCAACCTTTGGTGCAGCTTTATTAGATTTAAGTAAAACTCATGGTTCATTAATCAACAGTATTTCTCCTATGTTGGGTATGGCAATCGGCATGCTCATGACCTGTATTGTATTGGCGACATCAACGCATGCACTAACTTTAATTTTTGAAATATTCATTTTTATTTTCTTTTGTTCCTTGTGTATTGCATATTTTAGCCCTGAGACTGCTGAAAAACGTTCCGGAGCATTTTCATCACTTAAACCGCGTCTTACTGTTCCACCACAAGCACGTAAAGCACTTTGGATTGTTAGTCCAATCAATATTTCTTTATGGATGGTCAGTGGCTTTTTCTTATCCTTAATGCCTTCCCTATTAGCCCAAGCATTTAAAGTTCAATCAGCATGGCTCAATGGTATGATGTTTATTACTTTGACCATTTCGGGTGCAATCGGAATTTTAGCCCTCCGTAGCGCAAAAACACTTAAAATCTTAACTACTGGTTCGCTAAGTATTCTATTTGGTGCAGCAATAATTCTATCTGGCATTCACTTCTCTCTTACACTCTTACTATTTATTGGTTCGGTTGTCACTGGTGTCGGATTTGGTACAGGATTTATGGGCGCAATCCGCACTGTGATGCCCTTGGCTTTACCTGAACAACGTGCTGGGTTAATGGCAACATTTTATGTTGAAAGTTATTTAGCATTTAGTATACCTGCCATTATTGCTGGATATTTTGTCAGCCATGTCGGTCTTACTTTTACTGCTGATATTTATATTCTCATGATTATTTTATTAGCTTCTTTGGCTCTTATGTTTGCATTTAAACATCGAAAAAATATCATTTAGTTTAGTATTTGATTTATTCAAACAAGCTTTTCGCAAATAAGATTTAGCAATAATTTGATCCTTTAAATGAAACTGCTCATCATACCTGTTACCACTTGGTTTAGTTTTTGCTGTAGTCAAACCATTGACACGTTAAAATTATATTTACATATTAATCAATACCTTATAAACATTTATTTCCATACATAATCTGGAAATTTTTCTAGAACATATTTACAACTTGATTCTTTCCCGTCTTTATTGACATGTCGATCAAACTCTTTCATACCAGAATTAAGCACTTGTTTACCATATTCTTCACCAAGTTGATCTTTGACACACTGTGCAGAACTAGAAATTAGTTTATTGTTATTTTTACGGTACCCACATTCGATTTGTGCTTTTAATAATATGCCATGCGCATAAACAATCTGCTCACAGTAACTTGGTGCTTTTGCACTTTTCGGCGTTAATGCGCTAACTTGTGTTAAACATGAAATTAAACCCAAAAATAATATTTTTTTCATAACAACATCCTTATCAATTTGCTACATCCATTTAAAAATAAAGATCTTATCAAAGAAAAGTTACATTCGGTCATCGCTTCTAATTCCTTCATTTTCTGAATTATTCGCTACTAGAACATCAAACACAAAACCCTTTCATCTAACTTATTATATGTTCATTGCTCTTTACCAAACGCAATTAATATCTCCAAATTCGACAATATTACTTTTAGAACAAACTCATTTGAACTTAACCAATTCATGATTATTCTTGTTAAAAACTTTAACGATGTCTTTATTTTTATCGATGAAATTTCCACCTGATTTCCGCATAGCAAGTCAGACAATACAGACTTTAGGCTCTCTGAATAACCACTAATTAGGTATTCCCTCCTAGCTTGTACAATCAATTCCAAATAGTAAAATGCATTGGTTTACCTAATTGATCAACCATTAAAATTACATTGACCATGACTTTTGACACACATTGATTTTTAATTAATATTTCATTTATTGTATTTTTTATTATATCCATCGCTTGGATTCTTTTATTCTGGTCAATCCCAGTCAAATCAAGCTCTCCTGAAAATACTTCTACACCCGTATATTTTACCCATGATGAAACTTTTATCTCAGCAATTTTTGATCTGATATCATCTGCTGATTTTTTAAATACTGACGTTTTTGGCAAAACAGTATAACTAAAAAGAAAATCATGAACTGCCACTTCCTAACCTACAAGAACTATCAAAAACGCGAAAGCATAGCATTTTAAAAAATTTAAAAATGAGCAATTCAATCTCTATAAGTTTGTAAATGACGACAATCATCAGTTTCTGGTGCAAATTAAAAGGCGCATTAAGCGCCTTTACATTTAATAAAAATCAATAACTTAATTTAATTAGTTACATAATTGTTGCACTTCATATTTTTATCTATTGAAATTTATATTTGATGATTTTTTAATTGCCTCTTCTAAATAATGAGACTCTACATGATCAATTGTCTCAAATCCTTTAAAACTAAATGATGATTCATCTATCTCTCTGCCTTCTGCGTCATATCGTTTAGACTCACTTTCACTATCAATTGATACATAATGAAGGTTGCCTTTCCCATCATAACAAGACTGTTTAAATTCATAAGGATTATCAGGATCACGAAGTTCAGTAACAGACTTATTAATAAGAATGAACTCATCGTCAACCAACTTGTAATCCTCTAATGTTAAACGTTGATTTTCTGAATCTCGTATATAGTTCCTATATGCTACCTTTTTATATTCAGCACCAACTAATATTACTGTTGAATAAACATTTCTCTGAGAAGGATTTTCATCTAATCGCTCAAGAATTGGTACACCATTTTTATCTTGATAAGTTATACGAAACTGACCGATTATATCTGTAAAACATACTTTCTTAATCGAAAACTCTTTAGAAAACTCACTGATAGTTACTTGGATCATTTAAATAACCTTTAAGAATGTAGTCCAGGTTGAGAAGGCGGTTCTTTATTTACCCATAAGCTTGCATTCGGCGTTGCAGGACACCCAGCATTAGATGCAGTTTTGATAATGTTTCTAAGAATTCCTTGAGCATATTTATATTGACTCACATGCCCGTCCCACGAGCCTTTATTTTTCCCATTCAAGATAAGTGGGTTAGATACTAATTTGTGATTCATAAAAAGATTAAATCTATCATCATATAACTCATAATATCTCGATTGCACTATGGCAGCTTGACTGTCCATTTTGAAGTTATGATTTTTGCATTTTTCATCACTATTTCTTTCAAACTCATCCTCTATTTCTTTAGCTTTTGTAGCATCATTCTCCGCTTCACTAACTATTGCCTGAGCTGCTGCTAAAGTAACAGCTTGAGCATCAGCATTACCTGATTCAGCATTGTTGATGATTTCTTGGGAGACCGTGTCTAGTGAGAGGGTTTTTTCTTCTGTTTTTTTAATTTTTATAATATCAAAACCAAAATCCACAGCATACACAGGAGAATATGTATAGATCCAACAAGTTCCATAGGTTCCATTTGAAGAAATAGTTATATTTCTAAGTGATGAATCTGGGTATGCTTCAGATTTAACTTTATTTAAGCGCCATGAACAATACTCTTCCGCTGTATCAAATAATGAATCACCAAGCCCTTTATATTGTTTTATACCTTCAATTTCGGTTTTGAATTTAACACTATTATTCGCAGGATCCATCACCCAATCAATACCATCTAATAGCTCGTTGACCGCAAATGTTAGAGCCGCCCCACCAAGACCAGCTCGAAGTATTTTCGAAACTTGCGAAACATTTGGAGTGATTAATGCTTTAGATTCGGTAGCAACCCCACCTATAATTCTATTTGCATTTAGAACTGTTGAAGCACCTTCAGATGCATAACCATTAATAACCCACTGTCCAAAAGATGCTACAGGAGCACTCATTGTACTTGCAGTTGCAACCTTATAATAATTAAAAGATGCTGGTGAACTTTGTAATGATGTTTGAGATGAATTGTTTTGGTCTGCTTCACCACAACCTGTCAAACCAAATAGAACTGCTAAAAATAATAATTTTTTCATTTATTTCCCCTTATTTTCAGCTAGTTTATTTGACTTATTATTGAAAAACTATCTAAAGGTTAAAAATTTTACTAATAGTGATTGTTGAAAATTTGGAATGTAAGTGATACGTCCAAGAATTTTTTCTTTATAACATTCAAAGTGTTCCATCTGTCGATTCAACACATGACTTTTTCCAATCCGCAACAAACTCATCTATTGCATTTTGTTTACCTAGATTGGTACCGCCTCAGCATCAAGAATAATGATTTGCAGTAAGTTATTTAGAAGTTGACTTAATTGGTCTTTAAGATTGATTGCGCTTTTTAAGTCAATCCTCCCTGTCTAGGTTGCATGATCATGTCTGCGGTTTCTTTAATGATTTTGCATTCATCGGCTTGATTTGCATAAGTGTAAGAGCTTAACAGCAAGAGTAAAAGTATTTTGAATTCATTTTAAGAACCTGATATAAAAAAACTAACTCCCACTTGGAGAGTTAGTAAAAGGGTGTTTCGTCAAATAGTATTACCACAGATGTCTTTGGTACCTGTTGGATAGGTTTGTGTCATTTTTGCGGCATCTGTGATTAGTTCAATTGAAATTTCTTTGCCTATGTTGGGTGAGGTTTGAGAAATGCCCAGAATTGAAGCACCAAATACAAATGCTGATGTTGCTATTTGAAAGTCATAATTAGCTAAATACCCTTTATTTACTCCATTTATAATATACCCAACCTGTTTTGATGTAGGATTTACATATACTCCAATATGTTGATAGCCATCAGGTGTATTTGTTACATTATGATTTACCAAAATTTCAGATGCCTCCCCATTACTAATTGAAATCGTGTTTACTGGGGATGGAGCCAATATACTTGAATTCAAATAACCTAAATTACTAATCATGGTATTTTGAGAACCACTTGAATTGAGTCCAGTGCTAACTATAGGGAAAAAAATGATTTGCTCAGTACCAGTAAATTGATTCGTTGGTAATTTAAACTTAAATTCGTATGCAAAAATGGAATTTTGAGGAACATTTATACCTTTTCTTACACCCAACATATCTTTATTATTTGAAATAACGTAATACTTTTGATTATTTGTAGAGGTTGTAGTTGAGCTAATATTAAATGAAGCTGTCTGCCCATTTACGTTTGGAAAAACTGTTGATCCTGATTGTTTTGAATCTAGTGTAGCCTGTGTAACATCTAAATCATAAGTACAGGCACTCCATCCACTCTCACATATTAACCCTGTTAATAAAGCTATTGTTAGTTTTTTCATTCTAATTTCCTTTTAATTGTGAAGTTAAAATATAGAATAAAAAAATAAGCAAAGGATAAAAAACCGATGAAAATAAGTTTTTAGATTGATGTTGTTATATTAATCATAGTCCTCAGCTAAGCGCTCTACTCTTCGCATCATTCAAAACACCGCATTCATTGTACTTAGGCAATACCAATAATCCAAAGTGTGATTTCTTTACCTTTCCCTGACTCAAGTTTTAAGGGTTTTGAGTTTTGAAAAATTATCTAAATTTTCACACAAGCTTTATTATTTTAATTTTAGACTTTCAAAATTATTGACCTAACGTTAAATGGAAAAAACCTCTATTCCATCGAGAGTAATCTTTATACTCCTAATCGCAAGCCACGCCCAAACACGAATATTTAATACGATTCTATGCTGTTCAATCTCAAAAGTGAATGATGGAATAAACCAAGGCTGACTTGTTCCACCAGCTACAGCACTTCCATCAAGCGTAACATATTCATATCCTGCTCCTCGCCCATGATATTCTATACAATAAGAATTTCCATCTATGGTGAGCAAAAATTTTCTATAAAGCCATTTTTTCTCTAACATTTTGCAAACAATCATCGGTACACCTGAATAATACTTTTTAACTTCCGTGAAGCAGGAAAACCAACACTTGACCATTTACAAATTGAGTATGAGGCGTATCAAATGTCCGAACAATAGAACAAGTTATTAAGACTACGGCTAGAAGAATATATCATGAAGATACCTCTACATAACATTTCAGTGGTTATCTGAATTGCTCATAACTTGAAGGACATGTTTCACTCAATCTTTCTGCATCAGCTGTATGTTCATTAGCAATTTTGCCATTCCTGAATATTCGTTAATGCGTCGTTCGAATACTTCTCCAAGTGTGGTGCCCTAACTTGAGCTCATTTTTTCAGATTGATAGCAAGCTTGTGTTGAAATCTTAAGCCATTGGCATAAACGAGTAACACTTAATCGTCTTTTGCTTTTCCAATCTTCGAAACGTGCTCGATATACTTTTTTGAAAGTCAGTCCTACATTCTTTATCTAGATGGCAAATGGCATCATCTACTAATTCAGTCTTCAATTTCTCTTCAACCAATTGTTTTTCTAATTGACAGATTATTTACTGTGGAGTCAACTGACATTTAGAGGATTTTGGCGTGGTCTTCGAAATCCAATCTTGTTGTTCAAACTTACGAAGCCAGACAAGAACTGTTGATCTTCTTTGAATACCATATTTTGCCTAAACTTGCTTGTAAGTAAGTTGCTCTTTTTCAACTTCCTGTATCACCATCATTTTACAGGCAAAAGAATAATCCCTCTGAGTACGTTTAACTCTTTGGCTTTGTTCATGTTTGTCTAGTCCTGAGATAGGTTGACACTTATTTCAGGACGAGACACATTAAAAAAATCAAAAGGCGCATTAAGCGCCTTTTGATTTTACTTAAAATTAAGCCGGGATATCGCGAATTGACGCATTACGAATCGCTTCTTTTAAAGCTTCATAACCGTGAATTGGTGGGAATTGAGGAAACTCACGAATCACATTTTCAGGTGCGTCGAATAAGAAGCCATGATCCGCCTCACCCAACATCGTTGTATCATTATAAGAGTCACCTGCTGCAATCACACGGAAGTTTAAACCATGCAATGCTTTTACAGCTTGACGCTTTTGGTCTGGTTGGCGCAATTTATATGCTGTAATCATGCCATTTTCATCAGTTTCTAATTTATGGCAGAAAATTGTTGGCCAACCTAGTTGCTGCATCAACGGATGTGCAAACTCATAGAATGTGTCTGAAAGAATGATCAATTGGAAGTGTGTACGAATCCATTCAACAAATTCTTTTGCCCCCGGAAATGGTCCCATATCTGCGATCACAGCTTGAATGTCATTTAAACCTAAACCATGTTGCTTCAAGATGTTTAAACGCTGAGTCATCAACACATCGTAGTCAGGAATATCACGCGTTGTTGCTTCTAATTCTTTGATCCCTGTTTTCTTTGCAAAATTGATCCAGATTTCTGGAACCAATACACCCTCAAGATCAAGACATACGATTTCCATGGGTTCTCCCAATGTCGGTTAAAAATTTTGGGCTTATCATAGCACTAAAGTTTAAAAAAAATGCTGAAAGTTTTTTAAACTCAATTCATTTTGAATAGTCATAGATCATCGTACCAGCACAATTCATCCTTAGTACAACAACTGCATGTAGAGACTCTCTCAGCTTTAACTGTTATTGTTACACTTATAAAAAGGGGAACAAAAGCACCGCATCATTGAGTCATGTAAAAATTAATTTAGGCAAACAATACTATGAAAAAAATAGCACCGTTTCTCTTGAGTAGCATATGTACTTACGTATATGCGAATGATAGTTTTCTGAGCTATACAAATTGTAGTGCTTTAGATCTCGACCATGCTCAAGTCAGTCTCTCATTAAAAGATATTCCAAAGGATTATATATATCGCACACAGCACTACTCCTTTCTCAGTCTACCTATAGCAAAAGGCAATGAAAATTACTGTCTAATTATCAATGATAAAAATCAGGTCATTGTTGACGCTATTCCTAAAATGCTTTCAAACACTTGCGGTGGAATGTGGGATAAGAAAGAAAACACACCTGTTTGGGTTGATGATATTGCTGGGGGTAGAGGTTTAGTCACATATTTTCATTACAACACCTCAAATAGTTTAAAAAATCTCAACAAAAACAACATACACGAGATAGAACAACAAATTACAACACTACAATGCCAACTTTCCTTCTATAACATTGATGATGTGGTTGAACTCAATGATGCTGCTTTCTATTTAAATCAATTGGGTCATCCTAAAGTATCTTTAGAAATTTTGAAAAAAGTTATACAGCTCGCCCCAAACAGGACAGTCGCTTATCTAAATTTAGCTGATGTTTATTTGGCTTTAAAAAATCAAAGCCAAGCTCGGTCAAATTATTTGATTTATGCCAATAAAATGAAAAAATCTGGATTATCTGATCAGATTCCTAAAAGAATATTCAAATACTTATAAAATAAGACTGTGAAACAGCTTAACAAGGCACTGATTAATAAAAACCTTGCTGTAGAATGAGATAGCGAATCATTGATCAATGACAGCATGTGTTGGTGAGAGCATTATGCTGCTTTTATCCATATCCGATTAAGTATCTTTGGTACTTTATCCTTCAGATGAATCCATCGATTAAATCTTTTTTATTCATAAGTATTTTAATTAATCTGCTAAGCACGATATTTCATTTACTTTAAAATATCTGCACATCTCAAAGATAACATTCACACAAAGTTGAATTGCTTTAATTTTTGCTAAAATGCTTAAATTAAAATATCTTTTAAGAATGTTGATGAACAACATAGCTTCAAGCTAACTGCCAGGAGCAGATATGACCGCCATTCCCACCATAGATCTTGTTGACGCGCTAGCAACAGAGTATGCAGATAAATCCCCTTCTGAAATTTTAGAACTTGCACTTTCTCAAGAGGGTGAAATCGCAATTTCATTTTCTGGCGCAGAAGATGTTGTTCTGATTGATATGGCACATAATTTAGGCAAGCCATTTCGTGTATTTAGTTTAGATACTGGACGCTTGCATCCTGAAACTTATCAGTTTATCGATACTGTGCGTAAGCACTACGATATTAAAATTGAGATTTGCTTTCCTGAATCAGAAGCTGTTCAGCAATTGGTCAATGAAAAAGGCTTATTCAGTTTTTACCAAGACGATCATAAAGAATGCTGTGGTATCCGAAAGGTACAACCTTTACGTAAAAAACTGGCAACTTTAGATGGTTGGATTACAGGTCAACGTAAAGATCAAAGCCCAGGAACACGTACAGAGATTCCTGTCATTCAAGCTGATGCAGGTTTTTCAGGTGAAGGAAAACAGCTGATCAAATACAATCCTTTGGCGAACTGGTCCAGTGCAGATGTATGGAACTATATTCGCATGATGGAAATTCCTTATAATCCTTTACATGAAAAAGGTTTTATTTCAATCGGTTGTGAGCCATGTACTCGCCCAGTGCTTCCGAATCAGCATGAACGTGAAGGTCGTTGGTGGTGGGAAGAAGCAACGCATAAAGAATGCGGTTTACATGCGGGTAACTTAAAAAAATAATGGTAAAAAAAAAGTCATTAAATTTAATGACTTTTTGTAAACTTTACATTCATCGAAATGCTTGGATTTTATCCCTGAAAAAGTTTTATACTATTTACTCGGTTCTATAATTCTAACAATCTAACACTCATAAATGAGTTGTTGTAGAAATTGCAGTGAGGCAATCCAAGACCATGCGCCCATTACACCCCATTGATTTCATTTTTTTAAATTTAGAAAAAAGACAACAACCGATGCATGTTGGTGGATTGTTCTTATTCCAAATACCTGAACATGCACCATCGACGTTTATACAAGACCTTGTCGCTGATATTCGCAATTCAAAGTCTATTCCGGTTCCACCATTTAACAATCGTCTCAATGGCTTATTTTGGGACGAAGATGAAGAATTTGATATCGACCACCATTTCCGTCATATCGCCTTACCTCATCCCGGGCGTATCCGTGAATTATTGGTTTATATTTCACAAGAACATAGCGCACTGATTGATCGTGCAAAACCGCTTTGGACCTGTCATATCATTGAAGGGATCGAAGGCAATCGTTTTGCCATGTACTTTAAGATCCACCATGCAATGATTGACGGTGTAGCAGGTATGCGTCTTTTAGAAAAGTCTTTCTCTAAAGATGAGCATTCCAAAACCATTGTTCCCCCTTGGTGTGTTGAAGGCAAACGTGCCAAACGTCTTAAAGAAACCAAACTTGGACGAGTCAAAAAAGTTTTTGCTGCATTAAAGGGACAAGTCGAAGCAGCACCAAAAGTAACTCAGGAATTATTTCAAACAGTCTTTAAAGAAATGGGGAAAAATCCTGATTATGTTTCAAGCTTTCAAGCCCCGAGCAGTTTATTTAATCAACGAGTAAGCTCTTCTCGTCGTTTTGCAGCCCAATCTTTTGAACTAGATCGTTTTAGAAATATTTCAAAAGCACTGGGTGTAACCATCAATGATGTCGTACTCGCAGTTTGCTCTGGCGCAATCCGTGATTATTTAATTACTCAAGACGCACTTCCTAAGAAACCGCTCATTGCGATGGTGCCTGCTTCTCTTCGTGATGATGATTCAGATATGAGTAATCGTATCACCATGATTTTAGCGAATTTAGGCACGCATAAAGAAGATCCATTAGAACGTTTAGACATCATTCGACGTAGTGTGCAAAATGCAAAGAATCGCTTTAAACGTATGAGTTCAGACCAAATTCTGAACTATAGTGCTTTTGTTTTTGGTGCTGCAGGAATCAACATTGCATCAGGGCTTATGCCTAAGCGCCAGGCGTTTAATGTGATTATTTCTAACGTACCTGGTCCAAGAGAACCACTATATTGGAATGGTGCTAAACTGGATGCCCTCTACCCAGCATCAATCGTGCTAGATGGTCAGGCATTAAATATTACTATGACCAGTTATCTAGATAAGTTGGAAGTGGGTTTAACTGGCTGCCGTAAATCTTTACCGAAGTTGCAAAACCTATTGACACATTTAGAGAATGAGATTCAAAAGTTTGAACAGCTGATTACTCAGAAAAATGTCACGCAAAAAGCTACTGAAAAGACAGTTGAAAAAACCGAAGATACACAAGTCTATGCACAAGATCTGATTGTTGAGTCCAACACAGTAGAAAAGCCTGCTTAGGCTTATCTACTCAATCTTCTATTTAGATTTATTTTTGTTCTTAGATTCAATTCACGAAAATTTAATGCTAAAAAAATTAAGGGGCTTATTAATGCCCCTTAATCTTTTACGTTACGACACTTATTGAGTAATTGGTGACAGACGTTTACAACCATGTCTTTGGTAATTTTCACTTCTTGACCATTGTCATCCAACATTACACATGTATTCTTTGGTTGGTTTTCTAATACATGTTTGATACCGCGACTTATTAATTGTTCACTTACGCTCATTTTATGACCTCACTTGCTAAGACTGGTAGGGAGAGAGTCTTTGGCTACCTTTGTAATCTAGTATTGTGAAATCAGCTCAAAAAGTAAAATTTCAGATGTAACAACTGTTTAACGACATCCTGTTACAATTTCAACTTAAAATGATATCGTATTGCTCTTGCGTGTATAAATTTTCAACTTGGAATTTAATCACACGATTAATAAAATGCTCCAAATCCGCGACAGCTGGGGCTTCTGCAGTTAACAGCCGATCAATCACAGATGGATGACCGATAACAGTAAAGCCACTCTGAGATTCATAAGCTCGTGTATATCTAAGGATTTCTCGAAAAATTTCGTAACACACTGTCTCTGCTGTTTTCACAAATCCACGCCCCTGACAGGTTGGACATGATTCACATAACAAATGTTCCAGTGATTCACGTGTACGTTTACGTGTCATTTCCACCAAACCAAGTTCAGACACTTGGGTAATTTTTGTCTTGGCATGATCACGCTCAAGCATCTTCTCAAACTGGTTCATGACTTCTTCACGATGTACAGCTTCCTGCATATCGATGAAATCAATAATGATAATGCCGCCTAAATTGCGTAAACGTAACTGTCGAGCGATGACTTGGGTGGCTTCCATATTGGTTTTGAAGACTGTATCTTCAAGCGTACGACCACCCACATAAGAACCTGTGTTGACATCAATCGTGGTCATTGCCTCCGTCTGGTCAATCATCAAATAACCACCAGACTTTAATGCAACCCGAGTTTGTAATGCTTTTTGAATGTCTTCTTCAACATTGTACAAATCAAAAAGTGGGCGCTCTCCTGGATAATGTTGTAAACGACTACCCATACTCGGAACAAACTCAGCGACAAACTCTTGTAACTTGGCATGTATTTCACGAGAGTCAACATAGATCGTGGCAGTATCTTCATTTGCCAAATCACGAATCACACGTTGAGGTAATGGAAGTTCTTCAAAAATCAGTGAGGGAACCGCAATAATTTTTTGCTTTTTCTGAATAAATTCCCAAAGCTTCGCTAAATAAGCCATATCCTGCGCGATAGATGCTTCATCAATTCCATCAGCTGCAGTACGGACAATGACTGAACCAGGAAGCTTATGCTCTTCTTGAATCCTTTCAATCATTGAACGCAAACGGTCACGTTCTTCTTCAGATTCAATCCGTTGTGATACACCAATATGACTACCATAAGGCATCAAAACCAGATAACGTGAAGGAATAGAAAGATCCGTACTCAGTCGTGCACCTTTCGTGCCTAACATATCTTTCATCACTTGTACTGTTAGAATCTGACCGGGTTGTAAGAGTTCAAAAACATTCGGCGTGGGCTGATGACGTGGCCAAATCATATCATTGATATGTAAAAATGCAGTACGAGACAAGCCAATATCCACAAAAGCAGCTTGCATCCCAGGTAGGACACGCACGACCTTTCCTTTGTAAATATTACCGACCAACCCTCTTTTAACAGTACGCTCAACAAACAGTTCATTGACCGTACCATTTTGAATTAACGCCACACGACACTCCATAGGTGTGACGTTAATCAGTAACTCGTCAGACATAACTCAACTCAAAACATTATAAAAATTCTTTTTTGCAGTTAATTTCGTGCCTCAACTGCATTGATCTAGACGATCAAGTAATTGTATCGTTTCATGTAATGGTAGCCCAACCACATTGCTATAACTACCATTTATCCGTGTCACATATTTCGCAGCAATGCCTTGAATTGCATATCCACCCGCTTTGCCTAGAGGTTCACCTGTTGCCCAATAGTCTTCCATATCTTTGAGACTTAACGCTTGAAACTCAACTTCTGTGCGAACCACGGTACTCAATAATTGATTGGCATTTGCAACACAAACTCCTGTCAGCACCTCATGTTTCCGCCCTGACAATACTCCCCAAATTTCGAAAGCATGCTGTTTGGATGCTGGCTTACCTATAATTTGATCAGCAACAACCAAACTGGTATCCGCAGCAACGATGGTCGCCTCAGGATACAAGCTTAGAACTGCTTGCGCTTTACTTTTTGCCAAACGCGACACATAGTGATCAATCTGCTCATGTTCATTTACAGATTCATCAACATCCGGGCTATGCACGTCAAACGCCAAGCCCAGTTGTAACAACAGTTCTTGACGCCTTGGCGAGCTTGAAGCAAGAATTAAATGCGCCATCTTTTTAATAAATAATAAAGAATTGGCCAGCAAAAAATACTGGAAATCAAAGTTTGCCAATGACGTGTTATCGAAAAATGCGTTCCTGCCATCACTTGCGCCATAAAGGTAAAGGTTAAATGTGCAAGAATCGCCAACATAGTGATCACCCAAAGGTTACTAAATGTCAGCACGCGTCTCTCTCGAATAAAATAACGTGTTAAAAAAGCAATCAGCACATAACTTAATGCATTCATGCCCAAAGGTGCATCTAGCAAAAGATCAGTAAACAGACCCAGCGTAAATGCAAACCAGATACCACACCAAGTTGGCTGACACAGCACCCAAAATAGCATGATTAAAAACATATAAAGTGGACGCCATCCTGCTATTGCATAGGACATCGGATAGACCACCAAAATCGAAGCAATTACGATTGAAACAATGATAATCCATAGCGGATCTTTACGTTGTTTTTCTGATGGTAACTTTTTAGCGATCAACATTTGGCTGCTCCATCGCTAATGAATCCGAGAAAAGTACTACAACGTGATGCCCACCGGCTAACTGTGCAGCTGGAACAACATCAATTTGTGCAAACTCTCCAGTATTATGTCGCATCACTTTAGACACAGCACCGACCAAATAGCCCGCTGGAAAATGCTGACCTAAACCAGAACTATAAACCTTATCACCCACTTTGATGTTGGCACTCGTTGGAACATATTCCATTTTCAAATGCCCTAAATCACCTGTACCTGTCACGATGGCTCGCATACCTGAGCTTTCAAGTCGTACAGATAAAGAATGTTCTTTATCAGAAAGCAGCATTACACGACTACTATGAGGATAAACGTTGATGATCTGCCCCATGATCCCTTTATCATCTAAAACAGTTTGACCGACTTTAAGATGATTGGCTGAACCACGGTTGATGATAATGATATGACGTAATGGATCAGCATCTGTTCCAATCACTTCCGCAATCTCCATACGTCCATCAATAATTAACGGTGTATCGAGTAATCCTCGTAAACGGGTATTTTCAGCAGAAAGTTCTGAGAGTTTTTGCAGACGAACCTGAGCCTGAAGCAATTCAGCTTGCATCGCAGTGTTTTCGCGACGCAACTGAGCTTCAGATTTTGTTTGTTGATTCAGCCATTCTTTCGACAATACAGGATAACTTGCTAAGGCATAAATTGGATTATATGCCGCATACAAGACCTCTCTTGCAGGTTGAATCACTTGAGGCATGCGCCAGTTAAAGAACAACACTACCAAGCAAGTGATGACCGCAATGATAAAAGAGCGAAAAGATGGCGGTTGTCTTGAAAAGAGATTCGGTTGCACCGCCTCATCCTTAAACTTAATCGAGTATAGTTTAGCCTACAAAAAGCATATCATGGTTTGGATTGTCAAAGAATTCTAAGACTTTTCCACCGCCACGAGTCACACAAGTTAAAGGATCTTCAGCAACAACAACAGGTAAACCTGTCTCTTGGGCAAGTAATTTATCCAGATTACGCAATAATGCTCCACCACCTGTTAAAACTATTCCACGTTCAGCAATATCTGAAGATAATTCTGGTGGAGTTTGTTCAAGTGCAGATTTCACAGCAGATACAATACTTTGTAATGGATCAGCTATCGCTTGCGTGATTTCATCAGAAGTCACTGTAATCGCGCGTGGAACACCTTCAGCAAGGTTACGACCACGAACTTCAATTTCTAAAGTCTTGCCGTCTGCTACTGCCATTCCAACTTCTTTTTTGATGGTCTCAGCAGTCGTTTCACCAATTACACAACCATGTGCTTTACGTACATAATTAATAATTTGTTCATCAAACACATCACCGCCGATACGTAAAGAATCTGCGTATACACACCCTTGTAGGGAAATGATGGCAATTTCAGTTGTACCGCCACCAACATCAACGACCATAGAACCGCATGCTTGCTCTACAGGCATACCCGCACCGATCGCAGCAGCCATAGGCTCTTCAATCAAACGTACATCACGGGCACCAGCATTGAATACAGCTTCACGAATCGCACGGCGCTCTACCAAAGTTGATTTACACGGTACACAAACCACAACACGAGGCGCAGGTGGGAATAGGCGTTTTTCATGCACTTTACCAATAAATTGATTTAACATGGTTTCAGTGACTTCGAAATCAGCAATAACACCATCCTTCATCGGACGGATTGCAGAAATATTGGCTGGGGTACGACCAAGCATTTGCTTAGCATCTAAACCCACAGCTGCAACAATTTTCTGCGAACCACTGTGACGAATCGCCACAACTGTCGGTTCGTTTAATATAATGCCCCTTCCTGGTGCATAAATAAGTGTATTTGCAGTACCTAAATCAATGGCTAGATCTGGCGAAAACAAGCCAATTAGTCGTTTTAGAATCACGGGTCGTTCTCAGTTTAAACTTTATATGGACGCAAGATGGCAACTTTAACTAAATGTGATGATTTGAACAAGTCAATCGCTTATTATAACGCACGATATTTTGAATTTTTTTAAAACTGATTAGGTGAGACATCATGTCAAGTTCAGATGTTCAGCATTCTGCAGAATTAAATGCACAAACTGTATCACAAATCGCCAATCTTGCTCGATTGTCGCTGAATGATACGCAATCTGCTGAATATGCTCAAAGTTTAAATAAAATCTTAGGGATGATGGAGACCTTAAAAGCAATCAATACCGATGGTGTTGAGCCACTTAAGAGCCCATTCGATCATCCACAACCACTTCGTCCAGATGTTGTATCGGAAAGCAACCATCGTGAAGAATATCAAGCCATTGCTCCTGCAGTTCAGGATGGTTTGTACCTTGTTCCGAGAGTGATTGAATAATATTTGATCAATTAAACTTATTTTTAAAAATTAATCGTAAAGAATTGTACTCATGACTGATTTACACCGTTTATCGATTCGTGAAATGGCAGAAGGTTTAAAATCTGCACAATTTTCATCTCGCGAGTTGACTCAACATTATTTAGACCGTATTGCGAAACTTGATGATCGTGTTAATTCGTATGTAACGGTTACTCCGGAATATGCTTTGGCTCAGGCTGATGCTGCTGACAATTTATTAAAAAATGGCACGGCGGGTACTTTGGCTGGAGTTCCGCTGGCACATAAAGATATTTTCTGTACTCAAGGAATTAAAACTTCTGCGGGTTCAAAAATGTTGGATAATTTTATTTCACCTTATGATGCGACGGTTGTAGCCAAAGCAAAAGCCGCTGGTTTAGTGACGTTGGGTAAAGTGAACATGGACGAGTTTGCCATGGGCTCTACCTCTGAAAGTTCATTTTATGGTGCGACGAAAAACCCATGGAATTTAGAACATGTTCCGGGTGGTTCTTCTGGTGGTTCTGCTGCAGTTGTTGCCGCTGATCTTGCACCTTTTGCAACGGGCACAGATACAGGGGGATCTATTCGTCAACCTGCATCATTCTGTGGTTTGACAGGTCTAAAACCAACTTATGGTCGTGTCTCTCGTTTCGGGATGATTGCTTTCGCATCATCATTAGATCAAGGTGGACCTATGGCACGTTCTGCTGAAGACTGTGCCTTTCTCATGAACACCATCGCAGGTCATGATGCAAAAGATTCAACATCAATCAACAAAGAAGTAGATGACTATGTTGCAAACTTAAATGCAACAGCAGTGAAAGGCTTGCGTATTGGTATTCCAAAACAATACTTCAATGTTCAAGGTTTAGATGCTGAGGTCAAAGCACGTGTTGAAGAGTCGTTAAAAACATTGGAAAGCATGGGCGCCATTTTGGTTGAGATTGATCTCAACATGACTGAAGCTTATGTACCGACCTATTATTTGATTGCGCCTGCTGAAGCATCTTCAAACTTGTCACGTTATGATGGTGTTCGTTATGGCTATCGTTGTGAAAATCCAAAAGATATTTTAGATTTACATAAACGCTCTCGCTCTGAAGCATTTGGTGCTGAAGTGCAACGTCGTATTTTGATTGGGACTTATGCCCTTTCAGCGGGTTATTACGATGCTTATTATGTAAAAGCACAAAAAGTACGTCGTCTCATTCAACAAGACTTCTTAACTGCATTTGAAAATGTTGATGTAATTGCTGCACCTTCTGCACCAACCACAGCCTACAAAATTGGCGCAAACCTCAGCCCTACAGAAATGTATTTAGGCGATATTTATACGCTTGCTGTAAACTTGGCAGGTTTACCAGCTATCAATGCACCTGTTGGTTTTGACAAAGACAGCTTACCTGTAGGCTTACAGCTCATTGGTAACTACTGGTCAGAATCACAACTGTTGTCGATTGTTCATCAATATCAACAAAACACGGACTGGCATACCAAACGTGCGGCAATTGCTGAGGAGAATGCATAATGACTGAAGCTCAAAAATTAGCACCTTCAAAGTTGATTGACGGATGGGAAGTTGTTATCGGGATTGAGATTCATACTCAGCTTGCAACTCAGTCTAAAATTTTCTCAGGTTCTTCGACTGAATTTGGTCAAGATCCAAATACCCAAGCCAGCCTTGTTGATTTGGCGATGCCGGGTGTATTGCCAGTACTCAACCAAGCAGTGGTTGATCTTGCGATTCGTTTTGGTTTGGGTATTGATGCCTATATCGATCAAGCATCGGTATTTGCACGAAAGAACTACTTTTACCCAGACTCTCCAAAAGGCTACCAAATCAGCCAGATGGACAATCCTATCGTTGGGCTAGGTCATATCGACATCCAGCTTGAAGATGGCACAGTCAAGCGTATAGGCGTAACTCGTGCACATTTGGAAGAGGATGCTGGTAAATCAATCCACGATCAATTTGAAGGCATGTCTGGTATCGACTTAAACCGTGCTGGTACACCTTTACTTGAAATCGTGTCTGAACCTGATATGCGCTCTGTGGAAGAGGCTGTTGCCTATATCAAATCTATTCATACTTTGGTGCGTTGGTTAGGAATTTCTGACGGTAACATGGCTGAAGGTTCATTCCGTGCTGACTGTAACGTGTCATTACGTCGTCCAGGACAACCATTTGGTACACGTTGTGAGTTAAAAAACCTCAACTCATTCCGTTTTATCGAACAAGCCATCAATGTTGAAATCCAACGTCAAATGGACATCTTGGAAGAAGGTGGTTCAATTGATCAGGAAACGCGTTTGTTCGATCCAAATAAAATGGAAACACGTTCAATGCGTTCTAAGGAAGAAGCCAACGACTATCGTTACTTCCCTGACCCTGATTTGTTGCCTGTGATCATTGCGGATGAACAGATTGAAGCGGCACGTGCGGCTCTTCCTGAGTTACCGAAAGCACGTCGTGCACGTTTTATCGCAGATTTCGCTGTGACTGAATATGATGCACATGTATTAACACTTTCTCGTGAATTAGCAGACTTCTATGAAGCGGTTGTTGCAGCTTCTGGTGGCGCCGCTCAAGGTAAAGTTGCTGCAAACTGGGTGATGGGTGAGTTCTCAGGTGCTTTAAATAAAGCTGGCTTAGAGTTAGCTGACTCTCCTGTTTCTGCTGAACAGTTAGGCGGTATGATCGCACGTATTGTCGACAACACGATTAGCGGTAAGATTGCCAAGCAAGTCTTTGGCTTTATGTGGGAAGAAGGCAAAACTGCCGATGCCATTATTGCTGAAAAAGGCTTGAAACAGGAAACTGATACAGGTGCCATTGAAGCTATTATCAAAGAAGTACTTGCTGCCAATGAAAAAATGGTTGAAGAGTATAAATCTGGTAAAGAGAAAGCATTTAACGGTCTAGTCGGTCAAGTGATGAAAGCTTCTCGTGGTAAAGCCAACCCTGCTCAAGTCAATGAATTGATGAAGAAATTGATTGGTTGATTTATTCGATAATTAATTGATTTTATGTTATAAAAAACCTCACATTAAGTGAGGTTTTTTATAAGAGGCATAGATGACAATAAAAAAATTTTCTTCAGAAATTATTGAACAACTAAAATGGTATGTTTATCGCTTAATTGATCCTCGTGATGGTCTAACCTTCTATGTTGGCAGAGGAAGAGGAAATCGTGTATTTGATCATATTAATGGATTAATAGAAGAACAATATGACGAATTTTTAAGTCTTAAAATGAAGCAAATTAGAGACATTAAATTAGCAAATCTTGACATAATTCATGTGATACATAGACATGGTTTAGAAAACCAAGATATCGCTGCTCAAATTGAAGCTGCATTAATTGATGCTTATCCTGGGTTAACTAATATTGTTAATGGCGAAGGAAGCAACGAATATGGTATAGCTCATGTTCAGGAAATTATAAATATGTATAAAACTGAAACTGTTGATATTAAGCATAAAGCTTTAATTATTTCAGTAAATAAAAGTTCTGCTGAGAGAGATGTTTATGATGCTGTTAGATTTGCATGGAGATTAAGTAAAACCGAAGCTGAAAATGCTGAAATTATTTTAGCAACTGTTCAGGGAATTATAAAAGGTGTTTTTACCGCTGAAAAATGGTTAGAAGCTACCGATGAAAATTTTCCAAATTTCAAGCTAATCGATGAAAACTCAGATGATAAATCCAAAAGAAATAATAGATATGGTTTCATTGGAAAAGAAGCTTCACTTGAATTACAACAATATTATTTAGGTAAAAGAATTCCTGAAATCTATCGCAAAAAAGGCGCAAGTAATCCAGTATAGCTAAATATATAAAGTTTGCTACACTATAAAAAACCTTACTGACTGCTGC
>NZ_JBXPBY010000016.1:0-110149 GCF_056930735.1 Acinetobacter sp. B-6 | reverse complement strand
TAAGCACGGTTTCTATCAATCTGATTTTTTCTATGAATCTGATTTAAAGTTAAATCAACGAGATTATTTAAACTGGATAGAACCATTGGCATTTACTGTGATCTTCGACTCACCAGCAGCCATATTTTGTCCACCAGCATCGGCAGCTTCAAACTTAGCCATAGATGCACGTGCGGCATAAATCGGTTGTGGATAAGAGTTGCTGGTATTGATGTTGATATTCACCAAGTTATAAGACGATTTGTTCCATGCTTGCGTTAAAATTTGCGCACGTTGCTGGAAGTTTTTCGAAGCTTCAACCATTAATTCATTTTCAACTTTCTTACGTTGTTCATCAGAGACTGTGAAGTTGATAGACTGGGTTTGGAAGCTGTTTTGCAATTCATTGATTAGTTGGCTTGCTGCTTTAAAGTCTTTACTTTCAATTTGGATTTCAGCACGACCACGCCAATCTTTTAACTTTTGATTGTCATTGTCATATACAGGATAGGTGGTTTGTGAACCTGTTTCGACTTTAACTTGTGGATATTTTTTAGAGATCGCAATGGCTTGATTCATTAATTGAGTGATTTGTGCGGAAAGCTCGGCAGGCTGTTTGTTGGTTTTTTCAATAAACAGTACGGCATGCATTTCATCATTAGACACTTGACGTGTCGCATCTGCTTGAACATTTACGATGTTGTAGTTTAGCGAATCATTATCAGCTGCCATTGTCATTGTGCTCAGTGTAGTTCCCAGAAGTAAAGTGGTTAAAGCTAAGTAACGCATAAGTCATCCTTAAAAATTGTTTGATTAAATTTTATGACCAAAAGATATATTGTATAAATTGAATCTGTTTTTGATGATAATGGTAGTTTGTGGAAAAACTATGGCGGATTTTGTGGTGCATTTGTAATAATTTACATAGAAATTGCAATAATGTTTTATTTAAAAATTTTTTAAAATGAATTATTTACGCACTTATAGAATATTGGATTTGTATAAGATCGTGTCTTATAGGTAAAGTGATTTTAATTGTCTACTTTTCTTTGCTTTGTCACATAGTATGATAATAATACTTGAACTGGATTGAGCTAAATGTTTTTTTCGATAAATGGAGAGTAGATAAGTACATAAAAGTTATTTATTTTCTTGTAAAAAACTGTATTATCGCGCTCCTAGTTATGAATATTAAAAGCTCTCTAACTAGATTTCTATAAAGCACCGAGTCAAAGGACCACAAGTCACCCGACTTATTTCTTTCAACCCATATCAGAGATGGTAATTCGATATGAGCGTTACTTCTGTAAATCCTGCTGCCACTTCCACAAACGAATACTACTTGACTCGCCAAAGTCAGATGGAATCGAATGTTCGTAGTTATCCACGTAAATTACCGTTAGCGATAGCGGAAGCACATGGTTGTTGGGTTACCGATGTTGAAGGTACAAAGTACCTCGATTGTTTAGCTGGGGCAGGAACATTGGCTTTAGGCCATAACCATCCTGCGGTGATTAAAAGTATTCAAGACACTTTAGCAAGTGGTTTACCTTTACATACTTTAGATTTAACAACGCCTTTAAAAGATGCTTTTACTGAAGCACTACTTGAACAACTCCCAGGTGGAAAAGAAGAGTATTGTCTACAGTTCTGTGGTCCATCTGGTGCAGATGGTACAGAAGCAGCGATTAAGTTGGCAAAAACATATACTGGTCGTAGTACTGTGATCAGTTTCTCTGGTGGTTACCATGGTATGACACATGGTGCACTAGCGATGACAGGTAACTTATCTGCTAAAAATGCGGTGAATGGCTTAATGCCAGGCGTACAATTTATGCCATATCCGCATGAATACCGTTGCCCATTGGGGATTGGCGGTGAAGCAGGTGTAGATGCCCTTACCTATTATTTCGAGAACTTCATTGAAGATGTCGAAAGCGGTGTGACCAAACCTGCTGCTGTAATCCTTGAAGCGATTCAAGGTGAAGGTGGTGTTGTGTCTGCACCTGCAAAATGGTTGCAAAAAATCCGTGAAGTGACTGAACGTCATAATATCGTATTGATTTTAGACGAAGTTCAAGCAGGCTTTGCACGTTCAGGTAAAATGTTTGCCTTTGAACATGCAGGTATTGAACCTGATGTTGTGGTGATGTCAAAAGCAGTCGGTGGTAGCCTACCATTGGCTGTATTAGGGATTAAACGTAAGTTTGATGCTTGGCAGCCAGCAGGTCACACGGGGACTTTCCGTGGTAACCAACTTGCTATGGGTACTGGTCTTGCAACGATTAAAACAATCAAAGAGCAAAATCTGGCGAAAAATGCACAAGAACGTGGTGATTTCTTACAAGCTGAATTGAAAAAATTAGCTCAAGAATTCCCATGTATTGGTAATGTTCGTGGTCGCGGTTTGATGATCGGTGTTGAAATTGTGGATGAGCGTAAGCAAGCAGATCATATGGGTTCGCTTCCTGCTGATTCACAATTGGCAGCTGCAATTCAAACAGCATGTTTTAACAATAAACTATTGTTAGAAAAAGGCGGTCGCAGTGGTACGGTGATCCGTCTACTTTGTCCGTTGATCATTACTCAAGAAGAGTGTGAAGATGCAATTGCGCGCTTTAAGAAAGCTGTTGCAGAAGCTCTTGTTGCAGTTCGAGGCGCTTGATTTATGGTAGATTTTGCAGAACATCGTAAAGCGTTACTCTGCAATGATGCTCAATCTATTGCTGACTATGAGTCAGCAATGGCTGAGGCGACTAAAGCAGTCGCAGCATGGTTGCAAAACGATAAAATGTACACAGGCGGAAGTATCAAAGAACTTCGTGAAGCGATTTCTTTTGCGCCGTCTAAACAAGGTTTAGGACTTCACCAGTCGCTTGAACGTATGGTTGAACTTTTCCTTAATAAAAGTTTAAAAGTACATCACCCACATTCTTTAGCACATTTGCACTGTCCAACGATGGTGACCAGTCAAATTGCTGAAGTGCTGATTAATGCCACAAACCAGTCAATGGACTCTTGGGATCAAAGCCCAGCAGGCTCATTGATGGAAGTTCAATTAATCGATTGGTTGCGTCAAAAAGTAGGTTATGGTACAGGTCAAGCAGGGGTGTTCACTTCTGGCGGTACACAGTCTAATTTGATGGGTGTACTGTTGGCGCGTGACTGGTGCATTGCCAAGAATTGGAAAGATGAGGATGGTCGTCCTTGGTCTGTTCAACGTGACGGTGTTCCAAACGAAGCGATGCGTAATGTCAAAGTGATTTGCTCTGAAAATGCACATTTCTCTGTTCAAAAGAACATGGCGATGATGGGCATGGGCTTTCAGTCGGTTGTGACTGTACCTGTCAATGAAAATGCACAGATGGATGTCGATGCGCTAGAAAAAACCATGGCGCATTTACAGGCTGAAGGCAAAATTGTTGCTTGTGTTGTTGCGACTGCTGGGACAACCGATGCTGGTGCGATTGATCCATTGAAAAAAATCCGTGAAATCACCAATAAATATGGCGCGTGGATGCATATCGACGCAGCATGGGGTGGTGCACTGATCTTATCAAATGATTACCGTTCAATGCTTGATGGCATTGAATTGTCTGATTCGATCACCTTAGACTTCCATAAGCACTATTTCCAAAGTATTTCATGTGGTGCGTTCTTGTTGAAAGATGAAGCGAACTATCGTTTCATGCATTATGAAGCTGAATATTTAAATTCTGCTTATGATGAAGAGCATGGTGTACCGAACTTGGTGTCTAAATCTCTACAAACAACACGTCGTTTTGATGCGTTAAAATTGTGGATGACGATTGAAAACCTAGGTGAAGAGCTTTATGGTTCAATGATTGATCATGGCGTTAAGCTTACCCGCGAAGTGGCAGATTACATCAATGCTACTGCTGGTTTAGAAATGCTGGTTGATCCTCAATTTGCATCGGTGTTGTTCCGTGTGGTTCCAGAGAATTATCCTGTGGAATTACTGGATACATTGAATCAAAACGTTGCAGATGAATTATTTGCACGTGGTGAAGCCAATATTGGTGTGACTAAAGTGGGGCAGGTTCAATCTTTGAAAATGACCACTTTAAGCCCAGTTGCAACTTTAGATAACGTGAAGAATCTTCTTGCTTTGGTATTGGAAGAAGCAGATCGTATCAAAGCAGCAATCGCTGATGGTACATATACGCCTGCAATTGACTAGGTTTAAACTGTGTTGATTGAAATGAAATAGACTTTGTTTATTTCAAAAACGCCCGATGAATTTCATTGGGCGTTTTTTATTTAAGAGTGTTTCGATCTAAAATATAGTCAACCTGTCAAAGAACTCAGACGCAAGAATATAATCTCTTTTAATTAAATCAATTCCCTGTAAGAATAAATTATTTGCTTGTAAAGAAGCTTGCAATGCCACACCTTGCATTCAAAGTTTAAATACCTCCACCCAACGGCGACATCCATGTCACCCCACGGTAGGGTAACCATCTAGAACCTAAAAGCACAAAAAACGAATTGATAACCTAGTTTTTAAAGTTCATACAGAAACATAAGCTTCATTTATGATCAAATACTTGGTCATAAAAAAGAGATCTTATCGATCTCTTTTAAATTGAACCTTGACTTAAAAATTACACATTGAGCTATTACGGGTCAAGTCAGGTCCCCAAGTACGATAACCTTGAGTATCAATATGGATTTGTCCTGAAGCATATAGACCTAAGCCCATGTTTAAGCTTTGACCGTACTGTGACCAAAATTGACACAGTTTAAACTTGGTGTGTTCAATATAAGCATAATCTTCAGGTTGAGGGTTTTCAGGACCGATACGAAAATCGATGGCTGAATTAAATAAATGACGTGAAGAGCCAGCGCCACCCGCACATTGATTCAATGGTAGGTCACGATAAACTGAAGTAACCGTAAAGTCTGTTAAAACTTTGGATGCAACCAGATATTTGAACACTTTCAATGTCGGTAATTGATTATTCCATAGCTCTCGACTTGGAATCATATATTCTGATTTACCGCATTTTTCCCAATCCCGTGCAGTTTTAAATAATTCAAAACTTGGAATAATATTTCCTGCATTGTTTTGTTCAAGAAAACGTTCATAACCACGCGCACGAGACTGGTTGTCACCATACATTAACCATTGACGATAAGAGGCGGGCATGGTCTTTTGTGGGATTGGTCGTTCAATCGTAATTTTTTCTTCAGGAATATAAATACGTTGACCATGCGGTGTGCTAATTGTTGGATTCTTTTGAGGGGAAGATGTACATCCGGCCAGAATCATTGTAGTAACACCGACAGCAAGTAGACCTTTCAAAATAAATTTCATTCTCAATATTAGCTAAAGCAAGTAACGGAGTATTCTAGTCTAGTTTAGGTTGGGTATTATGAATAAATTGCAAATAAATGTATAAATTACATATTTAAATGCAAAAAAGATCAGCCTAAGCTGATCTTTTAGAACAGTACTTATTTCTCTAAGTACTGTAATTTATCTGGCTTACCATTCCATTCTTCACGATCTTCGGGTTGATCGCCAATTTGGGTAATGTTAGGCCATTTTTGTGCAAGTTCAGCGTTTAATTCAATAAAGACTTCTTGACCTTCAGGTAATTCATCTTCTGAGAAAATTGCATTTGCAGGGCACTCAGGTTCACATAATGCACAGTCAATACATTCGTCTGGGCTAATCACAAGGAAATTCGGACCTTCATAAAAACAGTCTACTGGACATACTTCTACGCAGTCTTGATATTTACACTTAATACAATTTTCAGTGACAACAAAGGTCATGGCGTCAGCTACCTAAAAATATGGTTCTAATTAATAATGGTGTATTTTAGGGAAAACGCGACAAAGTAACAATTGCTTTTATTGATATTTAATATAGAAGAACCTGCTGAATCAATTTTTTTTATAGTAAGAAGGTTTATTTTGTGATGTATTCCTCATTTATGTGAGTATGAGTAATAATTATAGAGAAAGTATTGTTAAAAAAATGCTAAGCATATTAAAAATAGGGCATAACTGTAATATTGAAAAAACACAAAAATTATTTTATTGCTTGAAAAATAAACCGAACCTGCTGTCTGTTTAGACTGAATGATCGTTAACTATATTTCTCTATATGGACTATTCGCTGAGATTGTAGATTAAATGGATATCCTCAGGTTCTAAAGACCAGAGTTGATGATCAGGTTTTTCTAAAAGCTTTGCACCTTGCTTGAGATAAAAATCGACTGTGCGTTGAGTGGGCGTTGCTGAAATATAGAGTTGTTTTGCACCTAATTTTTTTGCTGATGTGATGGCTGTTTGCATTAACTGACTGCCAATGCCATGACTTTGATGATGGGCATCTACATAAAAATATTGCAGTAGTTTCGCTTGAGGATAATCAGTAATTTTTTGATTTGATACGACCTGAACTGCGATGAGTTGGTTTGACGGAGTAAAGCCACCTATGCAAATTGCACCTTGTTGGCAAAGATGTTTGATCAAAGGTGGGTCATTTTCTAGATGATACTGATCCCAACACTGAACATCATAAAAGCAGTCAATACGCTGAAGTTGTTGGCTGTGTTGTAGATACATATGTGTGATTAACTCTTTTCGATCAATCTGTTGCCAAATTAAATCAATCTCAGCGTATTGTAATGGTCTAAAGGAAATCTTAATTTTACAGCCCTCAAATCGGTTTTAATGACTTTTTATACATCAGAACTTTATGTTTTTGAATTTAGATAATCGGTTTACTTGTAATACATTTTTCCAGAACCCGCTTAAATAATAAACAGGTCCTGGGATATTGGTCTATGACTTTAAAGCAGCTTTCAGTGCATACAATTGTTCAAGTGCTTGGCGAGGAGTTAAATCATCTAGGTCGATATTTGCCAAAGTATCGAGCACTGGAGAAGGTTTAATAATTTCAATGACTTTTTCAATTTCAATAATCTGCTCCTGTGTTTCAGGTTCAGGTTGGTCAACATTGGCAAATAGATCATTTTGTACAACGGATTGCAATTGTTGCTGTTGTTGCTTCTCTAAAATTTTTAAGCGTTTTTGTGCTTCTTTAATCACCCCAGCAGGAATCCCTGCAAGTTTTGCAACTTGTAAACCATGGCTTTGACTGGCAGGACCTTGCTGTACTTTATGCAATAAAATCAAATTACCATTCAATTCTTTAGCAGTGACGTGATAATTATCAATTGCGACTTCTTTTGATAATTCGGTTAATTCAAAATAATGGGTTGCGAATAAACATAAGCATTTGATGCGTTTGGTTAAGTCGAGTACACATGCCCAAGCCAGTGACAAACCATCATAAGTACTTGTACCCCGACCAACCTCATCCATCAGCACTAAAGACTGATTGGTGGCATGGTGCAAAATTTGAGAGGTCTCAGTCATTTCAACCATGAAGGTAGATTTCCCTGTAGACAAATCATCTGCAGAACCAATACGGGTAAAGATACGATCTATAGGCCCTAGTTTTGCAGCTTTTGCAGGAACGAAACTACCGCAATAGGCAAGTAGACTGATCAATGCGGTTTGACGCATAAAGGTCGATTTACCTCCCATATTCGGTCCAGTAATGATTGCCATACGATGATTAAAATCGAGTTGAGTATCGTTCGGTGTAAATGGCGTTTTACTTAATGATTCGACCACAGGATGACGACCAGCAGTAATTTTAATGCCGATCTCGGGGCTATATTCTGGTCGATTCCAATTGTTTAAACGTGCTTGATGCGCAAAGTTAGCCAATAGGTCAATATGTGCAATGGATGCACTCATCATTTGCAAATTGGCAATGTCTGCTCTTAATTCATCTAACAACATTTCAAAGAGTAGCTTTTCTCTAGCCAATGCTCGAGATTCACTGGAAAGCACTTTGTCTTCAAAGGATTTTAACTCTGGCGTAATGTAACGCTCAGCATTTTTCAAGGTTTGGCGACGTATATAATGTTCAGGTGCTTGTTCTGCCTGAGCACGGGTGAGTTCAATATAGTAGCCACTCACACGGTTATAGCCAATTTTTAAGGTGTTGATTCCTGTTGTTTCACGTTCTTTAATTTCCAGATCAATTAAAAATTGCCCTGCATGATCACGGATTTTACGAAGTTCATCTAATTCAGTATCAAAGCCTTCTGCAATGACATTGCCATCACGCAATAAAACAGGTGGATGCTCAACAATGGCTGACATTAAACGTTGGTGCAATCCATTAAAATCACCCAATTCTTCATTTAATTGTCCAATTAATTTAGATTGTTGAGTATTGAGAATGGGTTGCAGGGCATGCCTTAAAAATGGGATTTGGGCGCATGCCTGACGCAGTTGTACCAAATCACGTGGACGAGCACTTCCAAGAGCGACTCGACTTAAAACACGCTCAATATCTCCAATTTCTTTAAGCACTAAACGTACAGGCGCTTCATGATAACCTTTGAGCAATGTATCTGTGGCGTCTAGACGCTCATCGAGTATTTGTGTATCGCGTATAGGTTGCATTAGCGTACGTGCAAGCAATCGGCTGCCCATTGCAGTTTGGCAATCATTGATCAAACTAAATAATGATGTTCCATGTTCAAAGAGTGGATCAATAATTTCTAAATTACGACGTGTGACAGGATCGAGCGCAATGAAATCAGAACTTTGTTCTAACTTAATTGAACGAATATGCGGTAATGCCGTTTTTTGAGTTTCTTTCGCATAATGAAGTAAGGCAGCAGCTGCGGCTTTAGCCAGCGGTAAATGATCAATCCCAAAGCCAGAAAGTGTGGAAACAGCAAACTGATCACATAAGGTTTTTTGTGCATTATTTAAATTAAAATCAACATTAGGGCGTTTGGTGATTGGACACTCAATTTGTTTTTTTATTTGCTCAATAATATTCGGGTCGACAATGTCTTCATCGACTAGAATTTCACTTGGCATTAATCGTGCCAGTTCAATCGCTAAATTTTCAGATTTAAAATCTTGCTGCTGTACTTTAAAAATACCTGCACTTAGGTCAAGTAAGGCGATACCGATTTGATTTTGCTGAAAGCATAAGGCAACAAGATTGGAGGATTGTGTTGCCGTCAATAAGGCATCATCAGTTAACGTTCCTGGTGTAATGATTCTGACTACGCCGCGTTCAACAGGTCCTTTTCCTGTGACTTCACCAATTTGCTCACAGATCACCACCGCTTCGCCTTTTTTGACTAGACGAGCCAAGTAGCCTTCAGCTGCATGATAAGGTACACCCGCCATTGGAATAGGTTCGCCGTTGGCTTTCCCTCGGTGCGTAAGCGTGATTCCAAGCAGTTTGGCAGCTTTTTTTGCATCATCAAAGAACAGTTCGTAAAAGTCGCCCATGCGATAGAACATTAATGAATGTGGATGCTGCATTTTTACTTTTAAATATTGCTGCATCATTGGCGTGTGAGAAGATAAGTCAGCCGTTATTTCTGTGTTATTCATGTACATGAAATCCCTGAATTTAAGCAAAAAATATAAATCTAAAAAAGCCTGGCCGTCTAACCGAATCCAATTTTTCTGAGTGAATGAGAACTAATCAAAGCGGAAGTATACCTTGAAGTGTACTTGTGATTGTTGAAATTAAATCAACAAAGGGGAGACGATTAGCTCAATTTCTCTAAGCTCCATCTTAGCAAATTGAGGAGGATTAATAAAAAATAATCCTGAGATGAGTGAGGAAATAAACAGCAAAAAGAAAGATGGCGCTATCTGCACGGGTCATTAATAAAATGAGAAAGAAGATGCTGTAAACAACAGGAAGAATATTAGTCAAGTTAAAAATTTGGCTATTTTTGGTAATTTGTAATCTAAATTTGAAAGAACTCAAAAGGGCTTATTTGAGTTGGCATCCATTTTGCTTTTCTTAATTTAGTCCTATCATTGAGCTAATTTATGAAATTAATTAGAAATTCTTTATTTACCCAAGTCATTATTGCTTTATTTTTGGGATGTTTATTTGGGTATTTTTCTCCAGAAATTGCTAAGAATTTCCAAGTCTTAGGTACAGGATTTGTCAAATTAGTTAAAATGCTTATTGCTCCACTTATATTTTGCGTGATTGTTTTAGGTATATATGGTGCTGGCGATTTAAAGAAAGCAGGTAAGGTTGGTGCAAAGACTT
Organism: Acinetobacter sp. B-6; assembly: GCF_056930735.1. Taxonomy (NCBI): domain Bacteria; kingdom Pseudomonadati; phylum Pseudomonadota; class Gammaproteobacteria; order Moraxellales; family Moraxellaceae; genus Acinetobacter; species Acinetobacter sp. B-6. The sequence goes on along the minus strand of NZ_JBXPBY010000016.1, from coordinate 100,017 downwards.
TAATTTATTTCGAGGTCATGACCTCAATTGCACTTGTACTAGGGCTCATTGTTGCATATATCTTTAAACCTGGTCATGGAATGAATGTAGATTTATCAACATTAGATGCATCACAGTTGGAAAAATATAATGAGAATATTCATGCTGTTACTGGAGTATCAGATTTTTTCTTAAACATGATTCCTCAAACTGCTGTAGGAGCATTTACAGGGAATGATGTTCTTCAAGTTGTTGTTTTCGCTATTCTGTTCGGTGTTGCATTATCAATGCTTCCTAAAGATACTAAGGATCCAGTGGCATCTTTGATCGATAAGATTTCTCAAGTTATTTTTAAAATAATGGCGCTTATTGTGAAATTGGCACCTATAGGCGTTTTTGGTGCAATCGCTTTTACTGTAGCTCAATTCGGAATTGCAACGCTTGTTAATCTAGGCTATTTGATACTCATTTACTATATGACCGTTATTTTCTTTGTCGTTGTTATACTTGGACTCATATTAAAATTATTAGGGTATAACATTTTTAAATTCATAAGATACTTTAAAGAAGAAATTTTGATTGTCTGTGGGACATCATCATCTGATTCGGTGTTACCACAAGTCATGTATAAATTAAAAAAACTCGGTATTAAAGACACAACTGTAAGTCTTGTTATTCCATCTGGATACTCTTTTAATCTTGATGGATTTTCAATCTACCTGACACTTGCTGTTGTTTTTATTGCTCAGGCTACTGGCGTTCATCTATCAATTTCAGACTTACTCATCATTTTGCTTATAACTTTGTTTACTTCAAAAGGTGCGCATGGTATTCCTGCATCAGCAATTGTTGTTTTAGCTGCTACGTTATCCAGCTTTCCAATTATACCTGCAATTGGTTTAGTGCTGATTCTTTCAATAGATTGGGTGATCGGAATTATTCGAGCAGTCAGTAATTTAATTGGCAACTGTGTTGCTACTTTAGTCATTGGCTCTTGGGAAAAAGATGTAGATGTTCAACAGGTACAACGTATGCTAAATGATCCTAATTGGGCTAAGTCTGAGCTAGTTCAAACACCACCCCAATTAAAACCTATTGATGAAAAATCCATAATATATTGATGATTCGATGAAAAGAATGCCAATAAAGTTGATTGGCATTCTTGAAACTGAAAAATCAATCTATGGATTTGGGGGCTAGGACGTTAAGTCTATTAAATATGATGATAACTCACTGATAAAAAATATACTGTTTTTGCTCAGAGATCACAGAAGTAAAATTCAGAAAAATTGATCGCTTTTTTGACATGGATTTCACTGCCTCCGATGTAGCCAAACTTACCAATATTTCTGTACATTACATCAATACAATTCGCATCAAACTGAGAAAAAGATCGCTATCCTATACGAAGAAATCTCTTCCTTTCATAATATTATCCATGTTTAAGGTTTCCAATCATTCAAGTCGCAGATTGCTTTGTCTTCTGGTTTCATCGTCTTTATATCTTTTGCACCTGTCATCGGTCGACATAGCTGAGTAGTTTGATTATTGTCCTGCGCTGTCGTACGTGCCCATACAGTTACTAAACCAGAATTTTTAATTGTTTGATTGCAGCCTTCAAGTGTGTGAAATGCGTGGATTGCGTTACGTTCAAAGTAAGTCAGCCAATTCTGCTCTGGATCTTGATTGGAAAACCACTTTTTCCATTTTTCTTTAGAGCCATCGATATTTACCGTCCAGCCATTGTCGCTACGCTTTTGTTTGAATTGGTTATTGTCCCAATGCATGACCATATGTTTGTTCTGATCAATACACTGGGGTTTGGTCAGCGTCATGTAGATTTCCTGAGGGTGATGGTAATGGTAGGGATAGGATGTATTAAATAATTGGGCCGTCATTCCAATTTCTGCATCTACTTTTTCACCATCAATTTCTTTGATCCTTAAGTTGCCCCATGGTCCCATTACCTCTGCATAAAGATAACCTCCACGAAAACGATCACTTCCCGCATTTGGATTTTCAGCATAAAAGGGAATCCAACCTACTGAAGACCAAAGTGTTGGTAATCCTTTAATACTCACATCTTTTGTCCAGTGTAAAGTAGTGTCTGTTCGTGATGTAATCTCAAGAAAATTTTCATTCAATTCAAGACCAGCAGCACCAATTTCACCGCCTATTTTTTTGTAGTAGTCGGTCAATAAAGGTCGATTAATCCACTTAGAGGTTGCCGATAAGTTTTGAACTTGCGCACTTGGTGTGTAAAGTGGGAACGCTTTATAGTTCTTTTGTGGATCGAAACAAGCCTTTGCTTTGTCTGGCTCGGCTAAAACAGCCTTGAGATGTTTTGCAACCAATTCTACATCACGATATTTCATGATGCATTGTGTTTGCATTTTTCCCGTCTCTGAATTATAGGTTTGAATGGTAGCTTGTGCTGAATCCTTGCACTGTCCAGTTGGCGTCTCTAAAGCCTTCAAGTATTGATCTAAATAGATTAAAGATTCATTCCAAAACTGATCAACTAGTTTCTGTTCTTCGGTTGTAAATGATGTTGGTTTTACATCATCTTGGCACTGAAACTGAGCCGCTTGCGCTTGAAAGCATATCAGTGTGGCTCCGAAAATTGTCCCTAAAAACCGTTTATGCATGATTTCTTCTCCTTGTTTTAACTTAGTAAGAATCTGTGATGTCACAGGTTCAATCTTCCGTGGTAAATGTATATATAGTGACAATGATGAATACCTTGCCACATCGTCTAATTCCAGAAAAACGCATGTAAATTAGGACATCTTCTTGTATATCACTGAATTTTAATGAGTGTTTTCGGCATGGTCTAATGGCAAGTTTTATCTTTTTTAATCGTTCTAACTTTGATAGACATGGTATTTTAATAATTAGACTGATTGTCTAGAAATATATAATAAAAAAAGCCATTAGCTACTGAGGTTCAACTAATTGAATAACAGACAGATCGTTGAGTCCTTACCGACTGATATTAGACCGAGTGTTTTTTAAATGCAAGCCGTTCTTCATCGAACTAGAGTGGAAGCATGCATAATGCAGGATGTGGAAGAGGAAGGGCAACAGTTTTAGTATTTAGTTAGAAACATTAAGATTGTTATGTTTTGGGATAATCTAATTATATATTAATCTAATGCAAATGTGTTCAAAAGAATTCTTTTTCGTTATTGCATGAACCTCAGAAATTCCTCTAATTTTGAACTCTTCGAGCCAGCTTGAACTATAGGGATCGACATAAAAGATTAATAACAGTACTAAATTTAGAAAGACATAGTTTGGGATGAAAGTGATCATTGGGGGTAAATATCGTAGAATAAATGATCTGTTGACTTGTAAAAATGTATGGTCTAGTATCAAAAAAAGAAGGTAAATTTTTTTTATTTTATTTCTAGGTATTCGGTCTAATATTTTTTTTGGTCTATTTATAGGTAGTTAGTCTAATTTTTGGAAGTGTTTTTTTAGCTTATTTGTAGGTGATTGGTCTAATTATTTTTTGAGAATATCATAATGAATATCAATATGTTGAATATGTGTTTGATGGGAAAATAGATTGATTGGATCAATGACAAGGAATCATTATTTTTTAAACAAGGAGAGATAACAATGGATACCTCACAAGGTTTGCCGCTAAAGAAAGGTCCTCTAGATGGGATCACAGTATTGGACTTTTCACGTGTTCTTGCTGGTCCTTATTGCACAATGATATTGGCTGATCTCGGGGCACGTGTCATTAAAATTGAAAGAATTGCTACGGGTGATGATACTCGTGCATTTGGACCGTTCATTGAAGATGAATCAGCGTATTTCATGTGTTTCAATCGAGGCAAGGAGAGTATCGCATTAGACATTAAAAGTCCGCGCGACCGCGATCTATTAGAACGTATGCTTGATCAGGCCGACGTACTCGTCGAAAACTTTCGCCCTGGTGTAATGGATCGTTTAGGTTATGGAGCGGAACGACTTGCGCGAACCCATCCACATCTTGTCTATGCTTCGATCTCTGGATTTGGACATACTGGCCCTCTTAGTGATCTGCCTGGCTATGACATGGTTGTACAGGCTATGGGGGGAATTATGAGCTTGACTGGCTGGCCTGATGCTCCGCCAGCTCGAGTAGGTACTAGCTTTGGCGATCTCAGTGCAGCTTTGTTCGCAGCCATAGGTATAGTTGCATCACTCTATAAAAGAACTCGTGACGCACAAGGCTCGCGAGTAGACATCGGTATGTTGGATTGTCAAGCAGCACTGATGGAGACTGCATTGGCACGTTATGATGTTGAGGGCAAAGTTCCTACACGTACAGGTGACAACCATCCATCACTTGCCCCATTTGAGACTTTTTCAGCGAAAGATGGTCGTTTCGTAATAGCTGCGGGTAATGATCAACTTTTCATGCTTATGGCAGATGTTCTTGGCAACCCACAATTAGCGCTAGATCCACGATTTATCACGAATGATTTACGCTGCCGCAATCGTCCTGCACTGGTTCAAGCTATTGAGGAGATTACACGCACAGAACCTATGGAACATTGGATTGATCAATTAAATATAGCCGGCGTTCCGTGTGCACCCATCAATACGATTGACCGATTGTTGGATCATCCTCAGCTTGCTGCACGCAAAATGATTATTCAAGTTCAGGGTGCGTCAGGTCGATCCTTCCGAACCGCAGGCAATCCAATCAAACTCAACACCTTTTCAGATATTGACGTTAATACGCCACTACGTGCGCCAGCACTTGATGAACATCGCGAACGTATTCTCGCTGAGTTGATGTCGGGAACAGGTGATTATGCTCCTGCCTCTGGCACAGATGATGGACCACTACCACAAGAAGACCATGACCAACTCAAGCAGGTCATTGCTTAAATTTTTTCGATTATCGTTTTATCTAGGAGATACCACCCATGACTGCATCAGTTAATAAAAATGTAAACACTCAATCTAGCACTACAAAATCTGCGACTGTAGCCAATACCGCTGTTGAGTCTGTATCTGCACAACGCTATGAGACCATTTTGGTTGAGCGACGTGAACGCGTAGGACTAATTACGCTAAACAGACCAAAAAGCCTTAACGCGCTGAATGTGCGTATGTCTCGTGAGGTGGTTGCTGCTCTTCGACAGTTTGATGCCGATGACAACATTGGTGCAATTGTTATTGCAGGGAGTCCAAGAGCCTTCGCAGCTGGTGCTGACATCGAAGAGATGGCTGATAAAACCTTCGCTGAATTGCAAGCAAATGACATCTTTGCTGCTTGGCAGGAACTGCTAAGCATCAGTAAACCTATCATTGCAGCTGTTAGTGGTTATGCACTTGGCGGAGGCTGTGAATTAGCGATGATGTGTGACTTTATTATCGCTGCTGAAGATGCACATTTCGGACAGCCAGAGATAAAGCTGGGTATTTTACCAGGTATTGGCGGATCGCAACGACTGACTCGATCAGTCGGAAAGGCACTTGCTATGGATCTAATTCTCACTGGGCGAAGCATTAATGCTGTGGAGGCAAAGGCGGCTGGGTTAGTAGCTCGTATTGTACCTTCAACTGAATTACTGCAAACCGCGCTAGAGGCTGCGCATACTATTGCTGGCTATAATGCGCCAGCAGTACGTATGGCAAAAGAGGCAGTGAACCGCGCATTGGAAGTGGGTTTAACTGAAGGGATGCTGCACGAGCGCAGACTATTTCAAGCTGCCTTTGCTACGGATGGGCAAAAGGAAGGCATGCATGCATTTCTTAGCAAGCGTGCACCCGTGTTTCGTCATCGTTAAGGTTTGCTGACACAAGAAAGGTGCTAGGAATTTTTTAACTGACTTGCACCTACTGGATGAGGAAAATGGATGTTCTGCCTCGTCCTACATAATAAGATTTATTACAAGGAAAGCTTTATGAACGACTACATCGTCGATAAGATAAAACAAAACCCTCAATATCTTGCATTACGTACAAAACGTAATCGTTTAGCCTATATTTTGACATCAATGCTGCTGTTCGTGTATTTCGGATATATTTCACTGATCGCATTTAATAAACCATTCCTGGCACAACCGATTGGAAGCGGTGTAACAACAGTAGGTATTCCACTCGGTATGGGGGTGATCGTCTTTACTATTGTGATTACGGGTATTTATGTACATCGTGCGAATAATGAATTCGATGCAATAACGAAGCAGATACTGAAGGAGTCTATTGAATGAATAAATCCTTCAGCTTTCTTTTTATAATATTAACTTCCTTGACTACAATGGCTGTACATGCGGCTGGTGGCGATTTAGGTGAAACTGTTAAACAAACCACCAATTGGACTGCTATTGGTATGTTTGGCACTTTCGTGGTTGCTACGCTTTTAATCACGAAATGGGCGGCTACGAAAACAAAGTCAGCTTCGGATTTTTATACCGCAGGTGGAGGTATCACTGGTTTCCAAAATGGTTTAGCGATAGCTGGTGATTATATGTCTGCCGCTTCATTTTTAGGGATTTCAGCTGCCGTTATGGCTACAGGTTATGACGGATTGATTTATTCGATTGGTTTCCTCGTAGGTTGGCCAATTATCACATTTTTGATGGCTGAACGATTGCGTAATCTAGGTAAATTTACCTTTGCTGATGTTGCAGGCTATCGCTTCAGACAAACGCCAATTCGCGCTTTTGCGGCCTCGGGTACGTTGATTGTTGTGGCGTTTTATCTGATTGCTCAAATGGTTGGAGCTGGGCAACTCATTAAGTTACTCTTTGGCTTAGATTATTGGATAGCTGTAGTAATTGTTGGTGCATTGATGATGCTGTATGTGTTGTTTGGTGGTATGACAGCCACCACATGGGTACAGATCACTAAAGCTTGCTTATTATTAGCAGGTGTGACATTCATGGCTGTTATGGTGTTAGCTCAATTCGGATTCAGTCCAGAAGCCCTATTTGCAAGAGGTGTGGAGGTGAGAACGGCAATTGCAGCCAATGCTGGTAATTCTCCTGATGAGGCGAATAGGCTCGGTTTAGCAATTATGGGACCTGGTGGTTTCGTGAAAGATCCAATATCAGCTATTTCCTTTGGTATGGCACTCATGTTTGGTACTGCGGGCTTACCACATGTCTTAATGCGCTTTTTTACCGTACCTGATGCCAAGGAAGCACGAAAGTCGGTACTTTGGGCGACCACATGGATTGGTTATTTCTATGTGCTTATTTTCATTATTGGTTTTGGTGCCATCGCGCTAGTGTTGACAAATCCTGAGTTCGCGGATGTTGTAAATGGAGTCATCTATGGCGGACCTGGAACGGCTAACATGGCAGCTGTGCTTGTAGCTAAATCAGTGGGTGGAAATGTATTCTATGGCTTTATCTCAGCCGTAGCTTTTGCCACTATCCTTGCAGTAGTTGCGGGGCTTACGCTCTCTGGTGCTTCAGCTGTGTCACATGATTTATATGCTACGCTGTTTAAAAAAGGTAAAGCTGATAGTGCAAGCGAACTAAAGGTTTCTCGTGTCACTACCGTGATTTTGAGTGTCATTGCAGTGTTATTGGGTATTGCTTTTGAGAAACAGAATATTGCATTTATGGTATCTCTAGCTTTTGCGATTGCTGCCTCAGCAAATTTTCCAGTGCTTTTTATGTCAGTATTATGGAAAGACTGCACTACGCGTGGTGCAGTGATAGGTGGCTTTCTTGGGCTAATTTCGTCAGTGATGCTGACTGCGGTTTCTCCTTCTGTATGGGAGACTACTCTTGGAAACCCAACTGGTTCAGCATTATTTCCGTATACTTCACCAGCTCTTTTTTCCATGACAATTGGTTTTGTGAGTATTTGGTTTTTTTCCATTACTGATCATAGTGCCAGTGCAGCACGTGAACGGGCAGCTTTTGTTACCCAGCAAGTACGGTCTGAGACGGGATTAGGGGCAGAAGGAGCCTCAGAACATTAAACTTATTATGCTGCGATTCGTATCAAGATAGTTTGAAAAATCACATGCAAAAGGAATGTAAATATTTTTTAATTTATTCTTTATAAAGGAAATTTAATTTAATATAAGGCAGTATATTATCCGATTTCAACCTGTTTTCTCAAATAATGAAATTTCTACGAGATAAGGTTGATCGGGTAAATCTAATTTTTTCTTATCTAACTGAAATAATTCATGATCTTAATTTCCAACGTGATATGATCTTAAAAGTATTCTTTCTGATTTGAGATGAATACACAAACAGCATTGCTATTTCTAGATAGATAGTCTACTTTATTTACATGAATTATTCACTTTTACCTAAAAGACCACGTGGTCGCCCCACTAAACATGGAAGCAACTATGCAGATACCAAAGATGTATTAATACGTCGAGGGATCGAATTGCTTACAGAGCGTGGAATGAATGCCATGAGTTTAGATGATTTAATGACGCCTGTGCAAATTCCTAAAGGCTCTTTCTATCATTATTTTGAAAATAAAGAGGCATTTATTTTAGAAGTCTTAAATGCTTACGAAATTTATTTTGTAAGACGATTGAATAAGTTTTTAAATCAATCTGATATTTCTCCTATAGAAAAGCTGCAAAATTTTGTAAATGATGCTGGAGAAAAGCTACAAAAATATGATTTTAAGCGAGGTTGTATTTTAGGTAATTTAGGGCAAGAAGTTTCTTATCTAGCACCTGAGATTATTGCGCGCATAGAGAGTATTTTTCAGGTTTGGGAAAAAATGGTTTCAGATTGCTTACACGAATTTTATGCTCAATACAGTTTATCAGATTGCAATGACATGGCTTATCAATTTTGGATTGGATGGGAGGGCGCAGTTCTTAGAGCTCGTTTAACCAAATCTACACGTCCTTTAGAAGCATTCTATCGTTTGTTTACATTAGGAGTAGAACAATTCAATAGTGTGAAAAATTAAGTAAAAAAATGCAGACATCTGCATTTATTTTTATTTAATTCTAGGTGTTTGGTCTAATTAAAAAGAAAGGAAGTTTTATGTACAAAGGTATCTTAATCACTAAAGATGATACAGGTTACATGTCAAAGGTTGCTGAGATTACGCCAAAGCCTTTGCAAGGAGGAGAGGTTTCAGTTCAAGTAAAATATTCAACATTAAATTATAAAGATGCCTTAGCCATTACTGGGCGCTGTCCAGTGGTCCGTAGTTTTCCATTAACGCCAGGTATTGATTTTTCAGGTGTAGTGATTGAATCAAAACATCCAGCATGGAAAGAAGGTGATGAAGTTATATTAAATGGTTGGGGGGTTGGTGAAAAGTATTCTGGTGGACTCGCTGAGCAAGTGACTGTTTCAGGTGATTGGCTTATACAAAAACCTATTACCTTCTCATTTAAAGATACAATGATCATAGGTACTGCTGGATATACTGCGATGCTTTGTGTCATGGCTTTGCAAAAGCATGGTATCAAGCCAAGTGATGGAAAAATTTTAGTAACAGGTGCAAATGGTGGGGTGGGTAGCATTGCCATTATTATTTTGAGTCATCTTGGCTATGAAATTACAGCATCAACTGGTAGACCCCAGGAATCAGAATATTTAACAGGTTTAGGGGCAACGGAGATTATCGATCGGGCTGAATTATCTTCACAAGGAAAGTCGCTAAACAAAGAAATTTGGGCAGGAGTGATTGATACTGTTGGTAGCTATACTTTAGCCAATGCATGCGCTAGTACAAAATATCGTGGCGCAGTTGCCGCTTGTGGACTGGCAGGTGGCATGGATTTTCCTGCAACAGTTGCTCCATTTATCTTGAGAGGGATTACATTGTATGGGGTTGATAGTGTTATGGCGCCGATTGATTTAAGAAAAGAAGCTTGGGAACGTTTAGCTAAAGAATTAGATAAAACAAAACTGGACACTTTAACTACTGAAATTCAGTTAAGTGAAGCTATACATTTTTCAAATGAAATTTTAGACGGAAAGGTAAGAGGGAGAGTTGTTGTTAAACTATAATTTTTGACGCATTGAAAAATTTTAGAATTGTTTTTCAAAGATTATTCAACTTAAGAATGCTTAAAAGAAATTATATCTTGTGAATTTTTATCAGGATACAGTCTAAGATCATTTTCTATATATAATTTTCGTAGAAACCTTTTCGAAAGGTTTTTACGAAATAGCAGAAATCTGACTTAATAGATGAGGATTTTCAAATATTAGATTGATTCGCTTTATTTATTTTTTAGCCAATAGATTTGTGAGTTTGGTTAAAATTTAATTCGTTTTAACTTTTGATTTAAAAGATATATAAAGTCCAAATAAGCAAAATACAAGCTTTCGCAAGAGTGTTTATATAGTCTTAGTCGATTGATAAGTTGAGGCTGATCATCCAGAGCATATTAACAAACAGCCTAAGGCATTTGACTTACAAACTAGAGTCGAATTTACGCTTTCAAGCTTGGATTAGGCAAATAAATGGGTTTGTGATCATAAGGATATTTAATTAAAGATAAGGCGTTTATAAACACCTTATCTTTAATTCATTATTTTGACATTCTATTTTCGATGGCAAATTTGAGTAAAGATGCACTACGGTAAAAACCATGTGCAAACTTTCCAAATGGCATGGTAATGAAGAATGTCATGACTGTGGCTAAATGGAAAATTAATAAAAGTGCCATGAATGGTGTATTGCGTAGCCCCATGAGTAGTAGCCCCGAAGCACTTACTAAAAGTAAAAGAAAAATAAAACCTCGATCTATAGGTTTTTGCTTGCGATCACCATGTAATGGGTGACGTTTAAGATTTAAATAGAGTAAACCAGATGGTCCAATAATTAAACCAATTCCTCCGAGTGTACCGAGAATAACTGGCAAACTAAGAAAAGGGTAGGGTGCGTGTAAATTAAGAAAATAATGGTATAAGGTTGCTACGATTGTGGCAGTAAAGCAGAGCATAAACCCATAAAACGTCATGTGATGGAACACGCGGCGGATTTGTGTATAACGGTCATCTTGTTCATTACAACCTTTGCTATGTCCACCATCCAAGTATTTAAGTGTTAATACATTTTGGGTGGCTTGAATGAGATCAGGTTTTTCAACTTTACCATGAATGACTTTAGATGTTTGTCGCCAGAATTTATTTATCCCAATGCCCAGCAGAATAATTGCAACTGTAAAGATCACTCCAAAGAGGAGTGCTAAAAAGTTATGCGGGAAAATCGTATAGAAATGACCTTGGTGGTCTGCAAATAGGTTGGTCCCTTTGTACCACAGCACAGCTAACATGCATAAAAAGAAAATAAGGGTTAATACCGAAACAAAAGGAATGCCCATAGACATATAAAGTCGACCTAGAGACCGAGGCGTTGCAAACTCTTGGTAAGTTTCTAAACGTACTTGTGCCATTACTTTTGGAATATTTACACCAAACTCATGTGGTGGAGCATACTGGCAAGCATGTAAACAGGCGCCACAGTTATGGCATAAGTTTGCTAGATAGTGAATATCTGCTTGATTAAATTCAAGGCGCTTGGTCATCGCGGAAAATACAGCACAAAATGATTCACAGTAGCGGCAAGCATTGCAAATCTGTAATGCGCTTTGGAGTTCTTGTTCATGGTCAGAGAGCTGAACAAGAGGAATAAGGGATTTGGCACTAGCATTCATGTTCATCTCCTTGTGAAAGTGCATATTCGGCTGCATTTTTCCCAGCAATTCGTCCAAATGTCGTTCCGATCGACATCCCAACACCTGCTGTATAACCCTGACCAAGTACATTGCCTGCCATCATTTCACCAGCGACAAAGAGGTTAAGGCTTGCTCTATTGTTAAAACGTACAGCGGCATCGTCTTCGACTTTCAAACCTAAATAGGTAAAGGTAATGCCTGGTTTAAGCGCATAGGCATAGAACGGTGGTTGATCGAGAGGAACGGCCCAGTGGGTCTTGTTGGGAATAATATTTTCGGTGCTGCAATCATCTAAAACGGTATGGTTAAAGCTGCCTTGCACACAGGCTTGGTTAAATTCTTCTACGGTGTAGCATAAGGTTTTTGTATCTAGCCCAGTTTTTTCGGCTAACTCTTGAATGCTATTTGCTTTTACACCAGCAAATACAGGTGGCATAAAGCGACCAATGGCTTTTGAGTCAATAATCGAATAGGCAATTTGCTGCGGCTGTTTAGCAACAAGACGTCCCCAAATTGCATAACGTTTTGGCCAAAAGTCTTCGCCTTCATCGTAAAAACGTTCGGCTTTGTTGTTGACCACAATCCCCAATGAAACGCAGTCAATACGAGTGCAGATGCCGCCATCATATAACGGTGCACGTGCATCTACGGCGACACAATGTGATTGTGATGGATCGCCAATAACATCAGCACCTTGATCTATCATAAATTTAAGTAAGTTGCCTTGATTAAAGCGGGTCCCGCGAATAATGAAATTATCGGCAGGCCACTCGCCGTTTTCATTTTGTCCCCATGCTTCTCTTAACCATTCCAGATTTGACTCAAAACCACCTGCAGCCAGTACACAGCTTTTTGCTTTAAACACACGACCATCTTCCGCAATTGCAGCTTCAAAATGTGCTTGGTTTAACTTTAGATCTTTAATTTTTGTGTTGTATAAAATTTCAATGCCAAGTTCTTGGGCACTTCGGTAATACGCATTAATGAGGGCTTTACCGCCACCCATAAAAAAAGCGTTGGTACGTGCAACATGTAAAGCCCCTGAGAGTGGTGGCTGAAAATTTACCCCATGTTTACGCATCCAGTCACGACAGCTCGCCGTGTTACGAATGACCAGACGTGCTAAATGTTCATTGGTTTTGCCAGATGTCACCTTCAGCAAGTCTTGCCAGTATTCTTCTTCGGGATAAGCATCAACCAAAACATCTTGGGGGGCATCATGCATACAGCGAAGGTTACGAGTATGTTGTGAGTTACCTCCACGCCACTCTTTAGGTGCTGCTTCTAGTACGAGTACAGAAGCACCGTTTTCTTTAGCCGTGAGCGCGGCACACATTGCGGCATTCCCACCACCAATTACAATCACATCATGCATGGATTTCTCCCTTTCTCAGCTAGGGCTAATGTAGCTTTAAAAGGGTTGATGAAGTGAGAGGCTAAGTTTGAATGGGTGTTTATTAAAAATAAAGACTCAAAGCTTAAGTGTTTATGAGTTGAGCACCAGGCCAACGTTTTTCATTAATTAGATTGGTTACACAGGCACGAACCACCACTTTAGTGGCTAGGCTGGCAGGCGAGAGTTCTTCTTCAGAGAGACTAACTAAATAGTTAATACGTTCGATGGCAGGTTCTACAACCTGAATTAAACATAAGTCTTGTCGCGAGTTTAATGATGCACCAGCAGGTTGAATAGTTGCCATTTTGAGTTGGCTGATGCTTTCCATTAATAAATGTAGCCCATCAATTTCATAGGCAACTTTCAACTGGTGAATTTTCTGTTCGAGCAATAAACGTAACCCATGTCGTTGGCTGGGTAAAATAAGTGGAAGTTCTTTAAGCTGAGAATGAGTAATGGTTTGGGTATTGATACAGCTTTCAAGCTGATATTGACTCAAGACTTCTTTCGGTGAAATTAAAAAAATTTGTTCTTTAACTAAAGGTTCTATCGACCACTGAGGGTCAACATCGTCATTAAAAATGATTGCAACATCGAGCTGTCTTGCATTGACCAAAGCTTTAAGATCACCTGATAATCCTTCAATTAAACGGACTTTTATGTCTGGGTATCGATTTCTCATGAGTGTTAAAAAATGTGTACCAATAACTGCAGCAACACTCGGAGAAAACCCCATGGTGACATGACCACTTAGACGTGAAGAGTGTGCAGAGTCTACGGCATGGTCTAGATGTCGAAGTGCAAGTTGAACCTGTTGAAAAAAAGCTAAACCCGCAGGGGTGGGTACTGTGCCAAGCGCTGTACGTTGTAACAGGCGAATGGAAAGCTCACATTCTAATTTTGAGATTTGCTGACTAAGTGCAGAAGTTCCAATATCGAGATTCTTTGCTGCTTTCCCCAAGCTTCCTGACTCGATCACTGTAATAAAATACTTGAGTTGTTTGAGTTCCACGAAAAATACTTCTTAAACCTTTAATGATTATTCTATACGAGTTTGTCTCTATATATTTTATTGGCTTAGTTTAATCAAACTATCAAATAAAAAGGTAACAGCAATCGTAGACGTTACCTTTTAAAATATTTATTGTTTGATTTGCTCTAACCCTTGATCTTCAATAATTTTGGTGGCTTGTGGTGACTTCACAAACTGAATTAACGCTTTTGCGACGGGTTCATGTTCAGCGTTTTTACCAATGCCCGCCGCAAACACAGTGACTTTTTGATAAGGCACAGGAATTGGACCTACTAAATCAACTTGACCATATTGACCCGTAAAAGGTTTGATTTCACTGATTTGCTGGAAACCAATATCAAACTGTCCTTCAGCAATACGTTTAGCAACACGGTCACCAATCACTTTTTCTGCTTTACTCGAAATCACTTTATATTCGACAGGTGGAAAGCTTGGAAATACATCTTTTTCTAGGTGTGTGCCGCTTGCACTTGCTGAATAACCAATGTGTTTCGCATTTAATAAAACATTTTCGAATTTTGCTGCAGTACTAATATCTGGTTTTACAGCACCTTTAGGAATCGCCATACCAATCCTTGAATTTACCAAACCTCGTTGTGAATTCGGATCGACATAGCCTTTTTCTGCAAGTTTGTTGAGTTCAGATGCAGCCAATATCACCACATCAAAATGTTCACCACGATCAAGACGATTCGGTATTGCTGTTGGAGATGCTCCCATTGATGATCCTGATGAGAGGTGAACAGTATGTCCAGTTTGCTTTTCAAATATTGGAATGAGTTTTTGCATAGATGAATAAAAACCACCGGAGCTAATTACTTCGAGTGTATCTGCATTGGCAAGAGTTGTGATTAAGCCAACACCTGCGAATAAAATTTTCATGAAGATAGGAGATTTTTTCATAGTGCCTCACTTTAACTGTAAAAAAAAGCACAGTACGAAGACTGGAGATCTACGTACTGTTCAAAAAAACTAAATAGGGGGGTTAAGCACTGATTTTTGCAGGTTCAACAATTGCATCAGATTTATTTTGCTTCGATCCACGACATAGATATAAGCTTGAAATCAGGCTACAAACTGCAGCCAACATCAACCAAAAAGCTGGTGTACTTGCATTGCCCGTATTTTCAACAAGGAAGGTACACGCCATCGGGGTCATACCACCGAAAATGGCTGCAGCGAGACTAAATGCTAAAGAAAAGCCAACTGTGCGTACACGTTTTGGCATAACTTCGGCAAGCGTTGCCACCATAGTGCCGTTGTACATACCGAAAAAGAATGAAAAGTAAGCAAGGGTAATTAAAAGGTGAGTGAAGCTAATGTCACTGACTAACCAACTTAAAACGGGATAACTTGTAAAAATTGCAAGTGTGGTAATACCGACCAAAACTGGACGACGACCAATTTTGTCTGAAAGTAAGCCACCTATTGGTAACCAAAAGAAATTAGATAATCCAACAAATACAGTGGCTAAAAGACTATCGGTTACTGACATTTCTAAAGTGCGTTTTGCATATACAGTGGTGTAAACCGTAATAAAGTAAAAGGTTGTGGTTGTCATTGCACTCATCATCATCCCTGCAAGTACGATGCGCCAGTTACTTGCCAATGTGCTAAAAATTTCTTTCGATGATGGATGAGTCTTTTGAGCTTTAAAGTCTTCAGTTTCCTCTAAGGTACGACGAAACAAAAAGATTAAAGGAATAATCAAACAACCAATCAAAAACGGAATGCGCCAGCCCCATTCACCCACTTGAGCTTGAGTTAAGATCGTGTTGAGCCAGTAACCAAGTAGTGCTGCAAATACAACCGCAATCTGTTGGCTACCAGATTGCCAACTTGTAATAAATCCGCGGTTTTTATCAGTTGCAATTTCTGCCAAGTAAATTGATACACCGCCAGATTCAACACCAGCTGAAAAACCTTGTAACAGTCGTCCAATTACCACCAAAATTGGTGCAATAATACCGATGGTTTCGTAACCAGGTACAAAGGTAATTAAAATAGTTCCAATTGCCATCAGACTTAAAGTCACAATCAAACCTTTACGTCGACCTACTCTGTCGACATAGGCGCCCAAGAAAATAGCGCCAAGAGGACGCATAAGAAAGCCTGCAGCAAATACTGTAAACGTCATCATTAAAGAGACATATTCATTTTCAGAATGAAAAAATTTTGCTGCAATATATGTGGCATAGAAACCAAAAAGAAAAAAATCGTATTGTTCTAAAAAATTGCCACTGGTTACATTTAAGATTTTTTTAAATGTAGCCTTACGGTTATTTACGACATCCATCGGAGACCTCCTTGGTCTGACAAAATGGAAACACTCACGATTTTCAATGCTTGGAATTACACGGATTCATTCTTCAGACCTAAAGAACAAATAGGTCGAAGCAAAAACGCAACGATATACTCCGCAGAAATTGTGATGCCTTGTTTCCAGTTCAAACGACACATCTATATTTTGATAAACAGAAATTCACTTATCATTAGAAAGAAAATGTAATCGGAAATACGAGGAGGGAGTGAGGGGGCAAAATTAATTAGGTGTTTAATAAAATTAATGACCTGTTATAAAATAATTTCAGAACATGGCCAAATTTGGTTTTGAATGAGCTCTTTTACACAAGCCTTAATTGCTGATTTTGCTGCAAGTGCTGCAGGCGATAATTCTTCTTCCGCAAGACTGACTAAATAATTGATACGTTCAACTTCAGGCTCGGCGAGTTTAAGTAATTGAAGTTTATGTTGATATTCTTGCAAACAAGCACTTCCAGGACGAATACTTGCAAGGTCAAGATGAATCAGGCTATCCATGAGTAAGTGGAGTCCATCAATTTCATAGACAACATTGAGTTGTCCAATTTTGTGTTCGAGTAATTTTCTTAAGCTATGGCGCTGACGTGGAAGTACTAAAGGAATTTCACCAATTTGTTGGGTCGAAATAATTCCATCTCGTATGCATTTTGAAAGTCCGTATTTTTCTAACACTTCTTTACGCGCCATTAAATACATCTGTTCTCGAACTAAGGGTTGTATAGACCATTGCTTGTCAATTTCATTGGTAAAAATAATTGCGATATCAAGTTGGCGTGAATTAATGGATTGGATTAGGTTACCCGAGAGTGTTTCCACAATTTCAAGTCGAATGTCTGGGTAGCGTTCAGACATCAATTTCATTAAAGGAATACCAATTAAAGCCGTAATGGTGGGAGGAAAACCAAGACTTACATGTCCTGAAAGTCGTGCTGAATGAGCAGCATCCACCGCGAAATTAATTTGACGCAAAATAAGTTGGGAATGTTTTAAAAATGCCAAACCTGCTGGTGTAGGTGTCACACCAAAAGCATTACGTTGTAATAAGCGAATACTTAACTCTTGTTCCAATTTACTCATCTGTTGACTAATGGCCGAAGCGCCAACATCAAGTTTTTGAGCTGCTTTACCTATACTCCCTGCCTCAACCACAGTCAGAAAATACTTTATTTGTTTGATTTCCATAATAAAGTGACTCTTAAAATTCTCTGTAAATTTCGAATAAAGTATTCTTAAGAAGATTTAACTATTCTAGCAATACTAATGAGTAATGGATTAAATGTTTTATATATCTAAAAGTACTTTAGCTATAGATAGCTTGCTAAGTATTTGAGATATTTAATTAAATTTTTATCAATTAAAAGAGTATTCAGTTTAAATATACGAAGTAGGGAATGTGCATATCAGGTTAACACAAAGTTACTTTAAGCAAATTGAAAATTATATGAAACGAGAAGTAGAACAAATTAGCAGCAATTTGCACATTTCCCCCATGTATTTTCAACACAAATACATGGGTGATATTCATGAAAATATAAACTGAAAACGAGTATTTACCTTTAGACTTAGCTTTATCTACAAACCCAGAATGGGGAGTTTCTAAGGTTATTGATTAAAATCAGATAATACGAACTAAATATTTAACACAAGCCATGTTTGGATATGGCAACGTTATGTGCAAACTAATTAAGATATTGCTATAACAATAGAATGAAAATAAATGGAGTTATTGACCGATATAGTCATCTACATTAACGTTTTAGTGTCATGAAAAAAAATATTTACTTCACATAAATTTCATTTCGGGTTGATTAAACTTCTTTATATAAAATCCAATGATTAGAAAATTAGGATACCTCTATGTTGAATCGTGTTAGGCAGTGGATAGACAGTTGGTCCCGTCCGATTCAGGTACAGACCAGTTCTTCAGAAAGCAAGAAAATTCAATGGGTACGCATTATTCCTTTTATTATTCTGCATGTTGCCTGTCTCGGTATATTTTACGTCGGGGTATCTTGGTTTGCTGTCACTTTCATGTTGCTATTTTATCTGATAAGAATGTTTTCAATTACTGCATTTTTCCATCGATATTTGTCACATAAAACGTTCCAAACCTCACGAATAGTTCAATTTGTTTTTGTGTTGATTGGAACGATGAGTGCCCAACGTGGACCTTTGTGGTGGGCTGCGCATCATCGTTATCATCATCGGTTTACGGATACAGAACATGATCCACATTCATCGACCTATGGTTTTTGGTATAGCCATTTAGGCTGGTTTTTAAATGATTATAATTTTGCCACGCGTAAAGAAGTGGTCAAAGATTGGCTGAAATATCCTGAACTGGTGTGGTTAGATCGTTTTAGCTTGATCATTGTGCTGCTAACCGCAGTGTCAATTTATGCTTTGGGTGAGTGGCTTGCCGTTGTCTATCCATCGCTTGCCACATCAGGTCTACAACTATTGGTCTGGGGCTTTGTTGTTTCAACAGTTTTATTAATTCATGCCACTTTATGTATTAATTCACTCGCACATTTATATGGCAGTCGAGATTTTGAAACAGAAGATCAAAGTCGAAACAACTTATTTTTATCGATCATTACTTTAGGTGAGGGATGGCATAACAACCATCATTATTATGCTGGGAGCGCTAGGCAAGGTTTTTATTGGTGGCAAATTGATATCACTTACTATCTTTTAAAAATGATGTCTTGGATCGGTTTAGTCTGGGGATTGAAACCAATACCAGCACGAGTCTATGAATTCAGTAAAATTGCTCAATCAGCAACTAAAGTAAATATCTTCATTAAAACAAACACCAATAAAAGTTCAACTGGGGAATCTTCATGAAAATTGCGATTATTGGGTCGGGAATTTCTGGACTGTATGCTGCATGGAAACTTTCAAAACATCATCAGGTCACTATATTTGAGAAAAATACGTATTTTGGTGGGCATACTGATACACATGATTTGATTATTGATGAGCAAAAACTCGCTATTGATAGTGGTTTTATCGTATTCAATCATTATAATTATCCATTATTTAGCCAGATGATCGCTGAGTTAGGTGTAAAAGCACAAAACAGTGATATGAGTTTTTCGGTCAATAATCTAATTACGGGTTTACAATATAACCCTTCAAAAAAAATTTCTTTACTAAGTAGGCCACAAAATTTTTTTAAATCAAAATTTAGAGTCATGCTTTCTGATCTTTTTAAATTTTATTCAGCAAATAAAACTGTCGTGGTGAATGATCTTGAGATCAATTTAAGTATTGAAGATTATCTAAATCAAAATGGATATTCCGAGGCTTTTCGCCAAGAGCATTTATATCCAATGTGTGGCGCATTATGGTCATGTCCGGTTGATCAAGTAGGAAAAATTCCTTATAAATTTGTGGTGAGTTTTTTTCAACACCATCGAATGCTTCAGCTTAAAGATCGCCCTCAATGGCAAACTATCATTGGTGGTTCAGCTCGTTATGTCGAAGCCATTCAACAGCAGTCTGCAAATATTGAGTTTAAAAAACAAGCAGTAATCAGTGTATCTCGTTTGACGGATCAAGTGATTGTTCAAACAGAGTATGAGACACAAAAATTTGATTGGGTGGTTTTTGCAAGTCATGCAGATGACAGTCTAAAGTTATTAAATGATCCATCTGAATTAGAGCAGGAGGTGTTGTCCAAATTTTCCTATCAAGACAATAAAATGGTGGTACATCATGATCTGACAATTATGCCCAAGTCGAAATCTCAATGGGCGAGTTGGCATGTACATATTACTCAAGATCAATCAAATTTTGATACGCAAAATATCAAGCCAAGAGTTCATTACACATTTAGCTACTGGATGAACAAACTACAAAACTTGTCCTGCCAAACACAAATTTTCGCTACATTGAATCCAAATTTTGACATTAAACCAGAGCTGATTTTAGTTGAGCGCGAGTATCGTCATCCTGTATTTGATGTATCAGCCATAGGAGCGCAAGGACGCTGGTCTGAGATTAATGGACAAAATCGAACCTCATTTTGTGGTGCCTATTGGGGATGGGGGTTTCACGAGGATGGTGTACGTAGTGCAGCTCAAGTTGTGAAGCATATAGAAAAGCTAATCTAGGAGTTCTTATGTTGCTGACTGAATTAGCTATAGCTCCAGCCTCGATCCGGCATCGACGCTATTTACCCAAGTCCCATCAATTTGAAGCAAAGTTAAATTATTTATGGTTTGACCCAGATCAAATCCACTATTTTACCGAGCAATCTTATTTATGGTCATCACAACGTTGGAATTTACTCAAACTTGATCCGAATGATTTTTTAATAGAAGAATATGGAACAATTCGGCAAAAAATTGAAAAAATATTATTAAAACAAGCCAATAGTCTATTAGGTTTAGATACACAGATTCGAGTTTTAGCCTTGCCGAGAACTTTAGGTTATCGATTTAACTCAGTGGTATTCTTTTTTATTTTTGATGCCAGTGAAAAGCCGCTATTTATTCTAAGTGAAATCACCAACACGCCATGGGAAGAACGTAAAGTATATGTACACGACTGTCGTGACAAAGCTGTACAACATTCTCAATTTAACAGCTATAAATTCGAGTTTAAAAAATCATTTCATGTTTCTCCTTTTATGCCAATGGACATCAATTACAAATGGAGTTTTAATTTCTCTGCGCAACAAAATGTGATTCATATGCAGCTTTTTCAACAAGATGTACTGCAATTTGATGCAACTATGCGATTTTCACTAACCCCCATCACAGTTTCTTCACAACAGCATCGATATGCTATTCATAGTGTCTTTGAACCTTTCAAAATGATGGCGGGAATTTATCTAAATGCTTTTCGTTTATGGAAGAAAAAGGTCCCATTTTATCGGCATCCGAATAAACAAAAAGGAAAAACAAAGCGATGAAAGCACTTATTTCCAGTGAACAAGATTCTCTACCTTTGATTTTACAAAGTTTGTTAAAACTCCGTCATGGTCAAATTATATTTAGCGGGGTGTGGAATGGTTTTGTCGGTGACAGTATTGAGTTAGTAGCAGTAGTTCAGGTTCATGATAAAAAATTGGTGGACTTGATCTTCAAGTATGGTGTGCTAGGCGCAGCTGAAGGCTATATTCGTGGTTATTGGAGTACCAATCATTTGGTTGAATTGATCCAAATTTTGGCACGTAACCGTGATCTTTTGGATCAATTAAATCAAAATATTATTGCTCAAGCGAGCCAATTTTTTTTAAAAGCTTGGTATAAAAAGCGTAAAAACTCGATCAAGGGGAGTCGTAAAAATATCGCAGATCATTATGACCTGAGTAATGATTTCTTTAAATTATTTCTTGATCCATCAATGATGTATTCGAGTGCCGTGTTTAAAGATGCTGAAATGACTTTGGAGCAAGCCTCAGAGTATAAAAAAGATTTGATCTGCCAAAAACTACAACTCAAACCCATGGATCATTTGGTCGAAATTGGAAGTGGATGGGGCGGTTTCGCACTTTATGCTGCACAAAATTATGGCTGTAAGGTAACAACGATTACGATTTCACAAGCACAATATGATGAAGCCGTGGCGCGTATTGAAGCAGCAGGCTTAGCACATCGGGTAGAGGTGCAACTAAAAGATTATCGCTTGCTTGACGGTAAATTCGACAAATTGGTTTCAATTGAAATGATTGAAGCGGTAGGTGAACAATATTTATCTGCTTATTTTAAACAATGTCGTAATTTATTGAAACCAAAAGGATTGGGATTAATTCAAGCCATTACCATTGAAGACGCACGCTATAAAAAAGCTTTAAAAACTGTTGATTATATTAAACGGTATATTTTCCCTGGTAGTTTTATTCCATGTATCAGCGTATTAACGCAAACGGCATCCGAACAAAAATTACGTTTAAAACATTTGGAAGATATTGGTCAAAGTTATGCACAAACATTGCATCTTTGGCGGAAAAATTTTTTAGCTGCTCGTGAACAAGTTCTTGAACTTGGATTTGATGAAAATTTTATTCGGATGTGGGACTTCTATTTATGTTATTGCGAAGGAGGATTCAAAGAGGGCGTAATCAGTGATGTACATATGTTGTTTGAAGCAAATATTTATTAACTTCTAAGCATTCATTGATATATCAAGGAGTAAGCAAAATGTTTTTGAAATTGTTTTTACTTGATGTCGTGATTATGCTGCTCTGTTGGCTCATCGTAAGCTATAACAATCGTGCGGGTTTAGTCGATGTAGCATGGAGTTTCTGTATTGCATTGAATGTGATGTTAGCGGCTTTTTTGCTGGATACTGCACCTCTAAGTGTACGTATCTTTATTGGACTTTCAAGCAGCATTTGGTTTTTACGCCTGACGTGGCATTTATTTCGCCGTTACTGGCATGAAACAGAAGAAGACCGTCGTTATGCCAATATGCGCCGTGCTATGGGGCAATTCAAACATTTGGGATTCTTGGCTTTTTTTATGTTTCAAGCAGGACTCGCGCTTTTGTTTTCTTATCCCATGCTATCGTTACTCAGTTCCCCAAAAACACAGTGGAATGAATGGATCTATTGGGCACAGATTGCAGCCGCACTGGTGATGTTACTGGCTTTTATTGGTGAAAGCACTGCCGATCAGCAGCTATATCGTTTTAAACAGAATCCAAATAATCAAGGTCAAACCATGGATCAAGGATTATGGAAATATTCGCGTCATCCGAATTATTTTTTTGAATGGTTACATTGGTTTGCCTATCCTATTCTAGGATTAGCAGCTGGGCTTTATCTGCTATGGATTTATCCATTACTGATGTGGGTATTTTTATATTACATCACGGGTATTCCGTTTAGCGAACAGCAAGCATTACGTCATCGTGGTCAAAATTATCGGGATTATCAAAAACGAACCTCAATGTTTATTCCGTGGCAACCTAAAGAGTAGATCAAAATATGGATTATATTATTCAACAATCTTTAAAGCTGGTCGAAAGTGGGCTGATCCCAGATCAAGCTATACGTGCGGTGATCCGAAGTTTAAGTAAAAAGCGTTTAATTCAAGAAGGACGTTATGATCCTGAATTGGGTAGTCAGCGTTACATGGATGTTGTGAACATGCTTAAACGTAGTGAAATTGCGATTGAAACTGACAAAGCTAACGAGCAGCATTATGAACTTCCCACTGCATTTTTTCAGTCTGTACTAGGAAAGCACTTAAAATATAGTGCGAGTCTATTTACAGATGCACAAACCAGTCTAGACGAAGCTGAAGCGTTGGCTTTAGCATGTTATTGCGAGCGAGCAAAATTAAAAGATGGCCAACACATTTTGGAAATCGGTTGTGGTTGGGGATCCTTAAGTTTATGGATGGCTGAGCATTATCCGAATGCCTCCATTACGGTGGTGTCAAACTCAGCAACGCAACGTGAATATATTCAGGAACAAGCTAAATTACGGCAGTACAATCATTTAAAAGTGATCACCTGTGATGTCAATGTATTAGAACTTGAATCCAGTGCATATGATCGTGTGGTATCGGTGGAAATGTTTGAGCATGTGCGTAATTACCAAAAGTTATTTGAAAAAATAAATCTCTGGCTTAAACCTGATGGATTATTGTGGTGTCACATTTTTTGTCATCGGTTTTTACATTATCCATTTGAAATTAAAAATGAATATGATTGGATGTCGAAATACTTTTTTAGTGGTGGACTTATGCCATCTGCATCGACTTTCTTACATTTTCAAGATCACTTACAATTAGAACAGCATTGGCAATGGTCAGGTAAACAATATGAAAGAACAGCAAATGCTTGGCTTGAAAATATGGACCGACAACATCAAAGTTTAAAACCATTATTTGAACAAACCTATGGTAAAGATGCAGCAATATGGTGGCAACGTTGGCGAATCTTTTTTATGGCTTGTGCTGAACTTTTTGGTTTTGAACAGGGACAAGAATGGGTTATTGGTCATTTTTTGTTTTGCAAGAAAGTCTTATAATCTGAATTGAATGTGTTGTTTATTGCGGCACACAAGGGAGCATATTTATGCTGAGACTATTTAAGGGCAAGCGTGCCCATCCCTTGGGTGAAGTCTTTAATCGATATTACTGGTTACAAATCGGATTGATTGCTTTATCGATCGTGATTGGTATTACATGTAGTGCGTGGGTGATTAAAGGCACTTTGTTGAAAACTGCACTAGAACAGGAAATGGAACATTATTGGATGCGTGTAGAGCGTAATCCAAATGCAGATTTGCCTGATACTAAAAATTTATATGGATATCGCTGGACTAAGGCAGCGCCAAATAGTTTTCAGAACATGCATTTAACACCAGGCGTTGGCCGTCATTTTGTGGATGGCAAGGAGCGTATGACTGTTTATGGTGAGCGTAATGGACAGCATGTGCTTTTAGTTTTTGGTGAAAGTAATGTCAATAAACTGATTTGGTTGTTTGGATTGGCACCTCTCATGTTAAGTTTGTTTGTGCTTTATAGCGTACTTTGGTGGTGGAACCGTCGTGCACGTCGTTATTTTTCTCCAATCACTAGACTTGCCAATGCTTTAGAAAATATTGACTGGGATCACCAGAACAAAGGGGCATCACCATTTAAGGATATTAGTACTGATGCAAATATGGAAGCAGAATATTTAAAACAAGCGTTAGAGAAATACCATCAAGTTTTGAGTGAATTTATTCATCGTGAGCGTGAATTTAGTCGTGATGTTAGTCATGAACTACGAACACCTTTAACTGTCCTTAAAGGTAATGTTCAGCTTTGCCAAGCTCGTTATGGAGATAATAAAGTCTTTGTTCGTTTGAGCAATACCATAGAGGATATGCAGTTACTGGTTGATACTTTATTGGCAATTGCTCGTAATACGACAAACACACTTACACCAGAACACAGCTCAATATTTAAAATCTTACAAGAATTACAAACTGATCTTGAAAGTGTGGGGCAAGTGAAAGGAATACAAATTAATCTTCATCAGGGGATAGCAGAACAGACACGACAGTTGTATCCCTCTATGACAAAAATGGTTTTCGGCAATATTTTACGGAATGCCTTAAATTATTCCCAAGGATCAGAAATCGATATCATCATACAAAAAAACAAAGTTCTGATTGCTGATAACGGTATAGGTATTCATTTACTCAATGATAATAAAGTACAGGATTTATCTAGCCCTCAATTAAGGTTACAAACTAAAGGCCACGGTATTGGACTCCAACTGGTGCAAAAGCTGTGTAAACAATTAGGCTGGCGTGTAGAGTTATTTGATCGCCTCTATTATTTGAGTATTCACAATGATATAGCGTTAATACCATCGACAGGACTGGTCGTTGTGGTTTATCTTAATTAAATGAATCAGGTTCAAGAGAAATTTTTAAGCCAACACCTGACACGGTATGAATTAATTTTTGATTAAAGGGCTTATCCACCATTTTTCGTAAGTTATAAATATGGCTACGTAGTGCATCACTTTCAGGTTCTTCATCTCCCCAAAGTTCTATGATAATTTCTTGTTTGGTCATAACTTTGGGTGAATTCCTCATCAATAATTTTAATAATTTAAATTGAATAGGTGGAAGTTCTATATTTTTTCCGGCACGGTGAATTGTCTGTTGTGAACTATCTAAGATGAGATCATGAATTTGTAATTTGCTATTCGAGACCTCTCCTGTAGATCTTTTGATCAATGCTCGAACACGCATAACCAACTCGTTAAAGTCGAAAGGCTTAATCAAGTAATCATCGGTTCCTGAAGAAAAACCTTTAATTTTGTCATCCAATGTGTCACGTGCTGTTAGCATAAGCACAGGGATATCTAGACCTTGTTCAGTCCTTAACCAGTGGCAAAGATCGAAACCACAACCATCAGGTAAATTGATATCCAATAAAAGAATATGATAAGGATGATTTTTCAATAAATTACGTGCTGTATCTAAGTTACGTGCATGATCAATGACAAAATCATGTGCTTCTAAAAATTCACAGAGTGTAGAGGCTAATTCGTAATGGTCTTCCACCATAAGAATAAAATATTTTGTCATTACAATAACTTTATGTTGTTAATTTAAGAGTTGTTGCTTCAATTTAGCATTAAATGGCGCTGAACCTAACCAAATTTTAAAATATTGATTGGCTTGATCATTTTGGATATGACCTAATATTTTTCCATTCAGTGAAAGCGTTAATATGCGGGATGAATGGACGTAACTTAAGGTATATAAATCCCCATTTTTAACTGGTTTATAAAGCTGTGTAATTTGGTTTAAAGCCGATGTTTCTTTAAAATCAGGAATATTTTTCTTTAAAAAATGAGTGGCTGCACGTTTGAAAGCCCATTCAGGAATATTCTGGTTGTATAAAAAATTCATTTGAATACTTTGATTTTCCCAAGTCTGTTTACAAGATTCTGCAAAGTAGCTTGCCTTACCAATCTGTTTTGTACCAACTAAAATAGCACCATTTCCACACTGTTTAAATGTTGCTGCTTGAACATTTGAAATACTGATGGATAAACTTGCTACAGATATAATCATTACGGTGATTTTTTGAATGTTAATACCCATGAATATAAGCCTCCGAAATAAGGTAACTGGCGAAACAAACCATTTGCTGGATCCCAAAAGTCTTGTTGGAAAATAATTTGTTGATCTTTGTTGACTTTGATTTCGCTGATGCCATAAGACGCCATCGTTTTATTCACACCAAAAATTTTGAAATCATAAGCCATAAACCAATGAATATATGCAGAATCTCGGTGATAGGTCGTGTTTAATAATTTGACTGTAACATTGCTAACTCGTTTATTCATGCCTTTAAAATGTTCAATCAAATTTTGTCGCGATGAAAATTGAGAAAGAGTGTCATTGATATAGAGTTGATCTGCGTATAACGAACTTGCCTTATCGATGAATTCAGCTGTACCTAAGGTATTGAAGGTGGATGTAAAGCGGGTGCCAATATCTAATGCTTGAGTATCGGTCAATGGAATACCAACTACATTATTTCTAGCTTTACCATAATCTGCGGAGTAACTAGGAATACTTTTGCATCCAGATACACAAAGAAGTGTGAAGATGGAGGCAAATATTTTTTTTGAGTTTTTCACGTTCATTATCCATTTGGAGTCTTATCTAATACTGTAGATAAGTAGTTGTGAACGAGATGTGAAGTTGGATAGGAAAAATATCATGTCATCTTTGACTTTGTTACTGGGTTTTGATTCGCCTTAATCATGAACTTAGGATTTTATTAAAATAGAAAAAGATCATATATTTTCTTTTCGGCATTTTAGCTCCAAATTTGATTTAGCAACCTACCCAGTCAGAATATGACGGTGTTCGCTCAAAATAATTGAGCTCAAGTTTAGAAAATAGAAAAAATATTTTTAAAAATATCTAAGTGTTAAATTAATAACAAATTCTGATTAAGTTTTCACACGATTTAAAAAAAGAAAATTTTTGATGGAATGGTCTAATCATTAAGATATATGAATAAAAACGAAAACTTTACAATAGTTTATAAAAATTACAGTGCTATACAGTTGAATTGCTTTTTACTAACAAATTTCAACAACATTTTTTTAAACCATTAAGAATAATTGATATGAATTATTGGAAAAGGATAGTAAATGATGAATGTTAAAGTAAATAATAATATTTTTGATGAATTGAGAAGAAGTCATGATAAGCAAAGAAAATATGCTGAACAACTCATTCAAACCTCAGGGGATACTGAAGAAAGAAGAAATTTATTTGATGCACTGAAAAATGAACTTTTTGCTCATGCTGTTGCTGAAGATCGATATTTTTATATTCCTTTAATGATGACAGATCCTGGTTTGAATATCACCAGACATGCACTTTCTGAACATCACGAAATGGATGAATTGTTAGAGCAACTTACTGAAACAAAATTTAGTCATCCAAGTTGGTTAACAACTGCAAAAAAACTTTCAGAAATTGTTCACCATCATTTAAAAGAGGAAGAACATAGTTTTTTCCAACAAGCAGGTAAAATATTAGGTGAAAAAGAGAAAAAAGATTTGGCTAAACAATATGCAGCTGAATATCAAAAGTACTTAAACAAAGATAAAGATAGCCTTGTGTAAAAGGCTATCTTTTATTTAGTTTTTAAGGTGAAAATTTTTTGAAAGCTTTTTAGCTATGGTTAATGATCAATTTACTGATGGATTAATAGTATATCGGTGCTTTTAGGTTTGCAATCGTATAAAAATAGAAGTAACAGAATGATTGTTCTGAGTTTTACTTTTCAGTCCTGATTTGAAAAAAACTAAGTCTCAATAGTCTAAAAAAAATTATTTTAATCATTGATGTTATCTTGCCTGAATTGAATGTTAATTTGTTTAAAAATTGTGTAGTTAAGAGAAACAATGATTGAGATGTTAAAAATAAGATGTATAAGATAGATGAACTGTTCTTCTAAATGAAAGAATCAATCGAACGGATGTCAGCTTATGGCGAATAAAAATAATCAGCCTTTAGCATCGGCGCAACCTCTTCACTTAAATGAGTTGGTCGGTTGTGAAGAATGTGATGCGATTTATCGTAAAGTTGACTTATTACCGAATGAGCGTGCTTATTGCACCTGTTGTGGTGCAGAGTTATATCGACGCAGCCGACCTTTTTCGTCATTGCTTGCTTTAGTCATTACAGCACTGATTGTATTTGTTATTGCCAATAGCTTCCCTATCGTGATTGTGGAGTTACAAGGGAATACCTCACAAACCACGCTGATTGGAGCTGCATGGACCATGTTTCATATTGAGCGTCCTTTAGTCGGGGCACTGATTCTCATGACTACATTTATTGTTCCATTGATTGAGTTGTTATTGTTGAGTTATGTCTTAAGTTGTGTTGGTTTGTTTAAATACCGACCTCACTATCTCAGATTGGCACTGAAAACTTTATTTTTATTTAGAACATGGGGGATGGTGGAAGTCTTTTTAATTGGTGTATTGGTCACCTTAGTTAAGTTGGTTGGAATGGTGACGGTAATTCCGGGTGTGGCACTTTGGGCGTTTACGATCCTAAGTATTCTTTTGGTTTATATTGCTTCGGTGAAGATCAAAGATCTTTGGGATGAAGTCGATCGGAGCTTAACATGACACAAAAGAATCATCATGATGATGAGATTAGTTCAGTGCTAGAGCATCTTTCTGATGTTGATTTACAGGTCAAAAGCGATGTGCGCGCAAAGGATCTTGGATTAATACAATGCCATTGTTGTGGCTTACTGAATTCTGTTGGCTCAAGCATAGACGAACATTCTGAACTAAAGTGTTCAAGGTGCAAAAGTGCATTACACTCGCGTAAACCGCAAAGTTTAAATCGAACTTTTGCTTTAGTCATTGCCGCAGCAATTTTATATATTCCAGCCAATGTAATGCCGATGACAGTAACGGATTCTTTATTGGGACGTCAGCAAGATACCATTATCAGTGGGGTGATCTACTTTTGGCAAAATGGAGATTATCTGGTGTCTGTGGTCATATTCATGGCAAGTATTTTCATTCCAATTTTAAAATTATTAATTTTGATTTTTTTATTGGTCGCCGTGTATATGCAATCATCTTCAAGATGGCATTTTTCACCTGAACATTGTGCACTGTTATATCGAATTGTTGAATTTATTGGGCGCTGGTCGATGATTGATGTTTTTGTTGTGGCTTTATTGACAGCTCTTATTCAAATCCAATCCTTAGCGACCATCTTGGCTGGACCTGGAGCTGTGGCTTTTGGAGCAGTCGTTGTTTTAACCATGTTTGCTTCATTGAGCTTTGATCCAAGACTGATCTGGGATAATTATTTCAAAGCGCACAAGGCGAATTCTCAACAACCCCAACAGATGAACACAGTTGTTATTCATCAACTGAAAAGTTAAAACGAAACCATATCCTCATGATTAAATGCTAAAGAATGATCACTATGCCAGACAATACGCCAAACAACCAAGATTCTACACCAAGCCCAAGTGAGACCACGGAGAATGGTGTATTTCTCGCTGAACCTGAAAAGAAGAAGGCGCGTTGGCGACCTGCGCTGATTTGGCTAGTTCCATTCATCGCACTTTTGATCGCATTGTCACTTGCTGCTAAAGCCATACTGGATACAGGTCCAACGATTGAAGTGTCATTTCGTACTGCAGAAGGTTTGGTCGCAGGCAAAACCACAGTACGTTATAAACAGGTTGATATCGGTTTAGTCCGTCAAATTGATCTTTCTGATGATCGTTCACACGTGATTGCCAAAATTGAATTACGTAAAGATGCCAGTAATTTTGCTGCTAAGGATTCACGCTTTTGGGTGGTTAGACCTCGTGTAGGGACAGGGGGCATTTCTGGAATTGATACATTATTGTCTGGCGCTTACATTGAAGTGGATGGTGGCAAGGCGGAACAAAAGCAGGAGACTTTCACTGGGCTTGAAGTTCCACCTGTTGTAGCCTCTGATATTCCCGGCAAAGTTTTTTTCTTAAAAGCGCAAGATCTCGGCTCGCTTGATATTGGCGCACCGATTTACTATCGCAAAATAAATGTGGGGCAGATTACGGCTTATAAATTGGCAAATGATGGGAAAAGTGTCGAATTACAAACTTTTATACAATCACCTTATGATAAGTTCGTAACTACAGATGCACGCTTTTGGCAAGCTAGTGGGGTAGATGTTTCTTTAAATGCTTCAGGCTTTAATTTAGATACACAATCCCTTGCCAGTATTGTTGCTGGAGGGATTGCCTTTGGTTATCCAGAAAATTCAGCGGGCAGTATCGCACCGAATCATAGTTATTTTACTTTATCAGACTCTCGTAAAGAGGCAATGAAAGAACCTGATGGTAAGCCACGTCCAATTATTATGTACTTTGATCATTCATTACGAGGTCTAACCGCAGGTGCACCTATTGATTTTATGGGTATCGAAATTGGCAATGTTAAAGCCATTAATGTTGAGTTTGATCCATCTTATACCCAGTTGCGTATGCGTGTAGATGCGACCATTTATCCATCTCGCTTGGCGCATGGTAAAGAGCTTGATCCTGATGGTGAAATTTTCAAAAACTTTATCGCAAATGGTTGGCGTGCACAGATGCGTACAGGCAACTTGCTAACTGGTCAAAATTATATTGCCTTTGATAAGTTTCCAAAAGCCAAAGCCGCAACTTTGAAAATGCGTGTAGATGGGCGAGCTGAGGTTCCAACCACTGCGACGGAATTAAGTGGTTTACAAGCTCAAGTATCACAAATTGCGGATAAGTTGAGTAAGTTCCCACTCGATGAAATTGGACAAGATGTACGTAAAACATTCAGCAATATGAATAAGACCATTGAATCTACAGATAAACTGGTTAAACAGTTGGATGATAAAGTTGCACCAAACTTACAAGCAACATTGAATGATGTACGTAAGACAATGCAATCTAGTGAATCGATTTTATCCAGTGATGCGCCAATGCAGCAGGATGTACGTAAAGCTTTGCAACAAATGACCCGAGCTGCTGCTTCATTACAGTTAATGGCTGATTATATTGAACAACACCCAGAATCATTAATCCGTGGTAAAAAAGCAGAGGCTAATAAATGAAAAAAACAGATAAAAAATTATTCGATGCTTCTTTGACTATGAGATACGCTGGCGCTTTATCTACAGCGATATTGTTATCTGCATGTTCAAGCTCGCCAGTACCGAACTACTATAGTTTAACGACTCAAGTATCTCCTTTAGCCAACTCAAAGGTTACTGTCATTGAGGTATTGCCTGTAGGATTGCCTGATCGTATCAATCGTGCTCCTATCGTGATTCAGGATATTACGGGTAAATCTCAAATTTTAGACAATGAGCGGTGGACTTCAACTTTAGGAGCGGAACTTCGCGATAATTTATCTGCAGGTTTGCAACAAAAACTGGGGGCAGTGGATCGTTATAATAGCGGGATGGTGGGTGGAAAAATTTCTTATCGGATTGCCACTGATTTTTCACGTTTCGATATTGTTCATTCGACAAATCAAACGAATGAAAAAATAGAGGTGTCTGTAGCTTGGATTGTGAAGCGTAATGATCCCACGATTACTTTGGATCAAAACTCTACCCAAAATCAGCAATTGGCATGCCGTATGAGTTTTGCTCAAGACGTAACAGGCAATCATAAACAAATGCAAGATATCGTCACTACAGCCAACACTGCTTTAAACCGAGTCGTAGATGCTGTGGCACTTTCGATCGTATCTTTAGATTCAAAAAAAATAGCGCGTGTTGATGGTGTGAATTGTACTTAAGCTCACTGCACAAATGCAAATAGCTGTTATTTAGCTATTCAAGTTTATGGATTGATCTATATCCGATAGGCTGCGTTCATAGGTCTTTTTTAAACTTTAAATCAATATAAAATCCCCGCACCTTGCCTTCTTCATCATGGAGAAGGCACTTTGAATATTCATATATTTAACTGAATTCATGCGTTGTAAACAAAGCAGTGTTTTATTTTAACCCATATAGCTCTACCCAACATGGAGACATTCATGTCGCCTCCCGATAGCAAGAACATCTGCGAATTAAAAAAATAAAAAACTGGTTAAGCAAAACTTTTTAAAATTCATATCAAAAGCATAAAATTGATTGAAGATGAGTCGCTTGTTTGAAAAATTAGACGGTTTGACTATATCGACTTTGCATTGATTTAGACAGTGTAACATTGGATGCGGCAAAGAATCGGTCCACATTCATAGTCTTGAAACGATGTTGAGTATGAAAAAAATACATTAAATTTCATTTAAAAAGCTGATAAATTGGTTATTTATGATCAATCGATTTGAAGGCATTCTATGGAAATTTCACATTTAGATCATTTGGTTTTAACAGTTGCGGATATTGACAGAACTTGTGTTTTTTATCATCACGTCTTAAATTTTGAAATTATTACATTTGGAAATAACAGAAAAGCGTTAAAGTTTGCTCAGCAAAAAATAAATCTGCATCAAGCAGGTAAGGAGTTTGAGCCAAAAGCCAAACATCCAACTCTGGGCTCTGCTGATTTATGCTTTATCACAGCTACACCCTTGAATGAGGTGATCACACATTTAGCGCATCAACAGGTAGAAATTCAAGAAGGTCCAGTTCGGCGTACAGGCGCTGTCGGAAATATCATGTCAGTATATATTCGTGACCCAGATGAAAATTTAATAGAAATTTCAAATTATATAACCGAATAAATGTGACACAAAAATAGCGGTGTAAGCATGATCACCATTGACATTTTTTAGTACAGTAATCGCTTGTTTTGAGCAAGAGATATTTTCAATTAAAGCAATTGGAATAGATATGCAAACAATAATAACCACCGCAAGACAAAGCTTTGTGCTTCGTAAAGCAAAGGCTCAAGATTTACCTGAGGTGTTAGATATCTTTGATGGCGTTGTTGCGTGGCTCGTCTCCATTGGAAATGCCCAACAATGGGGAGAAGTGCCCTGGTCAACTTCAGCCAGACAGATTGATCGTGTCTCAGAAGCACTTGCTTTGCCTGATGCTTGGATTGTTGAAACACAAGATGGTAGTGTTTGTGCTGCTATTGTTATGGGGGATGCTATGCCTTATGTTCCGCTTGCAGTTCAGCCAGAATGTTATGTACGTTTACTTATCGTAAAACGGGGGCAACAGTATAAGGGAATAGGGCGTCAATTATTGGCTTTTGCTGATCAGCAAGCTAAAGAGAAGGGAATCCGTCATCTACGGCTTGATTGTTATGCGGGCGGTAATGGAAATTTAGTCAAGTTTTATCAATCCTGTGGTTATCAATCTACATTGAGTTTTAATGATGAAGGGTGGTCAGGACAAGTGTTAGAGCGTAACTTAGGATAAAAGCAATGAATCATCCGCTTAGACATCTCCAAGATCTTTGGTCAAAAGCAAAGCAAAGTGGTGTTCTACCACATTGAAATGCGATTTGTGTTTCGACCATTGATGATCAGGGTTTTCCTCACTCTCGATTCGTAGACTTAAAAGAAATTAATCAAGAAGGGTTAGGGTCTGTGGACATTTCATAAATGGCTTGCGTTGTAGGTTAAAATTGAGCAGGTATGAGGAGTATACTCCGCAAGGAAACGAAGAGAATAGCGAGACTATTTTTAAGTTTCATAACGTAGCCTGAGATAATTTTAGCCACAACCCTTCGGGACTAGCGTGTTTTTTGTCGCTTCGTCGTTACGAACTACTCATTTAGAATGACTAAATTTCGTATTTCGCGCCTAGAATCGCCTAAAAAATACACCTAGTCGCAAACATAGACGAATTGTCCACAGACCCTAATATTTTGTACAGAATTGAAGTCAAATAAAGCAAAAGAGATTTTGAATAATCCCAAAGTCAGTCTAACGATTTGGTGGGAGCATGTGGCACATCAAATCAGAATACAGGGATTCTGTTCGCTAATTGATTCTCAACTTGCAGATTCCTATTGGGAAAAACGGGTTCATGACGCTCAAGTGGTGTCTTATATTTTTGATCAAAGCCAAGAAATTGAACACTCGAAGCCATGCAACAAAAATTTCTTGATGAAAAAAGTAAATATGATCGTCATAATCTGTTTCGTCCTGAGACATGGGGTGGATTTATCATAAAACCCATACAGATCGAATTTTTAGAGTTTAAAGAAACACGTCTACATTTAAGGACACAATATTCACTCAATTCGACAGATCAATTGTGGGTGAAAACTTTTTTACAGCCATAAGGCATTTGGAATAGCTTGAAGGCGTACAATATTTTAATATTCATAAAACGTAATCAAGTAAGCTATATGGTTGATTATTTTATAAAAATTTAAAAAAAATCTTCAGCATCAAAGCGCGCAAAACTCTCTTTTAAAAAAGGGTAAATGAACTTTTAAGATTGAATACATCCATCAGACTTGAGTGTACTGTCGTTTTGGATTTGTGTAAAAAGGTCTAAATTAAATCAACAGATATAACAAATCTTACAACAATGCATTTCAACAATTAACAAGAAGGTGTTTAAACAAGTACATCCGAAAGCCAATTTTTTGTTAGCTTAAAAACATACATACATATTGGTGGAGTAAGAAATGTCAAAAAAAGTATTATTTATCACTTCAAACTCTGGTGTAGAGCATGATGAACTCAAAAAGCCATTAGACTTTTTAACAAGTAAAGGAATTGAGTGCATTCATGCCGCAGTTGAATTAAAAGATGTACAGACCGTTCTTCATGATGATGAAAAATCTGCATCCTATTCACCAAATGCAACTTTAGAAAAATTAGATCCAAATGACTACGATCTACTGGTCATTCCAGGCGGAACGGTGAATGCAGATCAATTAAGAATTGATGAAAATGCACTAAAAATTATCCAATTATTCACAGACAATAAAAAAACCATTGCGGCTATATGTCATGGTCCTTGGGCTTTCATTAATGCTGAGCGAATTAGAGACAAAAATTTAACTTCATATAAAAGTATACGTTTAGATTTAGAGAATGCAGGAGCAAACTGGATTGACGAGCAAGTACATCGTTGTAACACTCATGGATGGGTTTTGATCACTTCACGTAATCCCGATGATATCCCTGCTTTTAATCAAGCTATATTAAACGAGCTTGAATAATTTTTTGATTTTGAACGATTTAGAAATAAACTGAGTGCTTTGTCTTACTTTTACCAAGATCGGGTACTCAGTTTTTTAAATATATATGATTGTTATGGTTTTTTTAATCGCTGTGTGATCTTAATCTGTGATGCTTTAGCTATTTTGTCAAAGCTACTGAGTAATCAGAGTTTTTAAACTAAACTTACATATTCGGCTTCTTTTATAACTCCTTTTTAATACTATAAATCAACATAAGTTCCGACCTTTATCCTATTGGCGGCACAACTTTCAATACCTCTTTAATTCGATGAACATGATCATTTTAAGATTTATGAAAGATAAATATTAAAAAATAAAATAAAAAATATTAATTGAAAAAATAAATTACATAATTTTAATAAATAAAAATATTAAGCTGAATCTGATTTAGGTTATAGTTTGAATTATTTTAAATTTAGAGAATATGCCATTGTGTATTTATGAAATTGTACTTCAAGATGAGAAATTTCAGTTACACAAACTTGTTAAGGTTAAGGACACTATTTATAATCCCATTCATAAAAATGAATCATTCATGTGGTTTTGGATTTATTCGGATACATCTGAATTTTTTTATTTTGATTTATGGAATGAATTGGATCATGCAGAAATAGGTCAATATATTAGATATAAAAAAAATATTTTTAAAGTTGTGAGTATTAATAATAACAAAAAGATAAATTATTCATAAATCATGATCTTTAACTATCATGATTAAACATTTAATAAACATAAAGGAACTGTTTTGTTTTGCGGGTTGGTAGATATTTAAGATTCAAGTTTATAAAGGGAATATCAACGTGGAAAATTTAAATCAAGATTATGAACAGATTAATGCATTAATAAAAGATATTCGATTTGTGATGGTCACATTTATCACTGAAGAAGGGCATTTACATTCAGTGCCTATGACCACACAAAACACTGATTTTAATGGTGTCGTGTGGTTTATTGGCGCTAAAAACTCAGAATTAGTTAAAAATATAGCAACTCGTCAGCAGGTTAATCTCGGGTATAGTCATATTTCAAATAATGATTACATATCAATTAACGCTATTGCAGCGTGTGTGCATGATCCAGAGATTCTTGAGCAATTATGGTCACCAGCCTATGAAGCATTTTTTGAGCAAGGGAAAAATGATCCCAATATCCAATTGATTCGTGTCGTTTGTAATGGGGCGCAATATTGGAAAGGTAATGGGAAGTTGGTGACCTTATTCAAACTCGCTAAAGCTTCTATCACTGGTGAAACTGAGCAACTGGGTAGCAGCCAATCTGTGAAGCTTTAAATGCTTGGTAGATTAGACGAACGAACGTTCGTCTAATCTAAGTTTATAGAAAAGTTGATACGCCACGTTGATTTAGCCCCACCTTTTTACGCATACGAGTTTGCTTTTCGCTCAGAAGTTCTTTTAAGAATATATCTAAATTATCTTCATTGAGCGCAGTTGGCGTGAATAACTCATATCCCATTTGATTGAAAAATATATCAATTTTTGAACACTTCTGAACATACTTCATTGACCAGTTCTTAAAGTAAATTTTGTCAATTTGCATGATTTTGAACTCAACAATATCGTGATGTCTAAGGTCATTCTTTATCTGCTGAAATAACGTTTGAACGATCGCTTTATCACCTTCAAGACACTGAAAGAAGTAATTATTGGCATAATATAAAACACCAAAAATTTGATTGTTGCTATTAAACTCCCTAGCAGTGTTTAAGATATTATTCAGATCTTCAAGTAAATCAGAAGTCAATTGATTGCGAGAACTCGCATAACACAATCGAATTAACATATGCGTTTTCTTAAGTCATTTTGAGAAGAAAACATTGGATCACTCATTGACATCAAAGTTATAAGGTTCAACATCATACTCTCCAGCTAAAAGATCAATAAAAGAAGGAATCGTCTCGCTTGAGAGAAGAAAGGGATTAAAATCATCCCGGTGATTTTCTATAAAAAAGTCTCCAAGCCTTTTGTTGACTGGAGCAAATTTCATATTCCAATGTTTAAATAATCCAATGTCACATTTTTCATAGTATAAAATTTCACAATTTTGATGACGTTGGTCTTTCAAAATTTGATTGTAAAAAAGATCATCTACTTTACTTTTACGTCCTTCTAAACATTGAACAAAATATCCATGCCCATAGTAAAGAACGCCTGTAATTTCATTACGAGAATTAAAATCCACAGCTGAATTCAAAATCTCTATGAGATCATTTTTGATATCAGGATGAATACTCGTAGCTTTACTTGCATATAAAACTCTCACAAATTCCATTGATAGTCTTCCATCATAAAATTTACTCCGAACTCGGTGCTAACGCTTTAATTTTATTAATAAGCTTTATGTTCTCACATAGGAAGATTAGTACTGATGATTACCATACAGGGTTTCTAAATTGAAAGCGAACATATTG
Source organism: Acinetobacter sp. B-6 (assembly GCF_056930735.1). Classification (NCBI taxonomy): domain Bacteria; kingdom Pseudomonadati; phylum Pseudomonadota; class Gammaproteobacteria; order Moraxellales; family Moraxellaceae; genus Acinetobacter; species Acinetobacter sp. B-6. Next base: position 61,557 of record NZ_JBXPBY010000016.1, on the reverse strand, counting down.
GAAGAATTTATTAAAAAATATGAAATGTAACGTTTTTTTATTGCTGTTTGAGTGATTTGTTAAGTTAAATCGTTGAATATTTATTTTGTTAAAAATAAGATTTTGAAAATAAAAGTAAAATTTTAATTTTTATTAAAATAAATTGATTAAAAAATATACAAATGTAAGATATTTCTCACAATCATGTAAGCTATGGATTATACCGCCTGTTTTTCATTTATTTATACTGCCTACATACACCACAAGTGTTCATTATTATAAAGCTGAATAATTATTTAAGTTGTTTGTCGCTAACACTTAAATTAAAAAGCATTTATTAAATTAATGAACATAATAAAAATTGTTGTGTATTGGGGTAGCCCTCCTCCTTAGCCGGTTTACTAAGGAGGAGGGGTTTTTCTAAGCTATAAAATATGAGGGAATGAAATGTTAATTTTAAAAAATTTATTTATTTTTGTTGTCTCAATATTCGCTATTTCCTTGCTTATTATTATTTTTGATAGATTGGGAATGAACAAGTATGTAAATTTATTTACAGCAGCGCTACTTTATGGCGCGTTTATTACTATTTATTTTCAAAAAATATTTTTAAGCTTATCTTTCTTTTTTGGGTTTTATACCCTGTTATTCATGATTAGTTATTCGATTGATGTATTAGTCATGCTATTCATTTCATGTGCTGTATTATTTTCAATTAAATTTGTCATGCCTAAATTGAAGAATGCAGAGATTGATCACATTTTTAGTTTTAATAAGTTATATAAAAAATGATTCTTTGAAAATTATTTTTTATATAAAAGTATTGAAGAGTTAAATGCCGATATAAACATGTATTGGTATCAAGTTCTTTAAATATTAATGTGAAAGTAAAAGATTAATTTATGGAGTAATACATATGTTTCGTTGGGCAATCATTTTTGCAGTCATTGCACTTGTGGCAAGTTTACTTGGATTTGGCGGTGTAGCTGGGCTTTCTAAAGACTTTGCAGTTATTCTTTTAGTTGTAGCGGTCATACTGACCATTATTGGTTTTATTTCTAGAGGAAAAATGTAAGTGCTTTCTTCAATTTCAATAGAGTCTTGCTGGCTCTATTGACGATTGGTGGGAATGCTAAAAAATTATCGAATGCATTGAATATTAAACATTGGATCAATTATGAAAAATATCAACTATTCATATGTTTTAGAACAGATTTATAACTTTCTGTTGCTTACACCTGATTTCAAAAGTAAGACTAATTTTGAAAAAGTTGTTGAATATTTCAAAGTGCTTAATCAAGGTGTAGATGATGATTTTATTTTCGAAATTCCTGATAAAGTTGTTGGTCAATTTGGAAATAAAAAAATGATCAATATTATCAATGCGCCTGAGATTGATCATAAGAATAAATTTTTGGATTGGGTGGATCAGCAAATCAATGCATAGTGTTCTATAAGATTGCAGAAGGGGAATTGTTCCTCAAACGCTTTAATCTAATTTGCCAGTCAACTGATTGTCGAGTTAACCGTATGCCCCCCATTCCTACCAACTCAAAAAGTTAACCTAAAACACTCATTTTATGGACATGATGTTTAAACAAATAAGTACGATAAAATCATATTGATACAATAGACTCATCATCGACGCACTGAGTATAAATAACGGATTATACATAGATATGAATTTCATAAAGTCTCGTGCTCAAGATCATTATTTTTATAAATTTTAGTTATGAAGAAATGTTGAAATCAAAGTTAAATTTTATTAATATCGTAGTTGCGATAGATTCTCATCTATCCTTTCGCGAAAAAAAGTTGGCAGCCCGGAAAGACGGGCACTATTTTTACCTGCAAGTTTTTATGCCAATTTACAAAATGAGGTTAAATCATCTTTAAACTTAATTTTGATTTGATATCGGCTAAATAACTCATCAAAAGACCAATATCACACCGAGATATAATAAGAATATAACCATTTGAATTGATTTTATTTTTTAAAATTATATAAACTTTTGTCATTTGACTGCATCAATGGGTAGGCTTGGGTTGCATTTGCTTTACATGCTATCATTCAACGATTTGCAATAAAGGTTTTTGTTTTCGTGACTGCTATCAAAATTCAAAAAGCTGCCTTGGAACGTTTTGCAAAGCAAGGGTTTAGTGCAACTTCGATGAACGAAATTGCAACGGATGTCGGTATAAAAAAGCCATCAATTTATGCGCATTTTAAAAATAAAGATGATTTGTATTTAAGTTTAATTCCCATCATGGTTGAGCATGAACTGAATTATGCAAAACAAATATTGATCGGTGGCGAGGAAGTATTTCAACAATTCAATCTGTATTTGAGTAGTATTGATCAGCGATTTGATCAATCATTTGATGTGCAATTTTGGGTCAATGCTTTGCTGAATCCACCAAAACATATTTATGCTGAGGTAATCGAACCCATGCACTTATTTATGGAACATTTAGAGCAAATTTTTATGCAGGCTCTGAAAGATCTACCTGAAAATCAGTTAGATCATGTGACTTTGGCTCGAATGTATATGAGTTTTGTGGATGCCTTACAGAGTGAATTAATTTATGGTGGTAAACAAAAATACCAACTTCGTTTAACCGCAATACTCAATGTATTGGATGTATTGAAAAACACCTGTAAATAAACGAGTGTTTTTCAATAGTTCAATCAAGTGGTTTTTTCATATTTACTCATTTTGTTTGCATAAATGCTAAGTGCGAACATCAACAAACCGCAGAGCAGGAGTGTAATAGGTAAAACTGAAATGTGCTCAGGCATCAGACTGGCAAGGAATCCAATCATTGCCCCTAAGGCATATTGTATTAATCCCATAAATGACGATGCGACTCCTGTTAAATGGCGCTCTGCTTGTTGCATTGCCAAAGCGGTCAAATTTCCAAATAAGAAGCCTGTTGACCAAATCGCTAAGCCTAAGGTCAAAATATATTCTATTAATGTCGGCTGTCCAAACAAGCTACTGAGGCATAACCCTATACTGGCAATTGAAAAAATACTCAAACCCAATTTTAATATTTTATAAGCAGACCAAAACTGATTCAGCAGCCAAATTGAAATTTGCCCTGTAACGATAAAGCAGAAGGCGTTAAATGCGAAAAGATAGCTAAAGTGACTGCTATTGAGCTGATAATGCTGAATAAAAATATAGGGAGAGTTGCTAATATAAAAGAAGAATCCGCCAAATAAAAAGCCACTTGCAAGGGTAAAGTATAGATAAGCGTGATTGCTGCAGATCGAACGATAACTGTTGAATATATTTTTAAAATCCAATGCTTGTCTTTTTTCAGGAGCGCAAGTTTCAGGCAATGATCGGATACTCCAAAGCAGTAGAATCGTGCCTAGACCGGCTAAAGTATAAAATATGATCTGCCATGAGTTATGCTGAATTAAATAGCTGCCGACAATGGGTGCAACGATAGGTGCCACCATCATGACTTGCATTAAAATTGAAAAATTCTTTGCGGCTTCCTGTTCATTACAAAGATCGCTGATAATCGCACGTGGTGTAACCAAACCTGCTGCAGCACCTAGCGCTTGTAAAAAACGAGCCGTCAACAAAAGTTCCAATGAGCTTGCAAAACTTGCAATCAATGAACCGATGATAAAGATCAATACGCCAATGATTAAAGGTAATTTGCGTCCAAAACGCTCTAATAAGGGACCATAAATACCTTGACCAATGGCTAAACCAACTAAAAATATGGATAAAGTTTGCTGCATTTCATTCAGATTGACACTGAGACTTTTGGCAATTTCAGGAAATGCAGGTAAATAAATATCGATCGCTAACGCATCTAGTGCAGTCAGCATCGCAAGCAGCACAATAAGAGCAAAACCAATTTTTTGATGGCGTATATTTGGATTCATAATGATTGATCTGTGAAATTACCTAACGTTAGGTAGGTTAATTAATTTATTTTAACTTTTCAAGCTGAAGTTTGCTCTTTATTCATTGAAATAATGCCATTTTAGTTGTGTGGAAACAGGGGATAGTGGTGAAATTTTCTATTATCATAATGATATTGCTGATTTTTTGAATGACTGAATTATCAATATTATCAATGTCTATTCCATTATTTGCGCCATTGTCTATGGAGTAGAATGCTACTTATTAGAGCTCTTGCGTTAGTCAAAATTTGAGCAGCTGTGATCTTTGTTATATAGTCAATCTGTTGAAAAATTCATACAGTAGAATATCATTTCTCTTGATCAATAAAATTAAAGCGATCAATATATTGTTTGATGATATAAAGCTTGCATTGCCACGCTTTAGCTCTAAAGTTTAAATTGTTTTGCGTAGGCGATACTCTACTTTTCAGAGATGAAAAGTAACAAAAATCTTCCGTTGAGCGAGGGGTACATCCTCATACCCCCGCTCAACATGGCGACATCCATGTCGCCTCGTGATAGCAAGACTGTTTATGATTCAAAAGTACAAAATAAATGAATCATCCAAATCCCTTGTATGAATAATCAGGCGGTTTGACTATATAAGGTATTGCATATAGCTAAATGCCCAAAAACCTACTTTCGCAAGAGGTCTATTGTTTTTTATAGCATCGTTTAAGTGTGATTACTCTTAAGTTGATGAAGATCCTAATTTATTCAGGATCTTATCAGTTGAAAATGCGGATTTTGATTTAAGAACGAGCAGACAAACTTATCTCATTAAGTCAGTAAAATACTGAATAGGACCAAAGTTAACAAGACAATATAACCGCGTTCATGGGCTGTATTGGATAATTTACTTGACAAACCAAGGGTGAGTTTCATCCCTATAAAACCTCCAAGGATTAAACATATTAATGCTGGATAATAGAAATATCCCCAAAAATGTATCCCTAAGTGAGGTGGTTGTATCCATTGAGTTATAATTAAGGTTAAGCAACCCGCAAGTGCAACAGGCATACTGAGAGGATTAGCCAGAGCGACAGCGCTAGACATATCTAAGCCACAACGGCGAAATAAAGGAACGGTCATCACACTTCCGCCAACACCGAGTGCAGCTGCAATACCACCTATGAATATGCCACCCAGACGCTGTTCTTTGGCGTTTAAGACACGTGTAGAAATTTGCTGAAATTGCTGTGATTTGAGTTGTCGTGAGAGACAGTCCAGAATTGTCATTGATAAATAGACTACAAATGCCCATTTTAAATAAATAGGTGATATATAGAGCGATAAAAAAGTCCCGATTACTGCACCTATCCCTATCCAATAGGCAATCGGGAAAAGATATTTTCGCTGTATATTGCCTCGTTTGAACTGTTGATATGAGGCAAGCCCAGAGTTGATGATCATCAATAGTAAGGAAGTTGCAACAGCACTCTTGAACGCCATCGTATACGCCAATGAACCAGATACTTCATGCACGCGAATGGTGGAATAGACCAATGGAACGACGACGAAACCGCCTGCAAAACCAAATAAAATGGTAAGTATACCGCTAAGAATGCCTGCACCCAGTAGAATAAAATAGAGTTCCATAATCAGAATCTTAAAAAATAATTCAGATTTTAGAGCTTTATAAAATAGGCAAGTTTGTTATATTCAGCTTTCAATTACTTAATTCAGACATGTGTATGAAGCAAATTTCTATTCATAGTATTGAGCATCTAGAGCATAAAATCATTGCCATTGAAACCCAATATGCTGAATTTTATAGACTTGCACAACATAGTCATCAACGTGCCCAACTGCTGTATGGCGCAGAAGGTGTGATGCATGTTGAAACACCTCAAGGCAATTGGATTATTCCGCCTGAAAGAGCAGTATGGATTCCCCCAGAAGTTCCACATCAGCTGACTTTGTTTAATGTGAAAACATGTAGTATCTATATACGTCCTGAATATTTACCTCGTCCTTCAACACAATGTGAAGTCTTGGCAATTTCTCCTCTACTGAGACAGCTACTTTTAAAAGCGCCCCAACTTAATCCACCTTTCTGCAAACGTGATGAATTGATTTTTGATTTGATTTTAAGTGAGCTTGAATTGTCTGAGGTGATCGATTTACATTTAGCCTTACCTGAAAACCCAGCGATGCTGAAGATTTGTAGAGCATTTATTCAGCGCCCGAATATCCACTTTTCTCCTGAAGACTTTGCTGCACAACTTTGTGTCAGTGAACGTCATTTTAGTCGACTATTCAAAACTGAAACGGGGATGTCCTTTTCTAAATGGCGACAACATGCGTGCGTATTGTTAAGCTTAGAAAGGCTGATTCGACAGCATTCAATTCAACAGATTGCTTATGATTTTGGTTTTAAAAATCCTGCTGCATTTAGCACTATGTTTCATCGTGTTTTGGGAATGAGCCCAAGTCGATATATTCAGCGTGATGATTTTGCAAATTAGGATGTAATAATATTTCAAAAAAATGACGTTGAGAAAATTGAATGTACTATGAAACTGGCTACTTTAAAATATTTGAATAGACAGTTTCATTTGTTCATTGAGTATCTTATGTGCCACTCTACGAAAGTGTTTTGCGTTACAAATTAATTCCTAAACTAATCTATATCAGGATGTTGTTTTGCAAGATGATCACGCTTTTCTTGTAACTCCTCGATTTTTTCATCAATTTTTTCGATTTTTTGCTCGATATTGTCATGATACTGTTCCAACAGTTCTTCAGCCTCTTCCATATCCACAGCCATTGGTTTTGCACCTTTTAGTGGTAAGTTTGCAGTTTCTTTAAGATAAATTGCAGTAATCACACCAAAACAACCGCAAACCACAAGATAATAAGCTGGGATCATAATATTCTGTGTAGTTTCCACCAAGGTCGCTGTAATCGTTGGCGTTAAACCGGCAATGACCACCGAAATATTAAAAGCAATTGCAAGTGCGCTATAACGAATCTCTGTCGGGAAAAGTGCAGGCAGGGTTGAAGCCATGATACCAATCAGCATATTCAATGAAAGTGCCAACATCAACAGACCTAAGAAGATCAAATAAACATTGTTGGTTGCGAGCAATAAGAAGGCAGGGTATGACAAGACAATCAGTGCAATACTGCCTGCGAAAACAAAGGGGCGACGACCTATTTTATCACTGAGCATACCAACAAAGGGTTGTACAAACAGCATCCCAACCATGACTGCGATAATAATCAGAACACCATGATTCTCAGAGTAGCCTAAGTTGTGTGAAAAATAACTCGGTAAATAGGTCAAGAGCATGTAGTAAGTGACGTTGGTACACAGCACTAATCCCACACAGACCAATAAACTACGTTGGTGATCTCGTAAAATTTGTTTAAAACCGACTTTTTGTGGTTTCTTGAGCTGTGATTGCGCTTCGGAATGTGCTTGAAAGGTCGGTGTTTCATCTAAGGAGTGACGTAGATATAAGCCAATCAATCCTAAAGGAAGTGCTAAGTAGAAGGGAATTCGCCAGCCCCAATCGACAAAGGCTGCTTCACCTACGGCAAAACTGATCATTGAGACTACACCAGCCCCAACGACAAAACCTAAAATAGACCCAAAATCAAGCCAACTACCCATAAAGCCACGTTTTCGGTCAGGTGAATATTCGGCAACAAAGATTGCTGCACCCGCATATTCTCCACCAACTGAAAAGCCTTGTGCAATTTTTACTATCAGTAATAAGATCGGTGCCCAAATTCCAATACTCTCATATGATGGAATTAATCCAATACCAAAAGTACTGACCGACATGATAATAATGGTAATTGCCAGAATTTTTTGACGACCATATTTATCCCCTAAAAAACCAAAGAACAATCCACCCAAAGGGCGAAATATAAAGGGAATTGAAAAGGTCGCTAAAGCAGCGATCATTTGTATACTGGGTGAAGAATTAGGAAAAAAAACCTTACCTAATACATAAGCCACATATCCATAAACACCAAAATCAAACCATTCAATCGCATTTCCTAAAGCTGCTGCTTTAATGGCTTTTTTTGTCTTATCATAATCAATAATCTCGACATCATCGATTTCTAGGGGTTTGATTTTTCTTTTATACATATATGCTTAATCCTGATTTATGACTCTGTTTTACAGTTTTCACTAAAAAAACATAATCAAAAGATAAAATATGGAGAGGTACGATTAAAACATCGTTCATAAACACATCCAGATCACTGGATGCTTAGAAAATTAATAAATATCAATTGATTATAATTTTAGGTTTTTTGTTGAGTTTATGTGTTGGCTAATCATGAATAAAGTGTATAAAAAATGCTGTCATTGTGTAATAAATTTAATGTTTAAAAAACAGTCTAAAATGTATAGAAGTAATACTGACCAGCAGAAGAGGAAAGTGAATTTGTCAGTTTAAAACTAAAAATTAAATAAATATCATGTAATTAGTTATGAATTAACTATTTGTACCGATTAAAAATTGCAATACTACACCACAAATAAATCCACTAGACGACTGGTCTATTACTGGTTATAGTGTAGTCATGAAAAGATCAGATAAAAGTGAAGCAACTCGACAATATATTCTCAACACCAGTTATAAATTAGTGTTACATAAGGGTTTTGTTGGAGTGGGCTTACAGGAAATTTTAAAGACTTGTGACGTTCCGAAAGGATCGTTTTATCATTATTTTGCCTCCAAAGAGGCATTTGGATGCGAGCTTTTAAAGCAATATCTCGCTAATTATAAAGTCAAAATAGATGAGCTTATGCAGATAGAACAGGGCAATGCATATGCGCGTTTAGTGGCACTTTGGCAAGCATGGATTGATGACCCAAGCCATGATGATGGTGGTTGGGCTGAAAACTGTTTAATTGTAAAACTTGCAGCTGAGGTCTCAGATTTATCTGAGGATATGCGTCAAATTTTAAATTTTGGTGTAAGTAAGCTGACACAACGTATTACGAATTTACTTCGTGAAGGGCAACAAGATGGTTCAATTCCAATAGATATTGAACCTGAAAAAATGGCACAAACCATGTATCAGCTCTGGTTGGGTGCAGCCTTATTGGCAAGACTCGCACAAGATAAACAACCGCTTTATCTTGCATTGGAAACAACACAGCAATTACTAAAACCATTAAAGGATTGAACAAATGCAAAGTATTATCCATCGTAATTTTGGCGAACCAGTTGATGTATTAGAGTCAGCGGAAATGCCTAAACCTGAACCGAAAGCAGGTGAAGTTCGTATTAAAATGATTTTATCACCCATCCATAATCATGATGTATGGACGGTAAGAGGTAATTATGGCTACAAGCCTACACTTCCAGCAATTGGAGGAAGTGAAGGGGTTGGCGTCATTGATGCTTTGGGGGAGGGTGTAGAGCAAGTATCGCTGGGACAACGTGTTGCTGTTGCAGCTGTACATGGCAGTTGGGCGGAGTATTTTATTGCACCCGCACATGGTGTGGTTCCATTAGTAGATACAATTGACGATGAAACAGCGGCTCAATTGATTGGTATGCCGATCAGCGCATTGATGCTGCTAGATTTTATAGATCTTCAAAAAGATCATTGGTTGATTCAAAATACTGCCAATGGTGCTGTAGGCAAAACAGTTGCCATGATTGCACAGGCTCGTGGTCAAAAAGTCATTCACTTGGTTCGCCGTAGTGAAGCTATTGCAGAAATGAATGCTTTGGGTATTGAAAACGTTGTTGCTACAGATCAGGCAGATTGGAAACAACAAGTCAAAGCAATCCATGCAGATCAGCCTTTGATGGCTGGGGTAGATTCAATTGGTGGTAAAGCCAGTGGTGAAATGTTGGCTCTACTCAGTGAAAATAGTGTCTTGGTTTCTTTCGGAAGTATGACTGGGGAGCTGATGCAGATCTCTTCTGGTGATTTGATTTTTAAACAGGCTGTAGTGAAAGGTTTTTGGGCAAGTGTAGTGAATAAGCAGTTGTCTAAAGAACGTAAAAAAGCTTTGATTGTTGAATTATTGACGCTTGCCGCTCAGAAAAAATTAGTACTCCCAGTTGAAGGCATATTCAGTTTTGATCAAATTAAACAAGCTGCAGCGAAAGCCACTCAAGGCGCGCGTCAAGGTAAAGTACTCTTAAAGCCATAAACGTATCTGACATAGATCGGCAGTAGTGCTGATCTATCACCATATTTAAAAATAAGGAAAAAAACATGGTTGGACAAATTTTAGTCGGTTTGATTGCACTGTTGCATGTGTATATTCTCGTGTTAGAAATGTTTTTATGGGATAAGTCTTATGGTTTAAAAGCATTTGGGAACACGCTGGAAAAAGCACAATTGACTAAGGTGTTGGCGCAAAATCAAGGTCTGTATAATGGTTTTCTTGCTGCTGGTTTATTTTGGTCTTTATGTGCACCTGAAATCTATGCAACTGCGTTGGCGAATTTCTTTCTCGCTTGTGTATTGGTAGCAGGTATTTATGGTGGACTGACTGCCAGTAAAAAAATTATTTATATACAAGCAATCCCAGCGCTATTGGCATTGCTTGCGGTAAATTTCCATATATAAAATGAGAGCCATGCTCCCATTTTAATTTTATTGAGAATAAAATGATTCAGCATCTAGATCAAAAGGGGGGAGCTATACTTTGATGTTGGCTATTTAAAATGCAATTCTTCAAAATTTTCCCCCATTTGAATGAGTGCATTTTTAAGCCATTCAATCTGGTCATCATTAAAAGATGCTGTACCTACAGATTCAAATTCAGCAGCAACAGGCATAAGTTTCTCAATCAGCAAGTGACCTTGTTCTGTTAGATCAATATGTACCATACGAGCGTTTTCTTCTAATCGGATACTAGAAACTAAACCTCTATTTTTCATTGATTTGATCAATCTAGATAGGGTGGAAAGTTCTACAGTCACCATATTACTTAAATCGCCAAGACTTTGTTTGCCTTCTTGTCTTAAAACTGCCATGACCCGATACATCGGTAAAGTCACCTTATATTCAAGCAGTCTTTCTGAAAAAATTTCTCCCATACGAACACCGACACGATTTAGCAAGTAGGGTAATGAAGTGGTAAATCTATAGTTCATAAATTTCATTCAATTCTTTTCTTTATTTCTATCATACACCATACAAATGTTTTAAATAAAACATTTGTATGTCCAAATATTATAATGATTTATAAGTTTTAAGTCTTTATTTTATATAATTTTATTATTTTTGAAATTCTGAATTTCAATATTGTAATTTATATTGCATTGACAACATTTGTTTATGCAAATATTTTAATTGCAATAGATGTTGAAAAAGGAAAATTCAATGAATGAGCTAATTATGGATAATATTGGCACACATTTTCGCGCAGTTATGCGTAGATTTCCGTCAGCAGTGAATATCATCGTGAGCAATAAAGATGGTGTGGATCATGGAATGACAGCAACAGCGGTAATGTCTGTTTCAATGGAGCCTCCATCTTTGGTGGTTTGTATAAATAATAAGACCTTTTTACATGAAATTTTGCTGAATCAACCTACATTTTCAGTCAATGTGTTGAGCGCCGAACAACAGGAAATTTCAAATGCTTTTTCAGGACAAGTCATCCCCAAAGAACGCTTCAAAATTGGCTGTTGGGAACGCCATTCGAGTGGTGTATTAGCACTTGAAAATGCTTTGGCAAAAGTAGTCTGTAAACGCGTAGCCGCAATTCCTTACGGCACACATACTTTATTTATTGGCAGAGTAATTGAAGCTGATGTTAAGGAAGATCATATTCCTTTGCTATACGAAAATACTCAGTACTGCATTACTAGTCCAAAGATCAATTGAATAATTACACCAAGGATGAATCTATGAATACAAAGCTTGATCTTAAAAACATTAGCCTAAAAGAAAAGGTGAAAAAACTCAAAAATACATTTAAAGAATGTGCTTTACACACTGAAAATCAACGTAAAGTTCCATCTGAGAATATGCAATTATTATTTGAAATTGGCTATTTTGATGCTGTGAAACCTAAGCGATATGGAGGAGATGAACTTAGTTTTTTTGAATTGGTTGATGCCAATATTGAGCTTGCAGCCAGTTGTGCCTCTACAGCATGGGTTGCGGGTTTACTTTCCGCACACCAATGGCTTTTAGCAATGTTTCCCAAACAAGCTCAGGATGATGTATGGCTTGAAAATTCTCAGGCTCTGATTTGCGGCTCATATGCACCAGTAACTCATGCTACAGAAACAAGTGACACCTATATATTGAATGGAAAATGGTCGTTTGCCAGCGGGTGTGATCATGCACAATGGTCGTTATGTGCTGCATTTGTACCCGAAGGTGAAGGATTTACGCCTGCCTTTTTGTTGGTTCCAGCAACACAATATGAGATTGAAGATACATGGAATGTTATTGGGTTAGCAGGAACTGGATCAAAAACTTTAGTCTTAAAAAATGTAGAGATACCCAAACATCGTATTTTAAAGTTTAAAGATGCTGTCAGTGGTCAAACTCCTGGTTCACAACAATATTCAGGGGGGGTATTTAAAATACCTTTATTAATGGGAGTGCCGTCTTGTTTGGCATCCGTTGGTGTAGGAGCTGCACAGGGGGCATTAGAAAGCTATTTAGACACAGTTTCAGCACGTGTGACCCGCGGCGCTGTCGCTGGTCATAATAATAAAATGGCAGAATTTCCAACGATTCAATTGCGTGTTGCAGAAGCGGTTTCAAGTATAGATGCGGCACGCGAAATTTTACTTCGAGATGTAATAAAAGCGGAAAGCTTAGCAGCCTCAAAAAAAATACTTTCAATTGATGACCGTCTAATCAGTCGACGTGGTCAAGGGTTTTCTGTTCTTTTAGCATTACGCGCTGTAGAAGCATTAAATGCTTCTACAGGCGGGCTGGGTCTTAACTTAGATAACCCTGTCCAGCGCGCTTGGCGTGATACCAATGCTGTAGCACGTCATATAAGTATGAATTGGGATGCTGTTGGAACAATGATTGGTCAACAAATGCTTGGTCTAGAACCCAAAGGGCAGTTTTAATTTTTATCATCCAAAAACACAAGGAATGTTTATATGAACGGTAAAATAGCTTTAGAAGAACACTTTGCAATTCCAGAAACTGTCATGGATTCAGCAGGTTTTGTTCCAGATAATTATTGGATCGAATTGAAAGCGCGATTATTGGATATTCACGATACGCGTTTAGAACTTATGGACAACCATGGGATCGAGCAAATGATCTTGTCACTCAATGCGCCAGCTGTTCAAGCTATACCAAATCATGCTGAAGCAATAAAAGTTGCAAAAAGGGCGAATGATTATTTAGCTGAAGAGTGTGCGAAACGACCTGAACGTTTTAAAGGTTTTGCAACTTTACCTATGCAAGATCCTGAAGCTGCAGTAATTGAGTTAGAACGTTGTATTAAGGAGTTGGGTTTTGTTGGTGTATTAGTCAATGGTTTTAGTCAAAGTGAAAATACCCAAGAAATATTATATTACGATTTACCTCAATATCGAATGTTTTGGGCAAAAGTTGAAGAGCTTGATATACCGTTCTATTTACATCCCCGTAATCCATTGCCAGAGGACAGCCGTATTTATCAAGGACATTCATGGCTAATGGGACCAACATGGGCATTTGCACAAGAAACAGCTGTACACGCATTGCGATTAATGGGGTCGGGTTTATTTGATGAACATTCAAAACTGAAAATTATTTTGGGGCACATGGGCGAAGGTTTGCCATATATGATGTGGCGTATTGATAACCGAAATGCTTGGGTGAAAGTTGAACCGAACTATCCTGCAAAGAAAAAAATTCATGAATATTTTAATGAAAACTTCTATATCACAACCTCAGGTAATTTCAGAACACAAACATTGATTGATGCAATGTTAGAAATTGGTTCAGATAAGATCTTATTTTCTACCGATTGGCCATTTGAGAATATTGATCATGCCGCGAATTGGTTTGATCAAGCACCCATCTCAATTGATGATCGCAAAAAAATTGGTTATCTGAATGCTAAAAAGCTATTTAACCTGAAATAAGATATTGATTATAAATACTTATATTTTTAAAGCATCAGGATGAGCTTTAAAAATGAGTGGAGTGGAAATCGAACTCTATATTAAGCGATGACAACTCCTATTGTAATTGCTAGGGAGGCTATAATGAAAATAATTAACGTATCAGACGTATTGGATCGTAGTAAAGTCAGTAGACATCATTTATGGGCTTTGGTGATTTGTGCCCTTTGTATGATTGTTGATGGATTTGATGTTCAAGCAATGGGATATGTTGCTCCAGCATTGATTAAAGAATGGGGGATAGCGAAAGAAGCATTTGGTACTGTGTTTGGAGCAGGCTTATTAGGGATGGCTGTAGGTGCAATTTTTCTTGCACCTTTAGCTGATAAATTTGGACGTAGACCTATACTTATTACTGCAATTTTACTGCTTTCAGTCAGTATGTTTGCAACAATAATGGCAGATAATATTCGCTATTTGATTATTGTACGATTCATAGCTGGCATAAGTTTAGGGGCAATAGTGCCAAATGCAGTGTCTTTAGCAGGCGAATTTAGTCCAGTAAAAATACGTATTACAACCATGATGATTATTTCTTCTGGTTTCATTTTTGGAGGGGTAATTGGAGGAATAATTTCAGCCAGTGTGATTCCTATATTTGGTTGGCAAAGTGTTTTTTTGATTGGTGCAATTGCCCCTCTAGCTCTCGTTATTCTCATGTTTTTCAAGTTACCTGAATCTCTTTTATTTTTAACAGTTAAGGGTAAGAGAAAAGGATATATCGTAGACTGGCTGATTAAGCTTGGATACAAAGAAGCTATCAGTCAAGATACGCAATTTATCACCCATGAAACGAAAAGAAATGGTGTGGCACTCATTCAACTTTTTAAAAATAATCTAGCCATTGGTACCGTGATGCTTTGGGTCATTATTTTTATGAATATGCTTGCGAATTTCTTTCTAGCAACATGGTTGCCTGTTTTGATGACTGAAGCTGGTCATAATCAATCTCAAGCCGTTTGGGCAGGCGCCGTATTCTGGATAGGAGGATTGGTTGGAAATCTGATTTTGGGTTGGATCATTGATAGGAAAGGGTTTGGGGTAATTTTGAGTGTAACCTTTGTTGGGGCAATTATTGCTATAGGCTCTATTGGTCAACTCACAACAAATCTTTCACTAGTATTAATGGTCATTGGCGCTGCGGGTTTCTGTATTTTAGGGGCACAGGTAGCACTAAATGCATTAAGTGCGGTGTTTTATCCAACTGAATTTCGTTCTACTGGAGCAGGATTTGCTCTAGGTATCGGAAGGTTGGGTTCTGTTTTTGGACCGCTTATTGGCGCAGAATTAATGCGTTTACAATGGAGCATTCCAAATCTTTTCTTTGCTTTTACTGTTCCAATTACGATTGCACTTATTGGTGTATTAATCTTTTGGAAATTCGGTCACTTACCTAAAAACAATTAATTCAAATTGATCTAACAATAATGGAGTATTGTATGAATCCTATTAACTTGGGCGGAAGAGCTATTGCCTTTTCAAGTTTGCTAATCGCTACGCATGTAGCATTTGCTAGTGATATAACTCATCTTGAACAGAAAATTTTAAAGTTAGAAACTTCTGTTGAGCAAATTCAAAACCGAACTACGGAAAAAATACGATCAAATGATCTGAATGTTAAACACAAACCTGATTTTGATATTCAATTATATGGTTCCGTTAGAGCTGATTTTTCTTATCAAACTGATGGTGGAGATGCATCGAGACTATATAATCAGATTAACACTGTTCCTTTGAAAGGTAGTGCCTTAAGTTCAGACATTTTTAAATCAACTTTGGCTGCCAGTCGTTTAGGCATGGACATCAAATCTGAAAGTAATCATGTTGCAGGTAAGTTAGAGTTTGATTTTTTAGGTGGAATAAATGCTGATCAATTTAGAATAAGGCATGCTTATTTAACCTATGATCAGTGGTTGATTGGTCAAACATGGTCTAACTTTGCAATGCCAGATTTTATGCCTGAAACGATCGATGGTTTGGGATATGTCGGTGGATCTGTTCGCCGATTTATGCAGCTTCGCCATACATGGTCTTTAGGAAGTCAGACTGCATTAGTGAGTGCCTTGGAGGACTCTAAAGATGCGCAAACTTATACAAGGTTACCAGCTTTAACGTTACGATTGAATCAGAAGTTTGATCATGGAAAAGGTTTGATAAGTATTAGAACGCTAGCGACTGAAAAGAGGACGGCATCAGATGAGACTTTTTCTTGGGGGATTGGATTGGGTACTAAATATCAGATCAACCCTGAAACAGAGCTGAAAATGGATTATTACCATGTTAATGGTGACAGTAGTTTTGTCGCATGGACTAATCCAGGAATTGCAATTAATCCTGTGACAAATGATATCGTTGAAAAGAATGAATTTAATTCATTAGCCCTTGGGGTTACTTACAAATATAGTCCAAAGTTGCGTGGTACGTGGGGCTATGGCTATATGTCGTTTAGTGATAATCAAAGATATCGTCAGAATTTTACCAATGAAGGACGGATTAATAAAAATCTTTGGCAAAGCTGGGTAAATATGATGTATAACCCAACTCGACCAGTTACTTTTGGAATGGAATATGTTTATGGTAAAAGAGAAACTTTCCAAAATAAACAAGGTCTTGATAATCGTCTTAATCTCGTTGCGATCTATAGTTTCTAAGTGAGTGTTTTTAATTAAAGCATAATAATAGACAAGAAAGAGGTACTATCTTCTTGTCTATTTATGACTTAATTTTTTGATCAAATACAAAAGAAACTAATTTAGAATAGAAACTGAATCAAGCAAGTTATTTATCTTACACAGTGCTTTATGAAACAGTTTTAAAATATGATTCATAATAGAATTTTGATGTGCTGTTTTATTTGTTGTAATACTTTTGAGATAGAACAATCGACTTGAACTTTAAAAAGAGGAGCGTTATTGAATCGAGCCCCAATAACGTTCATATTCTTTATTTTTAAAATCCTCGATGAGAAAATCTATAAAAAGCCGATTCTTTATTGGCATAAATTGCCTACTTTGAAATGCAATATTAACGGTAAGTTCTGGGAGTTGCCAATCTGTGAGAATTGGAATCAGCCTGCCTTCAACAATATCTTGATAAATAATGTAGAGCGGTTGGATCAAAATTCCAGCACCATTTAATGCAGCAGAGCGGACGATTTGCCCATCATTGGTTTCCATAATTGGATTTAAAGCGAAGGTTTTTGTTTCCTGTTCTTTGCTGAAACTCAAGATCCTTGGATTATTCGCATGGCTATACAGTAAAATATCGTGATTTTGAAGTTCTTCAATGGTTTTAGGCTTTCCTTTTCGCTTTATGTAGTCATAAGAAGCAGCCAAAATACGATGTGTCGTCGCCAGTTTTCTAATGGTTAAATTAGAGTCAGGTTCAAACTCACGAGTTCTAATCGCAATATCTATATTGCTATCTATAATGTCATGATAACGATTTGCACCGATCAAATTAATTTTGATTTTTGGATAGAGTTTATTAAATTTCGGAATTAAAGGTGTGATATGCATAATCGCAAATGAAATAGATGAAGTAATGGTCACGGTTCCTTCAGGTTCAACTGCTGAGGAAGTAATTGACGATTCAGCTTGATCAATTTCAGAAAGTAAGTCTTTACATTTTTTATAGTATTCAGTCCCAATCGTTGTCAATGATAATCGACGCGTACTGCGTTCAATCAGTCTGACATTCAATCTATTTTCTAATGAATTAATATGTCTAGTGGCAGCAGCATTCGATATATCTAACTTTTCAGCTGCCTTGTTGAGTGTACCAAGTTCTGCAACAGCAACAAATAACTCCATGCTTGTTAATCTGTCCATATGATCCTTTCCTATTATTTCCTAAATGAAATAAAGATTTTCCTAACCAATATTTTATTTCAATAATTAACAGCTTAGCATGAGTTTCATAGGAGTAAGATTGATTTTATGGAAAATTATGAAAAATCTAGATGAAAGAACAATCACGCAAGCTGTTATTGAAAGAAATTCTTTGGCTGAAAATGAGCGATTAAAAGACGTCATGCACTCCTTAGTGCAGCATCTTCATTCCTTTGCGAGAGAAGTTCAGCTCACTGAGGAAGAATGGGAGATTGGTGTAAAGTTTTTAACAGATGTTGGGCAAATTTGTAGTCCAACACGTCAAGAATTTATTCTTTTATCAGACACACTCGGCTTATCGACCTTAGTTATTGCCCAGAACCATAAAAAGCCAATAGGTTGTACAGAAGCAACTGTATTCGGTCCTTTTCATGTCAAAGATGCTCCTCATCTATCATTAGGTGCAAATATGAGTGAGGGAATAAATGGAACATCTTGGTTTGTAAATGGCACTATTCGAGGGATTGATGGTCAAATCATACCGCATGCTGAGATTGAAGTTTGGCAAGCAGATGACGAAGGTTTCTATGATGTGCAAAAACAACATTTAGACGTATATCAAGGTAGAGCTGTTTTTCATGCAGATCGAGATGGAAAATATTATTTTCAGACTATTGTTCCTGAAGCATATCCAATTCCCCACGATGGTCCTGTAGGCAAAATGCTGGAAGCATTAAATCGACATCCATGGAGACCAGCTCATTTACACTTTATGATTTCTGCTCCAGGTTATGAACGTTTAGTTACTCATGTATTTAAAGCTGAAGGAGATTATTTAGATTCTGATGCTGTTTTTGGGGTGCGTACTTCTTTAATTGCAAATTGGCTTAAACACGAAAATGGTATTGCTCCCAATGGTATAGAGCAACATGAACCTTTTTATACATTAGATTTTGATTTTATTTTAAATAAACAAAAAGTTGAGGCTGTCCAATGATTGATAAGCGTGCCGGCTCATTGACAGAGGTTTTGTCACAAATTAAGGATGGTTCAACCATTATGATTGGTGGCTTTGGAATCGCAGGACAACCCGCAGAGCTGATTGATGGATTGATGGAGCTTGGCGTCAAAGATTTGGTCATTGTCAACAACAATGCAGGCAATGGCGATTATGGTTTGGCAAAACTCCTCAAATCAGGGGCTGTACGTAAGATCATCTGTTCATTCCCACGCCAGTCTGATTCATGGGTATTTGATGAGCTCTATCATGCAGGCAAGATTGAACTAGAACTTGTTCCTCAAGGAAACTTGGCATGTCGTATTCAAGCAGCGGGAATGGGTTTAGGGGCAGTATTCACACCAACAGGTTTTGGTACATTGCTTGCCGAAGGAAAAGAAACCCGTCAGATCGACGGAAAAGACTATGTGCTTGAGTATCCGATCAAAGCTGATTTTGCCTTGATCAAAGCCTATCAAGGCGATCGTTGGGGCAATCTGGTCTATCGTAAATCTGCACGAAACTTTGGACCGATTATGGCGATGGCTGCGGATGTGACCAT
Organism: Acinetobacter sp. B-6; assembly: GCF_056930735.1. Classification (NCBI taxonomy): domain Bacteria; kingdom Pseudomonadati; phylum Pseudomonadota; class Gammaproteobacteria; order Moraxellales; family Moraxellaceae; genus Acinetobacter; species Acinetobacter sp. B-6. Next base: position 42,176 of record NZ_JBXPBY010000016.1, on the reverse strand, counting down.
TGCACAGGTTTCTGAAATCGCAGAACTCGGTCAACTTGATCCTGAACATATCATTACACCTGGGATTTTTGTACAGCATGTGGTTGCTGTCAATGCAGGACAGGGAGAAGCACAATGAGTTACCAAAAACTAAGCCGTGACCAAATTGCAGAACGTGTTGCACAAGACATTCCCGATGGCGCTTATGTGAACTTAGGTATTGGTTTACCGACCAAAATCTCGAAATATTTACCTTCAGACAAAGATGTATTCCTACATTCTGAAAATGGTTTGTTGGCGTTTGGTCCACCCCCTGCCAAAGGCGAAGAAGATCCTGAACTGATTAATGCAGGCAAAGAATTCGTTACCATGCTCACAGGCGGAAGCTTTTTTCATCACGGCGATTCTTTTGCCATGATGCGTGGTGGGCACTTGGATATTGCAGTATTGGGTGCATTCCAAATTGCTGAAAATGGTGATCTTGCCAACTGGCATACAGGCGCACCTGATGCGATTCCTGCGGTGGGTGGTGCGATGGATTTGGCAGTCGGTGCCAAAAAAGTCTTTATCACCACTGACCATGTCACCAAACAAGGCGAACCCAAAATCGTGGCTGAGCTGACCTATCCTGTGACTGGCAAAAAATGTGTCGACCGTATCTATACCGATCTATGTGTGATTGATGTGACTCCAGACGGTTTAAAAGTGATTGAAAAAGTAGCGGGTCTCAGCTTTGAAGAATTGCAGTCGATGACGGGTGCTGAATTGGTTGATGCAACACAGCAGAATTAATGGATGAAATCCCCCTTTGTTAAAGGGGGACTTCACCTAAATAAATAATGGGCTGAAGTCTCTCTCCTTTTTAAAGGATGAGAAGTACTGCTTCGCAAGGGGGAGATTATTTAAGGAAAAACACATGAAAAATGCTTATATCATTGATGCCATTCGAACTCCATTTGGTCGTTATGCGGGTGGACTTGCAGCTGTAAGAGCGGATGATTTAGGTGCAGTGCCAATTCAAGCCTTGATGCAACGCAACCCTAGCGTGGATTGGCAACAAGTTGATGATGTGATTTATGGTTGTGCCAATCAGGCAGGTGAAGACAACCGAAATGTGGGGCGTATGTCGGCATTATTGGCAGGGTTACCTGTCGAAGTGCCTGCAACTACGGTCAATCGTTTATGTGGTTCTTCACTGGATGCGATTGCGATGGCAGCACGGGCGATTAAAGCCAATGAAGCCGATCTGATCATTGCTGGTGGTGTGGAAAGCATGAGCCGAGCACCCTATGTAATGGGTAAATCCGAGAGTGCTTTTGGGCGTAGCCAAAAAATTGAAGACACCACCATGGGTTGGCGCTTTATCAATCCAAAGCTAAAAGACATGTATGGTGTAGAAACCATGCCACAAACGGCTGAAAATGTGGCTGAGCAATTCAACATCAACCGTGCTGATCAAGATCAGTTTGCATTGAACAGCCAGCAACGTACAGCAGCAGCACAAGCACAGGGCTTTTTTAAACAAGAAATTGTTGCTGTGACCATTCCTCAGCGTAAAGGTGATGCTTTGTTGGTGGATCAAGATGAGCATCCACGAGCGTCGACCACATTGCAAGCCTTACAAAAATTAAAAGGTGTGGTGAAAGCAGAAGGTACGGTAACTGCGGGCAATGCTTCAGGAATTAATGACGGTGCAGCCGCTTTACTGATCGCATCAGATCAAGCCGTTGCACAATATCAATTAAAACCACGTGCCAAAATCATTGCAGCAACAACTGTCGGTATAGAACCTCGAATCATGGGTTTTGCACCTGCACCAGCGATCAAGAAATTACTTCAACAGGCACATCTGAGTTTAGCGCAGATGGATGTGATTGAGCTGAATGAAGCCTTTGCCGCCCAAGCTTTGGCAGTGACTCGTGATTTAGGCTTGGCAGATGATGATGCACGGGTCAATCCGAATGGTGGTGCGATTGCTTTGGGGCATCCATTGGGTGCATCAGGTGCCCGTTTGGTGACAACCGCCCTCAACCAACTTGAACAGATTCAAGGGCAATATGCTTTGTGTTCAATGTGCATCGGTGTGGGTCAAGGCATCGCCATGATTATTCAACGGGTAATATAACTTTCTTGTGATTATAATCAATTAAAAGGGTCCTTATTTAGGATCTTTTTAATTTGTGTAAATCAAAAAATACTAGAATTTATTTAGTATTAAATATAAGAAAAAATAAAAGAAAGCAGAGTTTATTTATGAAAAATATTTTAGATAGTATGTTTGTAATTTTTGCTTTTTATAATATGTTGATTTTTAATAAATAAATTCAATAAAAAATATTCTTTCAATTATGAAAATATAATTTCCTAAATCGTTGTTTTTAAAATTTTTTATAAAAGATAGGATGAATTAAATCTTGAGTTATTTAAAAGTGTAATCAATCTAATGGAAGATATTCTAATCAAAAAACTTGAGGATGAACGGTTTAAGTCAATCGTTGAAAGACGTTATGAAGATTTTGCCAAACTGGTTCATCCTGAAATGACTTATACGCATACTGGTGGAATCACTGATTCAAAACAATCGTACTTAGATAAATTGTTCAGCGGTTTTTATGATTATAAGTGGATAGAACACCCAATTTCCAAAATTCAAATTATTGGTGATATTGCACTGGTCTTTGGTGAAATGCATTGTGAAGTCCTTGCTGGAAATATTCAAAAATTTTTAAAGAATAAATCATTAGCAATTTGGAGAAAAGAAAATAACGAGTGGCTATTTTATGCTTATCAGCCAACACCGTTGCCATAAGGAGATTAAATGTGAAAAAAGAATTTATCTATGATGTTCCGCAAAGCAGAGTAATTTTTGGAGCAGGTTCTCTTAAAAATTTAAAAGCTGAAATTGAAGCTTTAGGGGCGAAAAAGGCATTAATTTTATGTACACCTGAACAGGTTGAGTTAGCAGAGAAGATATCTGATTTGCTAGGGCATTCTTGTGTAGGAATATTCCCTAAAGCAGTTATGCATGTACCCATTGAAACAGCGAAAGAAGCAATAAATGTCTCAAGAGCATTAGATGCCGACTGTGCGATAGCTGTAGGGGGCGGATCAACGACAGGTTTAGGGAAAGCAATTGCTTTAGAGGATGACCTGCCGATACTTGCGATCCCAACCACTTATGCAGGTTCGGAAATGACCCCTGTTTATGGCATCACGGAAAATGGTATTAAGAAAACAGGAAAAGACCCTCGAGTTTTGCCAAAAACAGTAATTTATGACCCTGAACTTACATTAAGTTTATCATTAAATATGTCTATTACGAGTGGTATCAATGCCATAGCACATGCAGCAGAAGGTTTATACGCTCAAAATGGTAATCCGATCATGTCTTTGTTGGCTGAAGAGGGAATTAAGGCTTTGGCAGATGGATTAAGACTTCTAAAGCAAAATGATCAAGATATTGAAGCACGCAGTTTATGTTTATATGGCGCTTGGCTGTGTGGTTATGTGCTAGGAAATGTCGGCATGGCGATTCATCATAAACTTTGTCATACCTTAGGAGGAAGTTTTAATTTACCACATGCACAGACTCATACGGTTCTGTTACCACATACGATTGCTTATAACCAGCAAGCTGTTCCTGAAGCGATGGATAGGATTAAAAGAGCACTAGGAGCAAAAGAAACTACAGCAGCAAATGCTTTATTTGATCTGGTTAATGAGCTTGACGGACCGATATCTTTGGCAGAATTAGGATTAACTGAATCAGATTTGGATAAGGCAACGGAAATTGCATTATCCAATCCATATTGGAATCCTGAAGCTATAGAAAAAAATGCAATTCGCCGTTTATTACAAAATGCATTTGAAGGCTCACGTCCTAATTAAATTTATGAATTACTCATGAATGAGTGAAATATGCTGATCTATTTATTTAGGTCAGTTGGATTTTTCATAAAATCAAACTAAAATTTTTATTAAAAAAAATTAGGTTGATGTCCAATCTTTTATTAGAAAGTTGTTAATTTGGAAGAGGGTTTTGGAAATATTGAACATCAGCCAAATAAAAATATGTTCCAGTTAGATTAAGCTTTTTATACTTTAATCAGCTGTTGTTCAATCACCAAAATCTGCATATTCCTTCGAGATGAATTTTCCATATTGAGTCCATGGTGGCGTAATATTCACTTGTTGGATGTGGGTTTTGGTCAAGCTGTAACTTTGCCCATTTAAGCTGCGAATATCGATGATCAGCGCTAAATTATTTTTATTGTCCCATTTTACTTTAATCTTATTTTTTGCATTTTGGCTCTCATACCATGTATAGCCATTACCTTGTTGAGTGATTTTCATTTTTTTCACTGATCGGTAATCAAAAATGGAAAAGACACAAGTCCAGCAGTTAGTCAAACCCAGCATTTCAATATCTACAGTTTGTAAATGAATGACAGTTTTATCCTCAGGCAAAACCAAATTGAGTCGTGTTGATTTTTTATTGTCGAGAAAATAATGTTGTGCCGTTTCAGATAAGTCTAGGTGTTTATGGCTGGGTTTATTTTTAGCATCGGTTGAATGTTGATGATGTTTTGGAAGCACGCGCTCAAGCCAAACATTATTCTGATCTCGATACATGTGTTCTTGAAATACTGAAGTGTGGGTAACACCATCATTGCCAATCACTTGAGACTCTCGGCTAATGGTCGCTTTAAGCACTGGTGCGGCTTGAACAGTGTGGATGAAGAAGATAAGTAAAACAGTGATAATAAAACGCATAAATAACCCTGTATAAGCAAGAAAACCTCAGCTAGATACACCTCGCTGAGGTTTTAAATAGATCAAAATTTAGAACCCAAAAGCTTCTTTTAATTTGCTAAAGACCCAAGTGTTATCACGTGTTCCTTTAAATATCGATGAACCTGCACCCTCTGCATATAGCATGACATCACCACCACCATGGGTTTCAGAACCAGGTGCACCCATGCGAATCCCAACTTCTTGTAGATAATCATCGGAAGCAGCATCTTGTTCAGAAATGTTGACACGAGAAGTCGGACGAGGACCACCACCATTACCAAATACCAGTACTGATCCATTATTGCCATTTACATCAAGGGCAGGAGCATGTGGTTTTCCATCAGCCAAAATGCGATTTGGTGCAGCAGCAGTGTTGGCAACAGCATACAAATAGCTTAAGCCTAAAATCCCCGGATTAGTCGATGTGGTTTTGCCAGTACGGGCGTTGTAGCCATTAAAGGTTAGGGTATGGTCATGGTCTGCTGTGACCACGATTAAGGTGTTTTTGAGATCAGGATCAGTTTGTTTCACTTTGTCTAAAGCGGCTTTGATCGCATTATCAAAGGCGATAGTGTCTTGTAGTGAACGTTTGGCATTAGTGCCATGCAGGGCATGGTCAATACGACCGCCTTCGACCATTAAAAAATAACCCTTGTCGCCACTTTGTGCCTGTAGCATCTCAATTGATTTTACGGTCATTTCTGCAAGACTAGGTTGATCTGGTGCCTTACCATTCAAACGATCCAGATCATAGGCAAGGTGAGAGGTTGCCGTATAAAGACCAATATATTTTTTGTTGAGTGGTGCAGATTGCATTTCGGCTTTGTTTGCAGCAACGGTATAACCTTTTGCCGACAGTTCACTTAATAAATTACGTCCATCAATACGCCCTCTGCTATTGCTAGGGCTGTATGGGGTAAAGTGATTACGACCACCGCCCATCAATACATCCACACCATCAAGTAGTTTGCTGTTGTAGCCAGCCCCACCAGGAATAATTTGACGGGCAATTTCAAACTGGGCATTTCGATTACATACATGTGCAAAAGTTGCAGCAGGAGTTGCATGGGTCAGTTCAGTTGTGGTGATTGCCCCAACTTTTTTGCCTTTGGCTTTTGCCAATTCAAGAATTGTCATTGCAGCTGTACCTGCCGCAGTGCTTGAACCAGGTTCTGGACAACGATTTACAGCATTCCGAACGCTTGTCCCATCAGGTGCTTTACCTGCTGCTGGTTCAACGGCTACTGTGCCAGGACTCATCCCAATCACTTCATTACGGGTTTTCTGTCCTGTCATGTAGGCTGCCATTGAAGGTGCGCTATCCGTCGTTTGTCCATCTTCAGAAAAGGTTTTGATACGCACAGCACGGCTAAATGTATCCATGGTGAGTTTACCTGATTCACCATAAGCATATATTCGACTGGCAGTGACCACGGTTGGTCCCATACCATCACCTAGAAAGAAAATCACATTTTTGGCTTCACCCGCTGCTTGAACAGACATACTACTCAGTAATAATGTGGCAGCAATGATGGACGCCCCAAGGTTGATTTTGTCTCGTTTTATATTTTTTGACATGGTTATATTCCTTGTTTATAGACCAATGGCTTTTCGAATACGTTGAAACACTTCAGTATTTTCAAGGCTGCCGTAAAAGTTTTCAGATCCAGCTCCTATTGCACCTAAAAATACATCTGTTCCTCCATGTGTTTCGTCATCAGCGAAACCTGTTTGAACGACGGCTTCTTGTTGAAAGTCATCTGAGGCAACCCCTGTACACCAACCAACAGTACTGATGTCTGTACCGAGACTGTCTTTATAATTTCCAACAGGTCCTTTGACTGGATTACAAATATCGTTGTCGACGAGCACACCACGTGGTTCTTTACGATCAAAATCAAGGCGTTTTTTACCTGTACCAAATCCGATAATGGCATACGGATTTCCGTTAATATCTTTTGCTACACCTTCACCGTTATAGTTTTTAACCAGTCCAAGAACACTGGTTTCGCCACCTTTAACATATTTCCCTGTACGCTTTGCATAGCCATTCAGAACCATTGTATGGTCATGGTCAGCAGTGACGACGATCAATGTATTCTTAAGTTCAGGGTCTGTTTTTTTCATTTTTTCAATTGCAGTTTTAATTGCATTGTCAAAAGCCACAGTGTCTTGAAGCCCTCGTTTTGCATTGGTGTCATGGAGTGCATGGTCAATACGTCCACCTTCTACCATCAAGAAAAAGCTTTTATTTTTGGCTTGTAGTACATCAATCGCTTTGCTGGTAAGGTCGGCAAGACTTGGTTCATCAATTTTTTTATTCACTCGATCAAGGTCATAATTGAGATGGCTGGAATTAAATAAGCCTAAAAGTTTTTGAGTTTTGCTTGGATCGACTTTTGCAAAATCAGTTCCATTTGCAACAAAGTTATAACCTTGCTTTTGCATTTCCTGAATAAGATCACGACCATCGGCACGTTTTCCACCCGCAGAGGTAGGTTTAAATTGTCTTAAACCACCACCGAGAATGACATCAACACCATCTTTGAGCTTAGTGTTATATGCTGCATAACCTGTGCCTTTGCCCCCTGGAACCAGCTGTGCTGCAATATCGTTTTCTGCATCACGGTGACAAACATGAGCATAGGTGGTTGCAGGCGTAGCATGAGTAACACGTGTTGTGGTAACAATGCCTGTTCCCATTCCTTTTGACTTGGCAAGTTCAAGTAGGGTTTCTGCTGGTTTTTTATCTTTATTGTCGGCAGCACTGTCGCAGTTACTTGTTCCATTGCTATTGGGTGGTGTCGCAACAGTACCTGTCTGCATTGAAATGACTTCATTTTTCATTTTTACGCCTGTCATATAGGCGGCCATAGATGGTGCACTATCTGTAACTTGACCATCTTCAGAAAAGGTACGTACAAAAGCGGATTCTGGTAAGCGATCAATGGTTAAATCGCCATCTTCTCCCACTGAATAGATGCGTGCAGCGGTTAAGGTGGTGATGCCCATCCCATCACCTAAGAAGAAAATGACATTCTTCGTCGTTGGTTTTACTGGTGTAACCACTTGCGGATTATCTTTGTCATTGTCCGAGCAAGCTGTAATGGTTGTACCGCCGAGGATTGCTAACAAGCTGAATGCGAGAAGTTTTTTCCTCTTGGTCATTTTTAGAAAGAACATAGATCAAATACCCTTTGAATAATAATAGTGGCTTTTTTTTGTTCAGTTTGAGTCTAGTCACGGATCATGACATTTTTATTTCTATGTTTAGAATTTCTTAAAAATGACTAATTTGTAATTTAACTATGATGTCTTCATGTGGTGTCGTCAAAATTAAAAAATGAACGATGATGATGACGCAATAAAAGCAAGTTGTTTCGTCAATCAAATAATGCTTGTAGGGAGGGAACGGATTCAAACTAAAATCTTATCACTTCCATCAATATTGATTTATCTTGAATAATGCTTTTGAGGTGGATTCATGGAAATTATTGAATCCTCAATGGAACCAATCTTGTTTGAAATGATTATGTATGACCTTTTTGAGTTTTATCTTTCAGCAAAACTTTATATGAATTTATTATAAGTATTAGATATTAATCAATAAAATTTAATCTTTGTTTAATTTGTCCGATTTGCTACATAAAAAATATATGAGTCGAGTAAATTTCTTATATTTTCTGTCCTTTTTATTATCTTTTGCATTGTCGATACATTGTATGATTTGAAAAAGTGGAGATTATACAAAGTGTCGACACAACTTGAATAGTTTAAGAATGACATCAAGTTCTGGGACGCAGAGGTTTGTTATGGACAAGAAAATACGTTTAGCCGAAACACTAAAACGCCGAATTATTAGCATGGAATTAGCACCGGGTGCTGTTGTCGATGAAGTGGCGCTAAGTGAAGAGTTTGGTCTGTCTCGTTCGCCCGTCAGAGAACTTTTAAGACAAATGGCTGCTGAGGGATACTTAGAACTTGAGGCAAATCGTGCAACACGTGTGTCTTCAATGAGCCATCAGTCGCTTCGAAACTTTTTCTTGGCTGCGCCCTTAATTTATATTTCGACCACGCAATTAGCAGCCATCAATGCGACACAAATTGAAATCCAGCAACTGAAACAGATTCAGCAGTGCTTTCGAGAAGCGATTGATCAAGGCGATATAGAAGGGCGAGTTTACTATAACAATCAATTTCATTTGGAAATTGGCAGGATTGCAAATAACCCATATTTATTACCAAGTTTGGAACGTTTACTGATTGATCATGCTCGTTTAGGCAAAATCTTTTATCGCTCGCCAACTACAGAGGATATGCAAGAAGATTTGAATACGGCGGTTTTACAACATGAGCAAATCATTGAAGCAATTGAAGCTCACAATGCAGGTGAAGCAGGTGAGATCATTAGATTGCATATGGATTTGTCTCGCCGTCGAATGACTGAATATGTTGTGCCTGTGGGCATAGAAGTACCCGTTTCATATTGATCAACGAAAGATTTAAACATATCTGCTCCTTTCACAGTGGAATATGAAGTGAATATATCAATGGAGTTTGATAAAGATGACAAAAGTCACCGCCTTACCCGCAGATGATCAGCAATGCGCTTGGTATCATTTGAGCCATCAAAGGCAAGTTAAAGCACGCCATACAGGCAAAAGTTCTGCGAGATGGGCTGTGGTTGGTGCGGGATATACTGGACTGGCAGCAGCAAGACGTTTGGCTGAACATTTTCCTCATGATGAAGTGATTTTAATTGAAGCACAGGAAGTCGGATATGGTACAGCAGGACGCAATGCAGGCTTTGCGATAGATCTGCCTCACGATATTGGCGCAGAAGATTATATCGGTGATATCGAAATTGCCAAAACAACCTTAAAGCTCAATTTACTAGGTCAATCACTACTTCAAACACAGGTAAAAGCGCATGGCATTGATTGTCATATGCGCAGAAGTGGTAAATATCAAGGTGCAGTTGAAAACCGTGGTATTGCAGTACTCGAGGCATACCAGCGTGGCTTAGATAAGCTCGGGCAAGATTATCAAGTGATCAGTGAACAGGATTTGCCGAATCACATTGGAACCTCATTTTATAAAAAGGCATTGTTTACCTCAGGAACGATTTTATTACAGCCATCGGCATTGGTAAAAGGTTTGGCGGACAGTCTGCCTTCCAATGTCACTCTGTATGAGAATACAGCAATTACTGAAGTTGAATATGGGGATAAAGTTGTTCTAAAACATGAAAATGGACTAATCATTGTTGACAAGCTAATCCTTGCCAATAACGCGTTTGGGCAACGATTTGGATTTTCACAGATTCAACGCACCATGTTGCCGGTTTTTCTCTATGCCAGCATGACACGACCTTTGACAGAAACTGAACAAGCTCAACTGGGTGGTAAAGATTTCTGGGGCGTGATCCCTTCTGACCCTTTTGGGAGTACTGTACGCCGTACTCATGATCATCGTATTTTGATGCGAAACAGTTTTAGTTTTAATCCCAACGGACAACCTAAGCCACATTGCTTAAAACGTTTTCTACAACGTCATGAACAGTCTTTTAAGAACAGATTCCCCATGTTACCTGCGGTGGATTTTGAATATACATGGAGTGGTTCACTGGCGCTTTCACAAAATCATAAAGGCTTTTTTGGGCAGTTAGCGCCAAATGTCTTTGGTGCACTATGTTGCAATGGACTCGGCATTACACGTGGTACGGTGACAGGAACATTGTTAGCAGATTGGCTTGCAGGTGAACGGAGTGAATTAATTGACTTTTTACTGGCAACGTCTGGACCGAATAAAGTTCCACCAGAACCCTTTTTATCCATAGGTGTAAATGCAACCCTATGGTGGGGGCAAATGAAAGCTGGATTGGAGAGTTAATATGTCAACATCATGAAAGCTTATTTTTAACTTTTGAATTTAAACGATTTAAATTAATTCAGTCCTCCTAAATACAGAAGCATTTCATCGCAGCGAAATTGTTGATTCGATTTTGCAGGCTTTGTTCAGCCTTATTTTGGGAAATGTGTAGGAAGCACACCCTTTCAATATTGGAGGGATCGGAGACAGAGATGACAACAAATAATGTTTCTATTGAAGATGTACCTTTAAATAGGTTTCATCAACTGTTAACCATCCGTACTGGTGGTGGATGGCTCTTAGATGGTTATGTACTGAGTATTGTCGGTGTGGCAATGGTGCAACTCTCTTCAGCATTACAAATGACAAGCTTTTGGCAGGGAATGATTGCAGCCTCGGCTTTGATCGGGATCTTTTTTGGTAGTTTCCTCGGTGGTTGGCTTGGCGGTTTAATTGGACGACAAAAACTTTATTTTGTTGCACCGATCTTATTTACCTTGTGTTCTCTAACTCAATATTGGGTCGAGTCAGCAATGATGTTGTTCCTTTGCCGCTTTGTGATTGGCATCGGTGTGGGATTTGAATACACCATTGCAGGGTCATTACTCGCTGAGTTTTTGCCACAACAGTCTCGAGGACCTCGTCTGGCCGTTTTGACCATTTTATGGTTTGTGGGTGCTGCACTGGCTTATATCGTTGGAAACTTGATTTTAAATAGTCACTTTGAAGATGCATGGCGTTTGGTACTGGCGAGTCCAGCCGTGATTGGTATCTTACTGATCATTCTGCGTTTAGGTACACCTGAGTCTCCGCGTTGGTTATTGAGCAAAGGGCGTACTGCTGAAGCAGATGCAATTATTAAAAAAGTCTATGGACCTACTTTTTCTCTGAATAATCTGCAATCACAAATTTTAGAAAAGAAAATTTCCTTCAATAGCTTCTTAACTTCTGGTTATGGAGCACGGGTATTTTTTGTCTCTATGTTCTGGGCATGTTCAGTCATTCCTGTCTTTGCAGTGTATGCCTTTGCCCCAAAAGTTCTGGGTGCCTTGCATTTAAAAGGTGACTGGGCGGCTTATGGATCAGTAGCGATCACCCTATTGTTTGTCGTGGGTTGTGTGCTTGCGACTCGCCTAATCAATCATATGGGGCGTCGCAGTATGGTCATTCAAAGTTTCCTGTGGTCTGGGTTGGCTTTACTGGGTTTGGGCTTTTTCTCAGAAGCTTCACCCATACTTATTTTGGTTTTATTTGGACTTTATGCACTTTTCATAGGCGGTGCACAAGTCTTGCAATTTGTTTATCCAAATGAGCTGTTTCCAACACAAATACGTCCCATTGGCGTGGGAATTGGCGCTGCTTTCTCTCGGATTGGGGCAGCAATAGGAACATGGTTAGTGCCAATGTCGCTGGATTCAATTGGCATTGGAAACACAATGTATGTGGCAGCGGGTGTCACGCTGTTGGGACTGGTTGTCTCTCTGGCGTTTGCACCTGAAACACGTGGAATGAGTTTGGAACAATCCACAACCTTAAATTAATTCAGAAAACCTTGCCATGATTTGGAACTGAGCACTGGCAAGCATATAACACCTCAAATGGAGAAAAGAACATGAATTTTGACGGCATTTACACACCTGTAATTACCCCATTGACAGCAGATGGCGCAATAGACAAAGCAGCTTTTGCAGATGTTTTAGAATATTTAATCGAGGCAAAAGTACACGGGGTCATTGTTGCTGCAACTACAGGTGAATATTACGCCCATACTGCGCAAGAACGTTATGACTTGGCAAAGTATGCCAAAGAAGTGATTGGTTCACGCGTACCATTAATGGTGGGAACAGGGGCTATTCGTACCGAAGATTCAATAGAATTTGCAAAAGTTGCCAAGCAAATTCAAGCTGACAGTATTTTGGTGACGATCCCACCTTATGCATTACCAACTGAAAAAGAAGTCGCTGTTCATGCTTTAAGCATCGATCAAGCAGCAGACTTACCCGTGATGTTTTATAACTACCCAGCACGTATGGGTGTGAGTATGGGAAAAGAATTTTTTGACACAGTTTTTGCTGAATCTAAAAATTTTGTCGGACTGAAAGAGAGTTCCGGTGAAATGAATCAACTGCATATGTTGGCACGTCACTATCCAGAGTTGGAAATTTCATGTGGTTGGGATGACCAAGCACTTGAGTTCTTTGCATGGGGAGCACGCAGTTGGACTTGTGCAGGTTCAAATTTTATTCCACGTGAACATATTGCCTTATATGAAGCATGTGTCATTGAAAAAGACTTTGATAAAGGTCGCCGAATTATGGCAGCCATGATGCCGTTGATGGATTTCCTCGAAACAGGTCATTTTATTCAATGTATTAAATACGGTTGTGAATTGAATGGCTTACGTACAGGAAGTGTGCGTGCGCCATTGCAAGATATGGACGCTGAGAAAAAGCAGACCTTCCAAACTATTGTCGCAGAACTTAAACGTGATGTTGCCGCGATTACAGGAGGTGCGTAATGGCTGAGTTGTTAAGTGCAGCAGAATATCGTGATATTGCACAAAAATTAAAATTGCCAACAATGGCTTTTATCAATCACAAATTTCAAGCTTCTGTTTCAGGTAAAACCTTTAGAACCACCAATCCTGCCACAGGTGAAGTGCTCGCTGAAATTACTGCTTGTAATGAGCAGGACGTCAATATTGCTGTTGAGCATGCCAAAGCAGCATTTGAAGATGGACGTTGGAGTAAGCTTTCACCAAATCAGCGCAAACATATTCTCTTCAAATTTGCCGATTTACTTGAAGCGTATACCATTGAACTTGCAGTCATGGAAAGTTTGGATAGTGGTAAACCAATTCGTGAATGTCAGCTCACTGATATTCCTGAAATGATTCATACCATCCGTTGGCATGCTGAATTGATTGATAAAATTTATGATAACACTGCGCCTGTGGGAGCAGATACTTTATCCATTGTTGAGCGTGAGGCAATTGGTGTCGTGGGTTTAGTTTTACCATGGAATTTTCCACTGTTAATGTTGGCTTGGAAAATTGGTCCTGCTTTAGCGGCAGGTTGTTCTGTGGTGGTGAAACCTGCAAAAGAAACAACATTAACGGCATTACGTGTTGCTGAATTGTCTGTTGAAGCAGGTCTTCCAGCAGGCGTGTTCAACGTGCTGCCGGGTGGGGGACGTGAAGTTGGTGAACCTATAGGCAGGCATATGGATGTCAGCATGGTCAGCTTCACGGGTTCTACTGAAACAGGTCGCTTATTTCTCCAATATGCATCTGAATCAAATTTAAAACGTGTCGTCCTCGAGTGCGGTGGTAAAAACCCTGCTGTGGTGATGAACGATGTTGAATATTTAGATCAGGTTGCTCAACATATTGTCAATGGGGCTTTCTGGAATATGGGAGAGAACTGTTCAGCCTCGTCACGCCTGATTGTACATCACGATGTCAAAGATGAATTATTAGCTTTGATTGGCGTCCATCTAACGGATTGGAAAATGGGCGATCCGCTTGATCCAGAACATAAATTGGGTGCATTGATCAGCCAGTCCCATTTTGAAAAAGTTAAATCCTACATCGAGCAAGCCAAAGCAGAGAAACTCAAGATTCTACATGGTGGTCAGACTGAAAAAGGAATTTTCGTTGAACCGACCGTGGTAGACGGTGTGAAAGCCACGGATACTTTATTTCAAGAAGAAGTGTTTGGACCTGTGCTTGCCGTGACCACTTTCAACACCATTGAAGAAGCGATTGCTTTGGCAAATAACACAATCTATGGGCTTGCTGGCTCGGTTTATACCAGTAATTTACGTCATGCCATCAAATTGGCGCGAGCAATTCAAGCCGGTGTAGTCACAGTTAATTGTTTTGGTGAAGGGGATATCACCACACCGTTTGGGGGCTATAAGGCGTCTGGCTTTGGTGGACGTGATAAATCCATTTGGGCACATGACCAATACACCGAACTGAAAACAATCTGGATTGATGTTTCAGAAGCTTAATTGGATGACCAACGAGGAATGATGAGTGCTACAACCTTTAATCGTTCCTCATCTTTGATCTGTGGAACAGACAAAAGTATCAACATTTGCATCAGATGCGTTCAAGAATTTTAAAACCATACTGTTGCGATAAATCATGGAAAGAAAGGAATTAAAAATGCTTAAAACAACAAATACAAGAGCAAGCACAATAGGCTTGGGATTACTGATGTTGGGGATGACTTTTCCCGTTATGGCAGGGATTACGTTTGGCTCAGCAGAAAGTGAAACAGGTGCATTAACGCTATCTGGTACATTACGCGTCAATTATCAAGACAAAGATTATGGAGAAGTTGCCGCAGATCAGAAGGTAAAACTTGATGCTGCAATTCTTAGACTGGCATATGACGCTCCTGATTGGTTTGGAAAAGCCGAGTATCGTTGCTATCAATATGATACTTTATGTGACTTTTCAGCGCTAATTTATGGCTATGCAGGCTATCGTTTCAATTCAACTGATCATCTTACTGTAGGTTTACAGCCTATACCATTTGGTCCAAGTCGTTTTTGGGACAGCAGTTTCTATGCCAGTATCAACAATACGCTGGGTCTGCAAGATATCCATAATTTAGGTGTGAATTATCATTTTGAAATGCCGTCAGCAACCAAAGTGGATTTGGCTTACTTTGCTACAGATGGAGGCAATTATCATGGTGAGAGTCGAGACTCAGCTCGTTACAGTGCAAATATGGTGACATCCTCTGACCCTTTAAAAACCAACTTGCAAGAAAAGAACATGTGGATGGCACGGGTAGATCAAGACTTAAAATTTTTAAGCCCCTTTTTTAATCATGATGATCTTAAACTTTCGGCAGGTGCAAGTTATTGGTATTCACAGATTGAGAACCGTAAAACCTCAGAAAATGGCTCAAGAAATACATGGGCACTGTTTAATCGAATTGGTTATAAAAATCTAAATATTGTCATGACTGGGGGAAAACAGTCGATCAACAACAAAGATCATCTCAGACCCGACAGCTCTGGTTTTGGTTCTTTTGATAGTGAATATGATATTGCCAATCAAGGTTATTTCTACACAATTGACAGCAGTTATCGCTTCGATCATGTGCGTGGTGCTTTGAATTTAATACCATATTGGGTACTCAGTGGTTTTGATAAAAAGCACAAAGAATTTGAAAACTCACAACGTAATATTGTTGGGCTGGCGTGGGAGTACAAGAATGCAACGTTATACACCGAATATTTGATCAGTAAGAATGATCCGTTTGTTGGTGGAACAGTCAGCTCTTTGGCAAAAGGCGACGATGGTAAATCGAATAAGCTGCTGAATGTGATGTTGGTATACAACTTTTAAGTGATTGTTGAGCAGTAAAAATGGCACTTTGGTCAAACAAAAGACCGAGTGTCACAACCTAAATAAGTGATGAAGATGATTGTAAATAGAAGAAATGCAACATTCATAGGACTCATTGCAGTCTTGCTATGGAGTGCAATTGTTGGGCTGATTCGTAGCGTCAGTGAGAGTCTGGGAGCAACAGGAGGTGCAGCAATGATATATAGCGTTGCTTCAGTGTTCTTGTTCTTGAGTATTGGATTTCCCAAACTACGAGAATTTCCACGAGCTTACCTAATGTGGGGAAGCCTACTGTTTGTATCTTATGAATTGTGTTTGGCACTGTCGATTGGCTATGCAAATACCAGTCAACAGGCAATCGAGGTCGGAATGGTCAACTATTTATGGTCAGCCTTGACCATGGTTTGTGCCATTTTATTCAATCATCAAAAGTCAAATTTACTGGTTATACCCGGTTTTATCATCGCAATTTTAGGCATCTGTTGGGTTTTAGGTGGAGAGCAGGGACTTGATTTGGTCAGTATTGGACGAAATATTCAAGATAATCCCTTGAGCTATGGACTGGCATTTATAGGTGCTTTGATTTGGGCTGCCTATTGCACCGTTACAGCAAGAATTGCCAATGGCAAAAATGGAGTCACACTCTTTTTTATGCTTACGGCTGCGGTGTTATGGATTAAATATCTCGCTATGGGTGCAGTACCGATGCACTTTGATTTACATGCGCTGATTTATCTTGTACTTGCTGCGGGGGCAATGGGTTTTGGTTATGCAGCTTGGAATATTGGTATTTTGCATGGCAATGTCACACTTTTGGCTGGTGCTTCTTATTTTATTCCTGTGTTTTCAGCTGCACTTGCGGCCATCGTTTTACAAACGCCGCTTTCACTCTCTTTCTGGCAAGGAGCTGGCATGGTGTGTTTAGGTTCAATTTTATGTTGGTTTGCCACACGCCAGAAGTAACGACTCTTGATTTAAATGAGGTCATAGATCAGAGAAATATTATAACAAATTGTTTTTAAATGGAAAAAAGCTGAATCCCTAATCTCAGGTATAAAATATAAACTTTGAAATATTTTTATTTCAATTGTTTAGTGGGTTCGGCTTACTTTTAATTAAGGAAGTAACAATGAATAATTCTAACATTTCAGTTGAAGATGTCCCGTTAAATGGATTTCATCAGAGACTTACAGTCTCTGTTGGCGGCGCTTCATTAATGGATGGCTATATACTCAGTATCATTGGTATTGCGTTGGTACAGATGACAGCCAATCTACAACTTACTAACTTTTGGCAAGGGATGATTGCAACTTCGGCACTCCTTGGAATTTTTGCTGGTGGGTTATTTAGTGGTTGGCTCACCGATAAGTTTGGTCGCCGAAAAGTTATATTTGTGGCACCTATTATTTTTTTGATTTGTTCAGTTTTACAATTTTGGACAGACTCACCCATCATGATTTTTATGTTGCGGTTTTTAATCGGGATCGCGATTGCGATTGATTATTCTGCTGCAACCAGTCTGTTTGTAGAGTTTGTTCCCAAAAAATACCGAGGTTCACGTTTAGCCAGCTTTACCATTCTATGGTTTGCAGGTGCAGCAATGGCTTATATTTTTGGCGATATTATTGTTCGTGTCATGGGTAATGAAGGCTGGCGTTGGGCACTTTCTAGTTCAGTCATCATTGGTGTGATTTTACTTTTATCTCGTCTAGGTACTGTCGAATCAGCGCGTTGGCTGATTACCAAAA
The DNA here is from genome assembly GCF_056930735.1 of Acinetobacter sp. B-6. Lineage (NCBI taxonomy): Bacteria > Pseudomonadati > Pseudomonadota > Gammaproteobacteria > Moraxellales > Moraxellaceae > Acinetobacter > Acinetobacter sp. B-6. The sequence continues at coordinate 24,416 of NZ_JBXPBY010000016.1, read as the reverse complement.
ATAGAAGTCCTGATGCGGAAGATGTCATCAAAAAGGTATACGGCAATCAATTTTCATTGGCGAATTTGCCTAAAGAACCGACTTCTTCAAAACTCTCATTAGCCGATATGTTGCGTATGGGCTATGGCAAGCGTCTCATGTTTGTCATTATATTTTGGACATGCGCCATCATTCCTGTTTTTGCTGTGTATGCTTTTGCTCCAAAAGTGCTTGCAGCGCTGAAGTTAGAAGGAGATTGGGCAGCCTATGGTTCGGTTGCCATCACACTGTTATTTGTCATTGGCTGTATTGTGGGAACCAAGCTGATTGATGTGTTGGGGCGTCGTAAAATGCTGATCCACAGTTTTTTGTGGTCAGGTTTGGCTTTGTTGTTACTGGGTGCATTCTCTGATTCTTCAGAAATGGTGGTATTGGTCTTTTTTGGCGCTTATGCCTTATTGATTGGTGGTGCGCAAGTTTTGGAACTTGTTTATCCGAATGAGATTTTTCCGACCGAGTTACGTCCTTATGCAATGGGATGGGCGGTCTCAGCGACACGGATCGGTGCGGCAATAGGAACCTTTCTTGTTCCGATGTCCCTTGAAACCATCGGGATTGGAAATACCATGTATGTTGCTGCGGCGGTAACTTTGGTTGGGCTAATTGTTTCAGTTGCTTGGGCGCCAGAAACCAAATCAAAAGATCTTTCGGAGGCAGCCGCATTGGAATGATCTAGAGTGAAGGCTGTTGGTAACATGAGCAGGGTACAAAATCTTGTATCCTGCTCAGATCGAAAACATTATTTTATAAATTAAGGTTTGAGCAAAATAAGCTTTTAAAAAGCAAGCTTTGGCTTCAATAGGTTCTTAATTTTTTTAATAAAGGTTTGATTGCAATCCAGTTGCTCGAAATCCAGCAAATAAAGGAACCCAGTGTCACTAAGCTGGTTCCTTGCCAAAAAGTGATTGGTAATTGAGTATCTAATACAAACATCGCCAAGACTGATGAGACAATCGGTGTAAAGTAGGATGCAACAACAAGAATAGTAATATTGCCGTGAATAATGCCAATATTCCAAGCTGCATAACCTAAACCAACGGCAGCAGCAGCGAATAATAGATATAAGGACAATCCAAGATCAAAATCGGGCATGACCAATTGATCAGTGATTATTAATTTTAACCAGAGGGTGAGTGCAACACCGATAAAGAAAAGTGAGATTGGGTTTTGACCGTTGCTCATTTTTCGGGTGACAACACAGTAAAATGCCCAAATCACTGCACCTGAAAGTGCTAAAAGATAACTGAGTGGATTATCTTTTAGGTTTGTGACAACACTTTGGACATTAAAAGATCCACTACCTGCTTGAATATAAATAATGCCACTAATTGAAATAAATAAGCCAATTAATATCAAAACATTAAATTTTAATTCTTTAAAGATGACAAAAGCCACAATGGTCAGACTTGGCCATAAATAATTTACAATACTCACTTCAATGGCTTGTTGAGAGGTCTTTGAATAGGCGATTGCAAAGGAAAAGCACAACTCATAAACAATGAACAGGAATGTAGCAAGGATTAAGTATTTTTTTGAAATCAGTTTAAAGTTGGGAAACCTAAAAATAAGCAGGACGATCAGCGCACTTAAACTATAAATCAGGGTAATTCCCATCGCAGGGCCGACAGCAGTACTGATATATTTTACCAAGCCGACCATGGATGCCCACATGAGAATTGCACTAAGGCCGATCAATGTTGCTAAATTCTTAGACATAAACATTTCAAAATAGAGGGTGGGAGTGTAGAAAAGACAGATATAAATGTAGCCCTACAGAATAGAAAAAAATGACCAAGTAAAATAGAAAGATTAAGACATTATCTAGAATATTTTTACATGAGCGAAGTTTGGAAAATAAAATATTGTAAGCGATTCAAGCGTGTAATCATCTTATAGACAGTCATATTTCATTTTAGTTTGTCTACCCCATGACGGCGTTTTCGATAGGCAAACGGGGTTTCACCATATTGCTTTTTAAACCATAGGATAAAGTGAGAGCCATCGGAAAAGCCACATTCGACTGCAATGTTGGTGATATACGCACTGGTGTTTGCAAGTAGTTTTCGAGCGTGTTCTAAGCGCAGTCTGCGCCAGTAATTGGCAGGTGCTTCATTGGTATTTGCTAAAAAGACTCGATTTAACTGTCTCGGGTTGGTATTTACGTGTTCAGCAACTTCTTTTAAGGTCACATGGGCACTTAAATTTTCACTCATAAACGCGATTGCTTTAGACACCATATTATTTTCATAAGTGCTCGGATTGTCTAAAGTGGTTTTTTCTTTGTCTTGTGAATGAAGTGGTTTCTGCTGAATCAGCAAATAATCCAAGGTTTTTTGTGCACGGATTTCACCACAATGGACTCGAATTAAATCAGCCGCTAAATCAATTGCTGTTCCACCCGGACAAGTGAATATGCCATGATCTTCAATATAGGTTTGTTCAATGAGCGTAATGGCTTTGGGAAAAAGCCCGACAAATTCATCTCGGGTCGTAAAATGGATGGCACATTTACGACCGTCGAGTAAGCCCGCATTGCCCAAAACAAAACAACCTGAACACAAAGCAATAATCGGAATCTTGGCAGCATGTATCTCTTTTAAAGCTTCCAGTAAGTATTCTGGTGGTTTGCGGGTTTCACTGAGCAACCCACCTGCAATGACAATATAATCATAGTTTTGTTTGAGCTGTTGGATATCCATTTCTTTGCTTGGGTTGACCGACAAGCCGCAACTGGCATTCACAGGCAGGTTGTTATAGGTCATCCAATCCCATTTACAATAGATTTGCAAACTACGGAAAGATTGATCAGCAGCAAATCTTAAAGATTCGACAAAACCTGAAACGGGCGCCAAAGTGAATTTATCCATGAGGATAAAGCCAACTCGGAGATCAGGCTTAATTTTTGAAAGGTTTTCTGGGGTAGGAGAAACCTCATCATAAGCATTGGAGGATATTTGTTGCATCGTGTTCACCGTCAAATCCATAAGAGCAGTGTGAAGCCAAGATGATTTATTTTATTGATGCTTTGGCTGAAATTAGTTTTTATTTTAACAGGTATAACTGAGAAGCGCTTATAAAAAGATTAAATATAAGTCGTCTATAAGGCGGTTGATGCCTATCTTTGGAATTATTGATAAGACCTCAATTATTATTTATCAGATACAATCTGTTATGATAAACAAAGTGCAGAACATAGACTGACCAGATTGAATTGTTGGGAACATCAGAATGAATAAAAAAGGTTCATCAATTACACGCGTTTTAGACATTATTGAAGCCATATCAACAGCAAAACATCCACCAACACCCCTCGATCTTTCCGTTGAACTGGATATACCAAAACCCAGTATTCATCGCTTACTACAGACACTGGAACAAGAAAAATTCGTTAAAACGGATATGTATGGTGGATATATCTTGGGTGATCGAACCTATAAATTGCTGCTAAGTTCTTGGGAGCAAGAGCCGCGAAAAATGGAACGATTGGCGATATTACAAAAACTCTCAGACCAAATTAATGAAACTTGTGGCATTGCCATCCTAAATAATAATCAAATGTTATATACCGACCGTGTACAAGCCAACTGGCCATTGCAGGTGTATTTACCTGTCGGTTCAACTGTTCCTTTATGGTGTAGTTCAAGTGGAAAACTTTTTTTAAGTTTCCAACCCAGTCAACGTAGAAAAAGTATTTTAGAGCATTTACCGATTACGCAACTCACACGAAATACCATTACTGACCCAGTATTACTTGAAGAAAATTTAGATCAGATTTATTTAAATAAAATTGGAACAGACAATGAGGAATTTATTTCGGGTATGGTGGCATGTTCAGTACCAATTCAGCGTGGTGATACGATTATTGCCTGCTTATATGTACATGCACCAACCATCCGAAAATCGCTTGAAGATCTGTTGCAGTTTGAACCTTTACTACGTCAAGCGGCGCAAGATTTAAATAAATTAATTGAAGTTGAATAAAAAGCAGACGATAAAGTCTGCTTTTGTTCAAACAAAGTTAATAGGATTAATTTAATGTCGGCATCGCAAACTGTGCGCCTTCACGGACATTGGTACTTGGCCAACGTTGAGTAATGGTTTTTCTGCGTGTGTAGAAGCGAGCACCATCTGGACCATATGCATTTAAATCACCAAATAATGAACGTTTCCATCCGCCAAAACTATGATAAGCCACAGGAACTGGAAGCGGAATATTAATACCCACCATACCGACTTTGATGTGATCACTAAAATAGCGGGCAGCTTCACCATCACGAGTATAGATACACGTTCCGTTGCCATACTCATGATCATCAATCAGATTCATGGCTTCTTGCATGGTTTTTACACGAATGACTTGCAGTACTGGACCAAAGATCTCTTCTTTATAACTGGTCATATTGGGCTGAACTTGGTCGATTAATGTTGCACCAACATAAAAACCATTTTCATAGCCAACTGGTGCTGCATTTCGACCATCAACAACAATTTTTGCACCTTGCTGTTCTGCGCTACTGATATAACCCTCAACCTTTGCTTTATGTTGTGCAGTAATGACGGGACCAAAGTCATTGTTTTTGTCGGAGTATGGACCATATTTCAATGTACCGATTTCATTAGAGAGCTTTGAAATCATTTGATCTGCAATCTCATCTCCTACAGCAACCGCTACAGATAATGCCATACAGCGTTCACCTGATGAACCAAAAGCCGCACCAAGTAATGAGTTTACTACATTATCAATATCTGCATCTGGCATAACGATGGCATGGTTTTTGGCGCCGCCCAATGCTTGGCAACGTTTACCTGCCGCTGTTGCGGTTTTATAAATATATTCTGCAATTGGTGTTGAGCCCACAAAACTCACAGCTTGGATACGTGTATCATGCAGTAAAGTATCCACTGCTTCTTTGTCACCATTGACCACATTGAGTACACCATCAGGTAGTCCAGCTTCTTTGAGTAATTGTGCAATATATAAGGTCGAAGATGGGTCACGTTCAGACGGTTTTAAGACAAAGGTATTTCCGCAGACAATCGCCATCGGGAACATCCACAAAGGCACCATCACAGGAAAGTTAAAAGGCGTAATCCCTGCAACCACACCTAAAGGTTGAAATTCGCTCCATGAATCAATTGAAGGTCCTACATTTTTACTAAATTCACCTTTTAAAAACTCTGGTGCGCTACAGGCATACTCGACATTTTCAATACCGCGCTGTAATTCTCCTGCTGCATCGTGTACTATTTTTCCGTGCTCTTCACCAATCAATTGGCAAATTTTTTCAGCATTTTGTTCAAGCAACTCTTTGAATTTGAACATGACACGAGCACGTTTGATCACAGGGGTGTTACGCCATTCAGGAAATGCAGCTTCAGCAGCAGCAATAGCCTCTTCAACTGTAGCTTTGGTCGCTAATGCCACTTCTTTCGTTTGCGTACCGAGTGATGGATTGAAAACAGCTTGAGTTCTGCTGTGTTCAGTATTTAAAGCACCGTTAATAAAATGTCCGATTAATTCCATGTGGGGATATCCTCATTGTGATAAAAAATAGTAAAAGGGTGTTCAGTCATGACCAAAGTTTTTGGTAGAGCGAGACCATTTGTTCAACTGTAGGAACAATAGGGTTGTTGGATGGTGAACCAGATGCCAGCGCTTGCTCTGCCATGGTTTGCACTACCTCATCGAAATATTGTTTGTCTACACCAAACTCCGCCAAAGTCGGCACTTTGAGATCGCGATTGATTTCGATTAAAGTATTAATTAGTTTTTGATTTGCCACGTCATTTGAATCATCAAGATGTGCGCAGCCCATTGCTTTAGCGCATTCTGCATAGCGTTCAGGTGCAGCTTGTATTGAAAATTCAGTGATCATCGGCAGCAACATGGCATTGGATAAGCCATGTGGGACATGAAAAAATGCACCGATTGGGCGGCTCATCCCATGCACCAATGCAACTGATGCATTGGAAAAGGCAATGCCTGCAAAAGTAGAGCCCAGCATCATTTTTTCACGAGCTTGTTCGTGATCAGGTTGGTGGTAAACAACTTGCAAGTTTGGTCCGATGAGTTTCATCGCTGCAATTGCTTGAGCATCACTATATGGTCCGGCTTTCTTACTGACATAGGCTTCAATCGCATGCGTTAATGCATCAATACCAGTATCTGCTGTGGTACGAGCAGGTAAGGACATGGTGAGCTCGTAATCAATGATGGCGGCAACAGGAAGAAATCCTAAACCTGCACAGAGCATTTTTTCACTGGTGAGATCGTTGGTAATAATGGTAAAGCGGGTACATTCCGAACCTGTTCCTGCTGTTGTAGGAATGGCAATAATTGGAAGTCCCATTTCATTGACTTGGCGAGGAAATTTATAATCCGAAATTTCTCCACCATGTTTGCTCAAAATACTGATCGCTTTTGCACTGTCAATCGGGCTACCACCACCGATTGCAATAATCGCATCGTATTGATGAGTTTGCACATGATGAACGCCGGCTTCGATTGAACCTGAAGTCGGTTCAGGAATCGTTTCATCAAAATAGTCACTCTCGATTCCTGCTGCCTCTAGAATGTTTTGAATCTGTTGAATATAACCCAACGTAACCATCATTTTATCGGTAATGATCAGTGGCTTTTTTGCACCTAAACTTTCAAGAATCGCCGGGAGCTTCGCTCTGGCATTTTTTCCAACTTCCATAATCCTTGGAAGGTTAACTGAATGAGACATCTTTAATTCCTTTCGTAATGGATGATGTGTTTTTAAAATGAACCGAATAATGTTCCCAATGTGATTACACCGCACAGCGCAATCAGTGGAATAATGACAGCGACTACAAACATGTCGTAATAAGATTGTTTGTGCGTCAAACCACATAAAGTAATAATGGTAATTACAGCGCCATTATGAGGCAGAGAATCAAGTGCCCCAGAAGCCATAGAAGCGACACGGTGCATAAGTTCTTGAGAAATACCGTGCTCAATCGCTAGATTTTTATAGGTTTCACCCATGGTATTGAGTGCAATACTTAATCCCCCAGATGCCGAACCTGTGATACCTGCCAATACGTTGATCACAATGGCTTCCGAGATCAGCGGATTGTTTGGCGCAATGCCGACCAAAAAGTCACGTAAGATAATAAAACCAGCCAATGATGCGATGACCGAACCATAGCCAACTTCCGAGGCAGTATTGAATATGGGTAAAAAGGAAGAGGAAACCCCTTGTTGAATGGAATCTTTAATATCCACAATGGCTTTCCAGTTGAGAACAATAATACTCAGACACGCCAAGACTAATGCACAGATGATTGCCCATAATCCAATCACTGAATTCAATGAAGTATTACCAAACTTATCTGTTGCTAAATAGGCAGTGTCCAGCGAAGGTAAAATCAATTTAGTCAGCACTAAGTTGGTAATAATCACAATTAAAATTGGGGCAAATGCAATGATCAGACTTGGGTTTGATTTCACCAACTTTGTTTCAAGATGCGTTTCAACATGGTTGCCATAACCTTCTTTATTGAGGTCTGCTTGTGCAATACGCTTGTTTAACCACCACATGCCTGTCAGCAAAATAAAAATTGACGCTAAAGTGCCCAGACCCGGTGCGGCATATAGATCGGTATTAAAGAAGGGCATTGGAATCGCATTCTGAATCGCAGGAGTGCCAGGCAGAGCAGTCATGGTAAAGGTGAGCGCACCTAGCATTATCGCTGCTGGAATTAAGCGTTTCGGGATACCAAGTTCTTTAAACAGTGCTGAGGCAATTGGAAATACAGCAAAACCAACTACAAAAAGCGAAACACCACCATAGGTCAAAATAGCGCAGGACAGCACAATAGATAACATTGCACGACGATGTCCTAATTTATCAACAAAAAAGTTGGCAATGGTTTGGGCAGAACCAGAGTCATCCATTAATTTTCCAAATACTGCACCCAATAAAAACAGTGGAAAATATTTGATGATATAACCGCCTAAACCTGTCATGAACACTTGCGAGTAAAAACCAAGCAGCTCATTACTTAATCCACTCCAAGCCACTGCAAATAAAGCGAGTAGTGGAGCAAGTACAATAACGCTAAATCCTTTATAGGCTAAATACATCAGCAACATTAAGGATATGACTATTCCAATTAGTCCGATCATTTTTAAACATCCTGTTTATCATTCTATATATAATGATACGATTCGTATCGTTATTAATGTATATAATTTAATCTTGATGATGTCAACAGAAAATTAAAAACGATTTTTTTCTTATACTGCCGAGTTGAGAGAATGAGATTTGAGTAAATTTTAAAAATGTTAGATCGTTTTGATGGGAATGTTATTGCTTGATTTTATGAATAATTTAAAATTTCATATGCAATATAGACATTAAAATGATGTGATTTTTTAATGATCAGTTGTCGTTGAGATCGGAAGTATTGAGAAAAAAACTAAATAAAGAGAGGGTTTTACTATGAGAGGAAATAAATTTATTTTTATGGAGGGTTAAATGCATCGAAGACTGTTTTTTTAAGGGATAAAAATTTTAAGCCGCAACAACTTTAAATGGCAACAAAGCGGGGAATATCGCAAAATAGAGTATGCCCCATATACATTTGAGCAGATCAATTAGATACAGGGCACGATTTATTGATGATGATTATGTTTTAGGATAAGAATGTTTCTTGTAAATAACTCCAGCGCATTTTTCCTTCAATTTCCTCAATCAGTGCACATGAACGGCGAATCAGTACACCCGAAGATTTGGTGTGTTTTTCAGTATAGGTAAGTACGATGGTATTTGGGCTCTGCGTCAGAATTTGCTCATCATAAATTTCAATTTGGAGATCAGGCATCTTTCCTTGATTATTTGCAAAAAGCCCTTTGACTTCTTGGAGTTTAATTCGTTTTCCTGCCGCACCGACCATTTCAAAATGATCTGCAAAATAATCAATCAGTAGAGGAAGATCTTGTTCTGAATGTTGTCCAGTAAAAATCTTTTCGATCAATACATGCATTGTATGTATACTTTCGATTGCGTGTTCTTTTAAAAGTGCCATATCCATTTCCGTTGAAAGCTTTTCTCTCTTTTTATTTTATTGCAAAAATAAATGTAAAATTCAATATAAATTTAAAAAATATATTTTGGTCAGAAAATTATTTAAGCAATAAAATATCATAAAACTAAATATATCATATGTTTATAAATTATTTTTTAATTATTTATCATACTGAGGAAAATCGGGAATAGCCAAAATAGCAAAAAAGGTATAACTTTATACCTGAACTATTATGGAAAATTCCATGTAAAAATAATAATTATATGGCAGGATGATTTACCTTATTGAAGATTGACTGGAAAAGGAGATGTGTTCTGGTCGCAAGATTTTTCAATAAGTAGACCCATTAGAAAAATGGCATGGACAAGGAAGAAAGATGGATACTCATACAACTGAGCCAACAAGGGCTCAATCCAATATATATGCATGGTATGTCGTTTTACTGTGTATGTTGGCATATATATTTTCATTTATTGATCGACAGATATTGGCACTGATGATTGAACCGATTAAAGCCGATCTTGGTCTATCAGATACTCAGTTTAGCTTATTACATGGTTTAGCATTTTCATTGTTTTATGCTTTTATGGGCTTACCTTTGGCCTATTTGGCAGACCGATTTTCACGACCAAAAATTATTGCAATCGGTGTGGTCTTTTGGAGTATTGCAACAGCATTTTGTGGGCTTAGTAAAAACTTTATTCAACTTTTTTTAAGTCGTATGGGCGTAGGTGTAGGTGAGGCGGCCTTATCCCCAGCAGCCTATTCGATGTTTAGTGATATGTTTAGTAAGGATAAATTGGGACGAGCGGTAGCAGTTTATTCCATCGGTTCTTTTGTCGGAGGTGGTATTGCCTTTCTGGTCGGTGGGTACGTGATTGGTTTGCTCAAAAATATGGATACGATTCTGATTCCTGTATTTGGAGCACTAAAAGCATGGCAGGCGGCATTTATTATTGTCGGTTTACCAGGGGTATTTATTGGATTATTGGTTCTACTCACCGTCAAAGAACCAAAACGTAAGGGACAACGTTTAAATGCACAAGGCGAAGTGGAAAAAACCAGCATGGGTGATGCTTTCAAATTCATCAAAAAACATGCACAAACATTTAAATGTCATTATTTAGGTTTTACATTTTATGCGATGGCGTTGTACTGCTTAATCAGTTGGTCACCTGCATTTTATATGCGTAAATTTGGACTGACCCCAACAGAAGCTGGCTATATGCTTGGAAGTGTTTTATTGGTGGCAAATATTTTAGGGGTATTCTGTGCAGGCTGGTTAAATGACTGGTTTATTCAAAAAGGTCGTAAAGATGCACCCATGATTACTGGTGTTATTGGAATTGTCGGTCTAATTTTACCGATGATGATATTTACCCACGTCGATCAATTATGGCTCTCAGTTGTTTTCCTTGTACCTGCCATGTTTTTTGCATCTTTTCCGATGCCAATTTCAACCACAGCGATGCAAATGCTGGCACCAAACCAACTCCGTGCTCAAATTTCTGCCATCTTTTTACTCATCAGTAATCTGGTTGCCGTTGGAATAGGTACAACTTTGGTGGCATTAATTAGCGATAAAGTTTTTGAAAACCCACTGATGGTCGGAACTTCATTGAGTATTGTGGGAACAATTTCATGCATATTGGCATTTATTTTATTGAAAAAAGGCTGTCAGGCATTTAGTGACAGTATGCAAAGGGAACATGCTTCATGATTTAGTCATGTTTGATGACCAACCAGCGCCCATTCTTTAGTGATGGGCGTTGTTGTTGATTTGATCAATCCATAACAAGGGAGTGCAATGATGGAAATATCTGTCAAACTGAATCACCTTCATTATCTGGATGAATTTTTATTATTGAAGTCTGATGACTATCAGACCATCAAAGAACAAATTAGCCATTACTTATGTCCGCATCATTTTGATGTTGCTTTAAGAGAACCTTTGAATACACGATTAAATGGTTTTAGTTTTGGAAATAATGCGCTCTACGATTTGAAATATAGTGCGCCTGTGATGATTACGATTGATGAGCGATCTAACTTTTATTTATTTCGACTTACGCTTGAAGGACAATGCAAAGTCAGTCTAGCAAATCAACATGTGCTGCAATCCGCTGGAATCATGTCCGTCACACATCCTTATACACGGCAACAGATTATCACCAACCAAGATTGTCGCAATATTATTCTAAAATTGTCACAGCACGATGTAGACGCACAGTTATGTAAGATGTTGGGACATTCTGCTCATAAACCACTTCAGTTTGATACTTCGCCGTCTTGTACGAATGAGCGCATAGATGCTGTGATCGAAACGCTCAATTATCTGTGTCATGCTTATTATCATATTCACAACTGGCAATTTATTTCGAGTAGCTTTAGTCAGTATTTGATTGAATTGATTTTACTCAAAATTCCAAACAACTATAGCGAGCAGTTGCGTATACAAGGTCAGCAGCTTTTACCACGGTATCTAAAAAAAGCCCAACAGTATATTCAAGATCAATTACAACAACCGATTTCATTGTCAAACTTGAGTCAACACTGTGATGTGTCGATTCGGACATTACAAAAAGGCTTTGGGCAATATTTACAGCAAACCCCAGTGGAATATATTCGTGAACAACGATTGAAGCATGTGCATCAGGCTTTGCAAACGACACAAATCAATGAAACGGTAACTGATATTTTATTGCGTTATGGTATCCAAAGTTTTGGACATTTTTCGACAATTTATAAAAAGCGCTATGGATGTTTGCCTTCTCAGACCTTAAAAATGAATACTCAGCTCAACTAAAAAATGCCTGCGTGAATTGAATAAGCCATGCGCATTTGGATAAGCCAGATGATTGTGGCTCACCTATGATCAATTGAAAATGAATCATCAGGAGAGATCATGAAAATTACAATACTTGGCGGTGGGCATGGATGCTATGCAGCTGCAGCAGAAATGGCAGAAAAAGGACATGACGTGGTGTTATGGCGTCGTGATTCAGCAGCCTTAAAACAATTCGCCATGACAGGGCAATTGAAGGTTAAGGATTATCAAGGAGATCGAAGCCTAACAGTGGGATTTGAACAGAGTCAGATCAACTTGACTGATGATTTGCAAGCGGCGATCCAACATGCCGAATTGATCATTATTCCTTTGCCAGCGACCACACATGAAGATTTAGCCCAACAAGCGGCAAAATTTTTTAAAGCAGGGCAAGTGGTGTTTTTACCTCCGGCAACATTTGGTAGTTTTATTTTCGCCAAAGCCATGCGAGATGCTGATAACCATGCCGAAGTGGCTTTTGCAGAAACGGGGACTTTACCGTATTTAGTGCGCAAACATGGAGTCAATCAAATTGTAATTAGTGGTTATGCTACAAGATTGCCGACGGGTGTGTTTCCCAGCGCATTGTCAGAACATGCTTTTCAGCAGCTTAAGCAGGCTTATCCAAGTGTGGAGCCGATTGAAGATAGTTTAAGCGGAGCATTGATGAATGCTGGTCCAATTATTCATCCTCCTTTGATCCTCATGAATGCTGGTCCGCTAGAGCATTTTGAAGCTTGGGATATTCACAATGAAGGTACGCAACCTTCAATTCGCCGTGTGACCAATCAGCTCGATGTTGAGCGAATGCAAGTACGTGAGGCACTAGGTTATGCTGCACCTCATTTCCCTTTGGCGGATCACTATAACAAAGCCGATGAGGGAGATGAATGGATGTATGGTCGAGGTGCGCATGGCAAATTAACTGATAGTGGAGATTGGCGAGAAGATATTGATCTACAGTCACATCGTTATATGTTGGAAGACACGCGTTTAGGATTATCCTTTTTAGTTTCGGTGGGACGTTGGGCGGGTGTCGCAACACCTGTGGCAGAGGGTTTGCTGAATATTGCCTCTGCAATTACTGGAAAAGATTTATATCTGGAAGGTCGGACCTTTGAAAATTTAGGTCTAGCCCATCACAGTAAAGCTGAACTGCAAGCGATCTTATTGCAAGGAGTTTAAGATGCGGAAAATTTCAAAGATTGCAATATTGGGTGCGGGTCGAATGGGCAAAGCAATGGCGATTGCTTTTGCCTACGCAGGGCTTAAGGTCGCGTTAATTGATGCTAGGCAACGAAGTGAAATAGAATTTCAAGACTATCACAGTCAAATCCTGAATGATCTACAACAAGAGCTTCAATTGCTTGAAACAATAAAATTTATCAATGCTGAACAGCATATATTCATAGATAAGCAAATTAGTATTTTAAGCCGAGATGCATCAGTCGAGATCTTATCGAATTGTGATTTATTACTTGAAGCTATTCCAGAAGTAAAACCACTCAAACAGGAAATTTTTGCTTGGCTAGACCCCTATATTTTAGCCAATTGTATTGTTGCTTCCACAACCTCTACTTTTTTGGTCACGGATATTGCGCAAATGATTTCTCATCCTGAGAGAGTGATCAATGCACACTGGTTGAATCCTGCTTATTTGATTCCCTTGGTGGAATTAAGCCGTTCTGAAGAAACTTCAGATGAGGTGGTGGCTGACTTAAAACACTTTTTGCATGACATCGGCAAAGTTCCTGTTGTATGTAATGCTAAAGCTGGGTATATCGTGCCGCGGATTCAAGCATTGGCAATGAATGAGGCAGCAAGAATGGTCGAAGAAGGCGTAGCCTCTGTTGAAGATATTGATATTGCTATTCGTACAGGATTTGGTTTGCGCTTTTCTGTTTTGGGATTATTAGAATTCATTGATTGGGGTGGTGGTGATATTTTGTATTATGCCTCACAATATTTGCAGAGGGAGCTAGGAGATCGCTATCAAGCACCTGAAATCATTGCTGACAATATGCGTCAACAACGCAATGGCTTACGTGAAAAACAAGGCTTTTATAATTATGATCAGGTTGATATTGCTGATTACAAACAGCAAGTGTTACATCAATTTGCAGATCGAATCACCAGCCAGCAGTTAAAACCACTGTTTAATATCTTACAAAATGATGCCGTTTAAACTTTGCTACTTAGCTCATCTCGATAGAGATGAGCTTTTACGATCAAATTTAACTCGAAGGCATGAGATTAAACAGTTTTTTGAGTTGGGCATTTAACTGATGAAGTTCTTCATCTTCAAAGGCATTTAGAATCCCAGACAAAGTCACCTGACTGATCTGATTAATTTGTTCAACCAGTTCTTTACCTTTATCAGTCAGTTTGACCATCGAGATTCGTTCGTCAGCCTCTGATGAAAAAACTTGCACAATATCATCTTCAACTAAACGATAAATTGCTTTGGTTGCCGTGGTTAATTTGAGCGTAGAAAGATTGGCAATCTCTGTAATACTGGCTTGTTCTAAAGCATTAGTACTCAAGATAATTTTACGACGCGTGTTATCTATACCTAATTTTTTAATCGATTTTTCAATAAGCTGGGTATATTTTCCGTTAACTTGCGAGATCCAGAAAAAAGGGTAGCTTTGTAAACTGCTTGGTTCATTGTTAGGTAGAAATTGTTCTAAATGAGTCAGCATAGCCAAGTAATAACTTTATAAAAATGGACATTTCCCATTATACAAAAATTAAATTTATTTTTCTTTGTTGTTTATCAATAAAAATATCTTGACAATTACATTACTTTTTCCGATATTTGTATTAACTATAAAAATACATGGAAAAGTGAATGAATATCGTTGTACAAGAGGTACAAAAAGGCACAGGTGCTTTGAAAGTGATGGTGAAAGATTCCATCGACATTCAAGGTATGAAAACGATGGCAGGTAGCCAAGCGTTAATGAATACACCTGCTGCGACTCAAAATGCAGAAGTTGTGGATCGTATTTTGGCAGCCGACTGTCAAATTACTGCGAAAACCAATTTGCATGAACTTGCCTTTGGCATTACAGGCATTAACCATCATTTTGGTACGGCAATTAATCCTAAATATCCTGAGTTGATCCCTGGTGGTTCCTCAAGTGGCTCTGCGGCAGCCGTAGCAGCAGGTTTGGCTGATTTTACATTAGGTACTGATACAGGCGGTTCAATCCGTATGCCTGCTGCATGCTGTGGTGTATATGGCTTAAAACCAACGTTTGATCGAGTCAGTCGTCAAGGTGTGCATCCAGCTGTAAGTTCTTTGGACTGTGTTGGACCATTTGCAATGTCAGTCAACATGATTGAAACCGCAATGCAGATTATTGATCCAAGCTTTCACCCTTTAACGGACTTAGCGCAGGCACCAAAACTCGCTTGGCTTGATGTCAGTGCTGATGCTGTAGTGATTGAATCCATTCAGAATTATCTTGCCAACGCTAATTTGACACTGACTAAGGTGAAATCAAAATGGTTTGATCCAGCATTTGAAGCAGGTATGCAGATTATCAATTATGAAAACTGGCAGGCATATGCAGCTTTAACCGAAACAGGACTGGTTGGAGCAGATGTCAACGGTCGATTACTCAAAGCTGCACAAACAACAATGGATCAAGTCCAACAAGCAGAACAAATCAAAGCCAATTTTAAGGCTGAAATTGATGCTTTACTGGCGCAATTCGATGCCTTGATTTTACCAACCTTGCCACAGATTCCACCCAAAGTGAGTGAGGCTGAAAATACAGTGGCGTTTTTGAATTTAACCAGTTTGGTTCGTCCTTTTAATTTGTCAGGACACCCAGCAATTTCAATACCCCTACAAACAGCATCAGGCTTTCCGATCGGTTTACAAATCGTGGCAAAACAAAATGCAGATGAGTATCTCTGTGCAATTGCGAAATATATCGTTCAGGCAGGGCAATAAATTACAAGGAAGCAGGTAATGAATCAGTTAGCGACAAAGGATTTTGTAATGGACACAAAAACAGCAGAATTAGACGCTTTATGTCAGGAAATACGCGAGCGTGCTTGTACAGGTGAGTTTGACAATCAAGCTTATGTTAGTCAGGACATTATCGAGAAACTCAAAAAAATTGGTGTATATCGTGCTTTGGTTCCGAAACGATTTGGTGGCAATGAATGGTCACCAAAACAGTTTTGTGAATTGATTGAGCAACTGTCTAAAGCGGATGGCTCAGTAGGTTGGGTTGCAAGCTTTGGGATGAGCCCTGCATATTTAGGCAGTTTACCTGAAGCAACGCTTGAGCAGTTATACCAAGACAGTCCCGATATCGTTTTTGCAGGAGGTATTTTCCCACCACAACCTGCGGAAATTACTGAAGAAGGCGTTGTGGTCAGTGGGCGCTGGAAATTTTCTAGTGGTTGCATGGGGGCTGATATCGTAGGAGTCGGGATTTCACCACAAAAAAATAATGAAACTCAAGGTTTGCCACGTATGGCAGTTATGCCTGCTCAACAGGCACAAATTGAAATGACTTGGGATACAGTGGGACTTAAAGGAACAGGTAGTCATGATTTGGTGGTGAAAGATGTTCTGGTCGCAAAAGAATGGACTTTTGTTCGTGGCGAACCATCGAAGTTATCCGAACCATTTTTTAAATATCCCTCACTGTCACTGGCAACACAGGTTTTAACTGTGGTCGGGATTGGTGTAGCGGCAGCAGCACTTGAAGAGTTTCAAAAGCTTGCACCGGGTAAATCTTCAATTACAGGTGGGGCTGAAATCGCCAATCGTCCAGTGACCCAATATGAATTTGCTCAGGCCGAAGCGGAGTTTAAAGCAGCACGGGTTTGGTTCTATGACACCATGCAAATCGTTTGGAATGAAGTGCTTGCTGACCGTACACCAACAGCGGAACAGATAAGTGACATGCGCTTGTCATGTACCCATGTAGCAAGAGTCTGCGCACAAGTAACACGTAAAATCCAAATGTTGGCAGGTATGACTGCAATCTATACCCACAATCCCTTTAGCCGTTTTGTGAATGATACCAATGTGGTGACACAGCATGCCTTTATGGGAGATGCCACATTACAAAATGCGGCATTGGTCAGTTTTGGCATGAAGCCAACACCCGGTTATCTATAGTTTGATAAACAACATTAAAAAATAGTACAGGGATGAAGCAAAGATGAATGATCAAGTCGTTTTACAGCATCTTTTACAGCGGATACAACAACTTGAAGCACAAAATGCGATTCGTAATTGTATCAACCGCTATATGGAAATTTGTGATGGCTTAAATGCCGATACTGATCTAGATGAACTCATGGATTTATTTGATCCAGACAGTATATGGGAAGGGATTGGGGAAAAATATGCCCAATCTTTTGGACGTTATGATTCTTGGCACGCCATTTTTAACATGTTTAAAAGCTATACCCAGAAAGAATCACATTTTGTGATGAATGCGCACTTCGTCAGTTCAGAACAAATTGAAATAAATGATGAACAGGCAAATGCAAGTTGGTTGATGTTGCAAACCTCAACCTTTGCTGATGATCAAAGTCATTTAAACGCCGCAAAACTTACAGTGAAGTTTAAACAGCAAGCCAATGGGCGTTGGAAAATTAAACATTTCCAGACTGAAAATATTTTTAGTCGCCCCGTATCCCACTGGAACAGTACAGCGAAATTGCCAGTACCGTCTCAGCAATAACCTATGGATAGATTGAAAAGGATAATTGATATGAATAGTATTATTCCAATGCAGAACATTGAAGTTGATTACAGTGATTTGGTTCAAAGTGATCGTGTACATACCTCTTTATATAAAGATGAACATATCTTCGAACAAGAGATGGAAAAAATTTATTACAGCACTTGGGTCTGGGTGGCACATGCCAGTGAAATTCCTGAAGGCGGAAGTTATAAAACGATCAATATAGGTCAACAACCTGTTGTTGTGGTTCGAGATCGCAAGAAGAAAGTTCATGTTTTGTTAAACCGTTGCCGTCATCGTGCAGCAACAGTATGCGAACATAAAAAGGGCAAGACCAATAGTTTTGTCTGTCCTTATCATGGTTGGAGCTATGCGCTCGATGGTTCATTACGCGGTGTACCTTCACCTGAAAGTTATGGAGACTGTCTCGACAAGTCTGAATTTCCGTTGGTGAGCTTACGGGTTGAAGAATACAATGGAATGATTTTTGCCACATTTAAACAGGATATTGAACCCTTAGAAGATTTCTTGGGAGCTGCTAAAAAATGGATTGATCTGTTTATGAAGCAAGGTGCAGGGTATCCAATCAAAGTATTGGGTGAGCATCGTTTTCGTTTCCCAGGTAACTGGAAAATTCAGTTAGAAAATACCACGGATGCCTATCATTTCCCTTTAGTACATAAGTCTTTCTTAAGCTCAGTTGATGAGAAAACAGAAGAACTGTTCAATTTTGAAAATCAACCCGGTTTTGTCGAAGACTTAGGCAATGGTCACAGTGTCATGGTGATGATTCCTGAACTGGTCGATCTAGATGAAGAGTTAATGGGGCGACCAATCCAAGAGCGCTTTGAGGACTTGGCTCAGGCTTTACGTGATGAAGGTCATGAAGAATTAGAAGTCCGTCGCATCGTACGTGCTGTTGGCGGATCTGGTTTTAACTTGAATTTATTTCCTAACATCGCTTGCTCAATGGCTTTCTTCCGAGTTATGCAACCTATTTCAGCCAAAGAAACCGAAATTCACCACTCCGTCATTACCATGGATGGTGGACCACAAATCGCCAATCAATATCGTTTGCGTCTACATGAACATTTCCAAGGACCATTTGGTTTTGGAACTCCAGACGATTCTGAGGCATGGGAACGTGTACAACATGGTGCAAACGCAGGCAATGATTTATGGATCATGTTAAATCGCGGTCTACCGGGTGAAGTGAAAACTGAAGATGGTTTAAAGAGTGATGTCAGTGCTGAAACAGGCATGCGTGCTGCTTATCAGCAGTGGAAAAAGTTGATGACGGCTTAAGGAGAATGCCATGAAAATTGATTTAGATTTGCTCAATGAAATTACAGCTTTTATTTGGGCTGAGGCAGATATGTTGGACCACTCTGAGCATGATAACTGGTTAGATTTATGGAATGAGAAGGGCGTCTATATTATTCCGATTGATCCCAAACTGACAGATTATGAAAATAATTTGAACTATGCCTATGACGATCATCATATGCGTAAGTTACGTGTGCAACGCTTACAAAATGGTGAGGCAATTTCAACTGCACCAAAAGCCAATACTGTACGTAGTGTCTCACGTGTTCGCATTGTAAAAGATCAAGATGGTGAAATTATTTTACGTTGCGCACAAAACTTACGTGAGTTTCGTAAGGAAAGTCTAAAACATTATACCGCCGATGTGACATTTCATTTGGTTCGTGACTCAGAGCATGGATTTAAAATCAACAGAAAAATTATTAACTTAGTCAACTCGACCGATACCTTAGCGGGTATCAGTTATATCCTCTAGGAGCAGAAAAATGAAACAGGTTGTTTTAGTGACAGGTGCTGCTTCTGGATTGGGTAATGTCATTGCCGAATATTTTGCGGCTCAAGGACATCAAGTCATTGTTTCAGCAAGTAGCTTAGAAAAGGCAGAGAATGCCAAAGCACGCAGTCAATATGCTGAAAATATGTTTGCCTTAAAACTCGATATTTCAGTAGAGGCTGACTTTCATGCAGCAGTGCAGTGGATTCAAGAGAAATTCTCAAAACTGGATGTATTGATTAACAATGCAACTGTGACCAAGGCAACGCCTGTTTTAGAGATTACTGCTGCGGATTTTGATTGGGTGACACAGGTGAACCAACGTGGCACTTTCCAAGCTTGCCAGATTATTGGCAAATATATGGCTGATCAGGGTTATGGGCGTATCGTGAATATGGCTTCTTTGGCTGGTCAAAATGGTGGAACTGCTACAGGCGCACACTATGCAGCGACCAAAGGTGCAATCGTCACCCTAACTAAAATT
Source organism: Acinetobacter sp. B-6 (assembly GCF_056930735.1). NCBI lineage: Bacteria > Pseudomonadati > Pseudomonadota > Gammaproteobacteria > Moraxellales > Moraxellaceae > Acinetobacter > Acinetobacter sp. B-6. The sequence goes on along the minus strand of NZ_JBXPBY010000016.1, from coordinate 4,467 downwards.
TTTGCTAAAGAATTTGCAGCCAAGGGAGTAACTGTGAATGCGATTGCTCCCGGACCGATGGAGTCACCGATTGTACATAGCGTGGTATCCGATGAAAAAATGACGCAATTTATTGAAAATATCCCTGTTAAGGCATTAGGCAGTATGACGTTTATCGCTGAGACCTGTGCATTACTGGCAAGCCCAAGTGCTGCATTTGTGACTGGTGCAACGTGGGATATTAACGGTGGATTATTTATGCGCTAAGCCTAGCGCTCAGCACATAATAAGGAGATAAATCATGACGATACTCTATAATGTGGTTGTCAAAAACCGTCACGTTGAAGGTGGAAATGTTGCAGTCATGGAATTTGAGTCTGCAAATTCAACGGCATTACCAAAAATTGAAGCAGGTGCACATATTGATGTGCATTTGCCGAATGGCATGGTACGTCAGTATTCACTTTGCCAAAATCCAAATGCGATTGGTACCTTTCGATTAGGAATTTTGCGTGATCCTGAATCACGCGGTGGGTCAGTATCTGCATTTGATGATTTAAAAGATGGCATGCAGATTCAGGTCAGTGAACCTAAAAATCTATTTCCATTGGTTAAAGCCAAACATGCAGTATTAGTAGGAGGGGGTATTGGAATCACGCCCTTGATTACGATGGCTTATCAACTTGCAGAAGAAGGCGCTTCCTTTGAGCTGCATTATTGTGGAGCAAGCCCAGAGCAGTGTGCTTTTGTCGATGAAATTAAAAATGGTGTGCTGGCACCGTTTAGCACCTTTCATTTTAAATCGGAAGGTGCCAACCATCGTGAGTTTTTCCAATCCGCCATTCAAGACATCGAAAAGGATAGCCATATTTATACGTGTGGTCCCAATGGCTTTATGGATTGGGTAATTAACTTAGCCCTTAGTCAAAATTTCCCCGAACAGCAAATTCATAAAGAGTATTTTCAGGTTGAGGTAGAAACTGGCGGAGATGCTTTTGAAGTCGTGGCTGAACGTAGTGGCAAGATCATTATGGTCAATGCTGAAGAAACCATTTTGCAAGCTTTGGCACGTGAAGGCATAGACATCGAGATGTCATGCGAACAAGGGGTGTGTGGTACCTGTATGTGCGATGTGATTGAAGGCGAACCAGACCATCGTGATGTGTACTTTACAGATGAAGAAAAGTCTAGCAATGAACAAATATTGGTGTGTTGTTCTCGATCTAAGTCAGCACGGTTGGTCCTTGATATTTAATCAGTTGGATTAAACCAAGATATCGAGATGACAAAGATAGGACATCGAATAGGATAAAAATTCAGGAGAGAATAATGAATTCACGACAATCAATGGATGAAATCGCAATAGATCCGATGCAGTTTAGACGTGCATTAGGAAACTTTGCAACTGGCGTCACCATCGTCACCGCACAAAATGATCAAGGCGAAAAAGTCGGTGTCACTGCAAATAGCTTTAACTCTGTGTCTTTGGACCCGCCTTTGATTTTATGGAGTATTGATAAGAACTCATCTAGTTTTTCTGTATTTGAACAAGCCACTCATTTTGCTGTGAATATTTTATCGGGTTCTCAAATTGAGTTATCCAACAAATTTTCACGCCGTAATATCGACAAATATGAGGGAACAAGCTATCAGCCTGGTGCAGGCAAAGCGCCAGTTTTAGACCATTGTTCGGCTGTGTTTGAATGTGAGCGACATGAAATTATTGAAGGTGGAGATCATTGGATCATTATCGGAAAAGTGGTCAAGTTTCATGATCAAGGGCGTAGTCCTTTGGTGTACCATCAAGGAGCTTATTCTGGGGTAATTCCACACCCTTTGCTTCAGTTGAAAGATACCGTTCAAGCTGAACCAGAGGATTTAGGGCAACTTCATCAAGGACATTTATACAGTAATGTGTGTTATCTGATGAGTCGGGCGTTTAAATTCTATCAAACCGATTATATTCCTAAACAGCTTGTGACAGGGTTCCGTACCAGTGAGGCTCGCTTATTATTGGTATTGGGAAGTGGAACAGCTTCCAATAAAGCGGATTTACCTCGAGATATTGCCATGCCGATGCGCGAGGTTGAACAGGCTGCAACAATTCTTAAAAAAGATGGCTTAATGGTTGAAAGTGATGGTTTTTTCAAATTGACCGAAAAGGGCAAGAAAACAGCACATTATTTATTTGATATTGCAGACAGCCATCAAAATGAGGTTTTTGAAAAATACCCTGAACAAGAAAAGGAAGTATTTATAAAAATCTTAAAGGATATTGCAGGAATTGCATAAGATTAAAAAAGCCATTAACTGATTAGGTTTAGTTATTGGCTTTTTGTCGTATAGGATGAGAGAAGACAAAATCATTGTCATCACAAATCAACTTCACTAAAAAAATCTGAATCCAGCTCAGTTTCAGGAATTGCATTTAAGGCAACTAAAGCAATAGCATTTTCTTCTATAATTTTTTTCATACGATCAGATTCTTCAAAAATATTTTCGTCAAAAATTAAGATACTTCCTTGATTGAGATCATTTAAAACATCTATTTTTTTATATAAGTGGGGAATGGAATTTTCACTTATGATTTGCGGAACATAGCATATTGCTGAAACAGGATGTCTATGCTTAAATATCAAGGTATTATGAATAAATTCAGTTGTAAGATAAATGTAATCAAGAGAGAATTTTTTTAAAATAATTTCAAAAACTTTAACGAAAATATCGACACCTATTTTCTTCTGAATAGCAAGATTAAATCCCATTATACCAAGAGCTATACTAGCAAACGTCTCCTTATTGCCGCCATTCCATAATAATGAAACATCTGTTGGAGCTGTTTTCCTTTCCTGGAATAAGTAAATTTCAGCTTTATTTGAGGGGAATTTATATTCTAAAGGTGCAGAGATTTCTTCTAGTTCTTCTTCATTCATACTGTTATCTACATCTACGTTATTTATGTACCATTGATTGAATAATGGGTCTAAGTCTTTTAGGTCATAGGTTATATCTTTTAAAGTTAATAATTGCTCTTTTATATCGCTATCATTTGTTTTAAGGGCTTTTTTTAATACAGTTTTTAATCTGATTTCTAACATAGCTTTACTGTCCTAAAATTATATTAAAAAAGCATCTTGAAAGTATTTCTATATTTCACCCCAATGTGGAAGCTATGAAGATCAAAAATCAACTTCACTAAAAAAATCTGAATCCAGCTCAGTTTCAGGAATTGCATTTAAGGCAACTAGAGCGATCGCATTTTCTTCAATAATTTTTTTCATACGATCAGATTCTTCAAAAATATTTTCGTCAAAAATTAAGATACTTCCCTGATTGAAATCATTTAAAACATCTATTTTTTTATATAAGTGGGGAATGGAATTTTCACTTATGATTTGTGGAACATAGCATATCGCTGAAACTGGTTGTCGATGTTCGAAAACAACAATATCTCTAAAAAAGTCATCATAAATAAAAATAAATTTACACTTTAAATGAGTAAGCGTTATTTGGAACAGCTTTGTTAAAAGCTCAATATTTAATTGATTTTCAAGTCCAAAACTCAATCCGCTATTACTGAATGTAATACTTATATATTCAGCGCTGTCATTTTTTCCATTCCATAAAAGTGCTGAATCAAAAGGGTCTTTTTTTCTAGCATTATATAAATATTTAAAAGCTTCTTGACTTGGAAATGAATAACCCAAAGGTTTAGAAGGATTAATTGCATTATTAATATAAAGATTTGAAAAAATAGGATGTAATTTTTGAGCCTCAAGAACGATGCTTTCTAAAGCTTTTAATTGTTGCTGAATCTCTTGATCAGAATTCGATAAGGCTTTATAAAATAAAGTATGTAAGTTATATTCCATATCAAAAAACCTAGTATGAATAATCAAAAAATAAAACTAATAATCTATATCACTGAAAAATTCTGGATCAAGACCGATTTCAGGTATTGTGTTTAAGGAAACTAAAGCAATTGCATTTTCTTCTATAATTTTTTTCATACGATCAGATTCTTCATAAATGTTTGGATAAAATATTAAAATAGTTCCTTGATTTAAATTGTTCTGTATATCAATTTTTTTATACAAATGTGGTAAGTCTATTTCATTTATATTTTTAGAAACATAACAGATTGAAGAAACAGTCAGTCTATGCTTAAATATCGAAGTGTTATGAATAAATTCAGTTGTAAGGTAGATGTAATTAAGAGAAAAGTTATTTAATATAATTTCAAAGATTTTAGCAATAATATCTAAACTTATTTGCTTTTGAATACTCAGTTCAAATCCTGAAATACTGAGTGACATACTAGCAAAATTTTCCCCACTTCCTCCATTCCATAGTAACGAAGTTGCATAGGATTTTTCCTTTCGTTGTTTAAAGAGAAAAAGTTCAGCCTTATCTGATGGGAATTTATATCCTAATGTGGGAGAAAGTTTTTCAATTTCCTCAGCATTCATGTTAATGTCTACATCAATA
>NZ_JBXPBY010000015.1:0-123108 GCF_056930735.1 Acinetobacter sp. B-6 | reverse complement strand
TGATCAACTTTATGGTGGTTCAGGTGCAGATACAGCAATATTTAAACTTTTACAAGGATTTGAAAGTGATGGAACAGGTGGAAATGGCTTTGATACTTGGTCTGACTTTAATACAAGTCAAGGTGATAAAATTGATATATCGGACTTATTGATTGGTGAAGTTAGTAAGGAAAATTTAAACCAATATTTATTGTTTGAAAAAAATGGTTCAACCATAACCTTAAGTCTTGACCGTGATGGCAGTGAAACTAATTATTCTAGTAATAAAATATTAATTCTTAATAACCAAACAAATTTGAACAGTTTGGATGATTTAATTAAAGTGGATGCATTTTTAATTTAATGAAGTTTTAGGAAGCAAAAAACCGCCAGTAATGGCGGTTTTCTATGACAAACTATGCGTCGTAATTGACAAACCTTGTGTCGCATGACGCGATGGTCTACATTACCAGCTCAACGCACCACCAGTTTGATAATCAGTCACACGCGTTTCAAAGAAGTTCTTCTCTTTACGCAAGTCCATCATTTCAGACATCCACTGGAACGGGTTATTTACACCAGCAAACTGCTCAGGAAGACCAAGCTGTGCTAAACGACGGTTACAGATGAATTTCAAATATTCTTCCATCATCGCTGCGTTCATACCCAATACACCACGTGGCATGGTGTCACGTGCATATTCGATTTCAAGCATGGTACCTTCAAGAATCATTTGAATGATTTCTTCTTGGAACTCAGCAGTCCATAAGTGTGGGTTTTCGATCTTGATTTGGTTAATCATGTCGATACCAAAGTTCAAGTGCATAGACTCATCACGCAAGATGTATTGGAATTGCTCAGCAACACCATTCATCTTGTTACGACGACCCATAGACAAGATTTGACTGAAACCACAGTAGAAGAAGATTCCTTCAAGTACACAATAGAATGCGATCAAATTACGCAGTAAGATCTGATCGTTTTCAGGTGTACCCGTATGGAAAGTAGGATCACTCAAAGACTGTGTATACTTCAAGCCCCATGCTGCTTTACGAGCAACAGATGGAACTTCACGGTACATGTTAAAGACTTCGCCTTCATCCATACCCAAAGATTCGATACAGTATTGGTAAGCATGGGTGTGAATCGCTTCTTCAAATGCTTGACGCAAAATATATTGACGGCATTCAGGGTTGGTAATGTGACGGTAAATCGCCAATACCAAGTTGTTTGCAACCAATGAGTCCGCAGTTGAGAAGAAACCTAAAGAACGCATTACAATAGTACGCTCATCTTCAGTCAAACCATTTTCAGACTTCCACAGTGCGATGTCATGGTTCATGTTGACTTCTTGTGGCATCCAGTGGTTTGCACATCCGTCTAGGTATTTTTGCCAAGCCCACTCATATTTGAATGGAACAAGTTGGTTTAAGTCTGCGCGACAGTTGATCATCGCTTTATCATCAACTTGTACACGTTGCGCACCCATTTCAAGCTCTTCCAAGCCCGGTGCAACATCCAGCTTTTCTAAGGCGTGAGATGCTCTTGCCAATGAATCGGTTGGATTTGTTGATCTTGCTGAATAGGTTCCAGCGGATTGTGCAGCTGCCAAATTCTGCGATGATTGCTTTGCATCAGATACCACCTGCGAATCAGTCGTTTTTTTCGGTTCGACGGGCGCAGGCTGGTGAGCTTGTGCAGCTTGTTTCGGTTCATCATCTTCAAAATCGTCCCAACTTAGGATAGACATCGTTGTTCTCTCTTCGTTGTTAATATCTATGTTCGACATCTCACAAAAAAGATGTCACTACTATACGCTTATTCTGTGCAAGCAAAATTAAGTTTTGCCGATAGTTGCTTCGTTCTTGTTCGAAAGAACAGATACCCACACTACTTATTTTGATTACGCTTTTGCTGTTTGCGGATCGCAATAAATGCATAGACCGCAGGGATATAAAAAACCAAAAAGGCTAAGATCAGCACAATTATGCCTAACTCATAGTTATGACTTAAATGGAACATGGCTCAGCCTTTTGTGATTTTAGAATGATTCAATCCCCTTAAATTCCCTGTTAAAAAGGAGGGACTTTCATCCCACCTTTTATCTTGAGGAATCGCCCTCCTTTTAAAAAAAGAGGGTCGGGGAGGATGACTTACTGACAAGCTTCACAATCAGGATTGTCAATTGAGCAAGCTTGTGGCACTGGTGCTGCTTGAGAGAAACCTTCTTCTTCAGCAGGTGCTTCAGGTTTAGCTTCTGGTGCAACCGCTGCCACTGGAGCAGCCACAGTTGTTGGTTTAACTGCGTTTAAAGCACCTGTGTTAATGGTTGATTTTTCAGCAGATGTTGCACCCAATGCACGGAGGTAATAGGTTGTTTTAAGACCACGTAACCAAGCCATCTTATACGTGATGTCAAGTTTTTTACCATTTGCACCCGAGATATAGAGGTTCAATGATTGTGCTTGATCAATCCATTTTTGACGACGTGATGCAGCATCAACGATCCAACGTGTATCCACTTCAAACGCTGTTGCAAAAATTGCTTTTAGTTCATCAGGAATACGGGCAATTTTTTGTACAGAACCTTCGAAATGTTTAAGGTCATTGACCATCACAGAGTCCCAAAGACCACGATCTTTTAACGCACGTACTAAGTACGGGTTGATCACTGTAAATTCACCTGAAAGGTTTGATTTTACATACAGGTTTTGGAAAGTAGGTTCGATTGACTGAGAAACGCCACAAATGTTAGAAATCGTTGCTGTAGGCGCAATCGCCATCACATTTGAGTTACGCATACCGTCTTTTTGAACTTTGGCACGTAAAGTGTCCCAGTCTAAACGTTGAGTGCGGTCAACTTCGAACATACGCTCTGGACGAGATTTTGCAACGATCTCTAAAGAGTCGATTGGCAAGATACCTTGATCCCACAATGAACCTTTGAATGTTGAATAAACACCACGTTCAATCGCAAGGTCGCTAGAAGTTTGGATCGCATAGTAGCTGATCACTTCCATAGACTCATCAGCAAAGTCGACTGCTTCATCTGAACCATAACCCATCCCCAATTCATATAAAGCATCTTGGAAGCCCATGATACCCATACCCACTGGACGGTGTTTTAAGTTTGAATTACGTGCTTGTTCAACTGCGTAGTAGTTGATGTCAATCACGTTATCGAGCATACGAACTGCTGTTTTTACAGTACACGCCAATTTTTCACGGTCAAGTTTACCGCCTTGAACGTGTTGAACAAGGTTGATTGAACCTAAGTTACATACTGCGATTTCATCTTTATTGGTATTTAAAGTGATTTCTGTACATAAGTTAGATGAGTGAACTACGCCAACATGTTGTTGTGGTGAACGTAAGTTACATACGTCTTTGAATGTGATCCACGGGTGACCTGTTTCAAACAACATTGATAACATTTTGCGCCATAAGTCTTTTGCACGGATTTTCTTATGAAGCATGTTGCTTTCTTTAGCGATGCCTTCATAGTAAGCATAGCGTTCAGCAAATGCAGCGCCAGTTAAGTCATGTAGATCAGGCGTTTCAGATGGCGTGAACAATGTCCACTCAGCATCTTCAATCACACGTTGCATAAACAAATCTGGAACCCAGTTCGCTGTGTTCATGTCATGCGTACGACGACGGTCATCACCTGTGTTTTTACGTAGCTCTAGGAATTCTTCAATATCCAAGTGCCAAGTTTCAAGGTATGCACAGACTGCACCTTTACGTTTACCACCTTGGTTAACGGCAACAGCGGTATCGTTAGCAACTTTAAGGAAAGGAACCACACCTTGAGATTTACCGTTTGTACCTTTGATATATGAGTTCAAAGCACGAACAGGTGTCCAGTCATTTCCTAAACCACCCGCCCATTTAGACAGGAGGGCATTGTCACGCATTGCACCATAGATGTCGTAAAGATCATCTTGAATGGTGGTTAAGTAACAGCTTGACAATTGTGGACGTAAAGTACCTGAGTTAAACAGTGTCGGTGTAGACGCCATATAATCGAAGCTAGACAATAAGTCATAGAATTCGATTGCACGGTCTTCACGCTGTTCTTCATTTAATGCAAGCCCCATAGAGACACGCATAAAGAACAATTGCGGAAGCTCAAAACGTACATCATTTGAATGAATGAAGTAGCGGTCAAACAAAGTTTGTAGACCTAAATAGGTAAATTGGTTTGAACGTTCTGGTTTGATCGCTGCTGCCAATTTAGCAAGGTCAAAGTTTAAAAGTTCTGGTGAAAGAAGTTCTAACTCGATCCCTTTTTTCAGGTAAGTTTCAAGCGCATCACCTTCTTCGGTATCTGTCGCTAAACCTAAGAATTTTAAACCTGTTGCAACTAAATCATCACGAAGTAAACGTGCAGTTACATAAGTGTAGTTTGGTTCTTGTTCGATACGGGTACGAGTCGCCATCATCATCGTCGTTGAGATGTCTGACTGTTTTACGCCGTTATATAAGTTTTTAACTGTTTCATCGACAATGGCTTGAACATCAATACCTTCTAAGCCTTCACTCGCTTTTTCAATCGTGGCTTGAAGTTTGCCCAAATCTAGAGGCTGAAGCTGACCATTCGCATCTGTGATTTGTAAAGTTGGGTGATGATGAGCACCTGTTTGTTTACGTGCTTCAGAACGTTGTTCACGATAGATCACATAAGCACGTGCAACTTTTTGTTCGCCTGTACGCATAAGTGCCAATTCAACTTGGTCTTGAATTTCTTCAATGTGAATTGTTCCGCCAGACGGTAAACGACGATTAAAAGTGTTCATAACCATTTCTGTTAATTGTGTAATACGGTCATGAATTCGGCTTGAGTCTGCGCTTTGCTGGCCCTCAACAGCCAAAAAAGCTTTACCAATTGCTACAGCGATTTTATCTGCATCAAAAGCGGCAACATCACCAGTGCGTTTAATCACTTGTAGTTGACCAGGGGTTGTAATGGCGTTCATTGTCAGCGTAGCTCCATTGTCATCATCATTGTTATGTTTATGGACCATTTGAACCGGACGAGTTGCAATTTTGTTCGTCACGATGTTTGAGGACTAAACACAATACTTAGTGGTTTAATTTAATTTAGAACACAAGATACGGTAATTTTAAGGTCAGATCAATATTGACATTTTAAGAATGTTTTATCTCTAATCAGTAAATTTTTATTTGTGTCTTTTTCCCTTAAAGAACCATTTTTGTTATATGCCTTATTTGGCAAGGACATAGCATAACAAACACTGCCAAGAGTGCTTATAGATAACTATGTGGATAACTTAAAAAACGACGAACTGTTTAAACAGAATATGAACAATGAAATATTTTGTATAAAAAATAGTCTGCGTATTAATTGTGTTAGGAATATTGCTAAATACTGACAAGTGTTCTTGGAAAACTGTCTACAATTCAATAGTTAATAAAAATATAACAAATTGATACGCTCATGTATCAGTTTGGTGAATGAGGTCTTGTTTACATTGTAAACGTGTGTATATTGCAGAACATAGTGTCTTGAATCTGCGAGATTTGTAGCAGGGACCAAACCAAATATAGGGGCAAATAGATGAGCCAAGAAGAAAAGTTACCAAAGATTTTGATTGTTGAAGATGACGAGCGTCTTGCTCGCTTAACTCAAGAATATTTAATTCGTAATGGTCTTGAGGTTGGGGTAGAACCAGATGGCAATCGTGCAATTCGCCGAATTATTGCTGAGCAACCAGATCTTGTGGTCTTAGATGTCATGTTGCCAGGTGCAGACGGTTTAACCGTTTGTCGTGAAGTTCGTCCACATTATCATCAACCAATTTTGATGTTGACTGCACGTACTGAAGATATGGATCAAGTACTTGGTTTGGAAATGGGTGCAGATGACTATGTTGCTAAACCTGTTCAACCGCGTGTACTGCTCGCACGTATCCGTGCATTGTTACGTCGTACAGACAAAGCGCCTGAAGATGAAGTAGCTCAACGTATTGAGTTTGATGATCTGGTGATTGACAATGGTGGTCGTTCAGTGACCTTAAATGGTGAATTGGTTGACTTCACCAGCGCTGAATATGATTTGCTTTGGTTGTTGGCGTCCAATGCCGGGCGTATTCTCTCCCGTGAAGACATCTTCGAGCGTTTACGTGGTATCGAGTACGATGGTCAAGACCGTTCAATCGACGTTCGTATTTCTCGTATTCGTCCAAAAATCGGTGATGATCCAGAAAATCCAAAACGTATTAAAACTGTACGTAGTAAAGGTTATCTATTTGTTAAAGAGACTGGTCTATAAACGATGGGTCAATCATCTAAAATGCTTGCCTATGTAACGGCAAGCATAACGAAGGTGAGTTTGCGTGTCTAAACACAGTATATTCCTGCGTATTTATGCTGGGCTGGTTATTCTTGTAGTGTTGGTGGCATTGTTTGGATACTTGCTTGTTCAAATAATTAACTACCAACGTGCGCAGGAATATCGCGAATCTTTAACAGATGGTATTTCATTTGTGATAAGCGAGGGTGTGGCACGTCAACAAACCGAGCAACAACGTCTTGATTGGATTTCGGACGCTTCTGATTTATTGGAATTGCCTATTTATTATCTAGATGCACAAAAAGTTGATTTATCACGTACGGAAGAAAAACGTATTGAAAGTCAAAAAGCAGTTGTGCGTTATGATGCTGAACAAGGGATTGCTTATTTGGTGTTGGGCATCCGCAATGATCCTAAACATTATCTTTATATCAAAGTAGATCAAATTGGCGAACGCCAAATGAAGGCATTGCCTGTCTTTATTTTGGATTATCTGGTTTATTATCCGGGTCAAGAACAAGAATATCTTAAAAAAATTCAACAGCACTTTTCTTACCATGTTGGTGTAGAAAAAATATCTCAGCTCAATCTTGATTCTGAGCAAATTGGTCGTTTAAGGTCAGATCAAAGTGTTATTTTGTGGCGGGACAGCGCAACAGTCCGTGGCACAACTATTTCCATCGTTTCTCCGTTGCCAAACTCACCAACCGATGTACTCGTGCTCGGACCTGTTCCAATGTTTAATTGGATGCCAGTCAAACTTGCTGCGGGAATTACCTTGTTGAGTATGTTCTTGCTTTGCTTGGGTGTATACGGTTTGATCGTGCCAATGCAACGTAAACTGAAACAGGTCAATCAAGCTTTGGATGTGATGAAAACAGGTGATATGTCACAGCGTGTACCGGTTGAGGGTTATGATGAGATGGCGAGTCTTGCCAGTAGTTATAACAGCATGTCCGATCATATTCAGCGTTTGATTGAAGCTCAACGAGAATTGATGCGTGCAGTGTCACATGAGTTGCGGACGCCTGTGGCACGTATCCGTTTTGGTATGGAAATGTTGGCTGATGAAGAAGATCATGACTATCGTTTGCAACAGGTTGAAATGATCGACAAAGATATCGAGGCGTTGAATACTTTGATCGATGAGATTATGACCTATGCCAAGTTGGAGCAGGGTACGCCTTCTTTAGACTTTGAAAAAATTGCATTGATTGATGTTTTACAACAGGTTGCGACAGAAACTGAGGCTTTAAAAACTCAGAAAATAATTCATCTCAATCCACTTTCGTCTGACGTGGTGGTTGATGCGGAACGTCGTTATTTACATCGTGTGGTGCAAAACCTTGTTGGTAATGCGGTACGTTATTGTGATCATCAAGTTAGCCTAAGTGGTGGTGTCAATCATCAAACCAAGATGGCATATGTGTGTGTCGAAGATGATGGTCCGGGGATTCCTGAAGAAGACCGTAAACGTGTATTTGAAGCATTTGCCCGTTTGGACGACAGCCGTACCCGCGCTTCTGGTGGTTATGGTTTGGGATTGTCGATTGTGAGTCGTATTGCTTATTGGTTTGGTGGCACGATTGAGGTTGATCAAAGCCCAGAACTTGGTGGGGCAAGATTCACCATGTCTTGGCCTGTTGAGCGGTTTAAGAAAAAGAAAGTGTAAGCAAGTAAAGTGAAAGCTTAGTGTTGTGGTTAAAAAGCTAAGCATAAAAAACACCGAAATATTTCGGTGTTTTTTATTTAAGCACTCAACAGGCTTATTTTTAAGCCTTGGGACTTATTCTTGAAGCGTCGCATCAGGTGCAATAATTGGTTTACTTTCTCTTAATGCTTGTAAAGCGTCTGCATTAAAGTCAATCAATAAGCTATTTTGTTCTGCATCAATTTTATAGCCACTGATAATTTTTTGATCACCTTGAATGGTGTCAATTCGATATTCATCTGCAATGTTTAAGATACCTTCCAGATTTGTTGTGGTTGCAGCAAGATCTTGACGGAAAATTTCATAAACATCACGAAGATCAAAAATCGCATTTTGTGCATCAGGATGCTTTTTGACATAGTTTTCAATATGACGAATCAGTAATTGTGCAAATAAAAAATAGTTTGGTTTGCTACTAAATTCCATGTTTTAGCCCCTAAATTATTGATTTAAAGTGAATGATATTTAGCATACACAGGAAAAATTGTTAAATGTGTATAGGCTGTGTAGATAATTCGTCTATGTTTGCGACAAGTCACTAGGATTGATTCAATGTAAATCGAAAGATCAATTGTTTTTTGTGGGGGAGCAAGCATTGACAGATCCATAGCGCTTTGTCATTGAGTCAATGTTTAAAGCAGTACAACAAGATGATGTAAAGCATCAATGAAATGTATAGCGTTAATGAAATGGGAAACGCAAAATAAAATAAGCGGTGGAGGGGAGGGGTAGAGCAAATACAGATCTTGATATACGAGAGTTTATACATAGGATAAAACATGATTAAAGGCTGTAACTTCATATTTGTTTAAAAAATGAGGTTGGATCAGTTCTGATAAAATGAAATATTGATATTGTAAGGTAGGTCAAAAGTAGGCGTATTGGATTTTAGAGAAGCTAAATAAAAAATCTATTTTAAGCTAAGGATGCTTTTTTTGATAATGGATTTATCAAGATGAGAGTGTTGATTTAATTAAATGACATTATTTATCATATTGAGATAATTTTTATAAAAAATGTGGACTGCTTGAATATGACTTTTTTACATAGAATGTAACAAAATATTTTGTGTCTAATTTCGCTAAAAGAAAGCAGATTTGTTGTTGAATAAACACAAATAGTTGCACAAAAGTGATGTCTGAAAAATTTTAATGAGAATTAAGCTACTGATTTGTCATTTTTAATTCATCTCTTTAAAATATACTTCGGAAAAATTAATAAAAAATAGGAATGGAATTTGATAAAGCGATAATTGAACGTAGTATTGCGTCGAATCATGAAAAATTATGTGTTTTGTCTAAAAAATCATCCGAAAGACTTAGAGCTATTAACTAGCAACAGATGACATCAATCGGGTACAATTGACCAGATTTATTTTGTGTTTGGTGTATTTGCAAGGCCAATACATACATTCTTTGTTAAATAATAGGCCTGCCAGGAGTTATCCCCGCATGAGTGCCATTACTCCATACGATTGGGCAATCATTGCCTTCGTGATCGGCGTGACATTTTTATGTGTCTTTATGCTCACCGTTCCTTTGCTCCTTGGGGGTAAATCATGGGGACGTGCGAAGCAAGAGCAATTTGAATCAGGTGTGGTTAGTGCTGGTGGAGCACGTATCCGCTTGTCTGCAAAGTTCTACCTCGTCGCAATCTTCTTTGTTGTATTCGATTTGGAAGCCCTCTATTTATACGCGTGGGCGACATCTGTACGTGAAGTAGGTTGGTTCGGGTTTTCAGCTGCGGCTGTATTTATTTTAGTTTTACTCGTTGGTTTAATTTATGAATTATCAACAGGTGCCTTAAACTGGTCGCCTTCGGATAAACGTAAAATAGCAGGGATTAAACCTAAAATTGGTTCACCGAATATGGACCTTGCAGAAATTACTCGCTTCAATTCAATTGAAGAGTTGGTGACAGATCCTACAGGAACGATTCCAGCTCAATCTTCTGGTCGTGTGAAAGATAAGACATCGACCATGTCTCTGAACAAGGAGTAACTCGGGAATGAAATATACCTTAACCCGTGCGAATCCAGAAGCTGAACAATATCCGCTTCAAGATCGTCAGATTGTGACAGATCCACTTGAAGAAGAAGTGAATAAAAATGTATTCATGACTCGTTTAGAGGACGTGTTGCATACAGCTGTGAACTGGGGCCGTAAAAACTCATTATGGCCTTTTAACTTTGGTACTTCGTGCTGTTACGTAGAATATGCAACAACCTTAACAGGTGTGCATGATTTATCACGTTTTGGTGCTGAGGTTATTCGTGCTTCACCGCGTCAGGCTGACTTAATGATTGTAGCAGGGACTTGCTTTGTCAAAATGGCACCTGTTATTCAACGTTTGTACGAACAAATGCTTGAGCCTAAATGGGTGATTTCAATGGGCGCTTGTGCAAACTCTGGTGGTATGTACGACATTTATTCTGTTGTGCAAGGCGTAGATAAAATTATTCCTGTTGACGTGTACGTTCCAGGTTGTCCGCCACGTCCAGAAGCATTAATCCAAGCATTAATGTTATTGCAAGACCAAATTCAATTAGAACGTCGTCCGCTGTCTGCGGTAATTGGTGATGATCTTCAGCCAGTATATAAGCCAAAGATGATGCCAGAACGCGACCGTAAGAACGCTGAACGTATTGCAGTGAAAAACTTACGCTCTATGGATGAGATTGAGTAATTTTTTCTGATGAATGTTTGACATACCTGAAGGGTATGATCATCAGAAAATTTCACAGAATTTGTATTAAATAGGAAGCCAAGCCAATGGCTGAAACTGAAATTGCTATGCCAGAATCAACTCCAGTTGATTCCCGCCCAGCATTTGCGATTGTAGAAGATCTCAAAGCCAAATTTGGTGAGAACTTTTACGTGCAACCGACGTTTGAAGATTTTCCAACGGTCTGGGTTGAGCGCGCACGTGTACAAGAAGTTTTAATGTACCTGCGTACAGTGCCACGTCCTTATGTGATGCTGTTTGACTTATCTGCGGTAGATGAGCGTTTGCGTACTCACCGTGATGGTTTACCTGCATCAGACTTCACTGTGTTCTATCACTTGCTTTCATTGGAACGCAATAGTGATATTCGTATTAAAGTGGCGTTGAATGAGAATGATATTAACATTCCAACAGCAACCAACATTTGGCCGAATGCTAACTGGTACGAGCGTGAAGCATACGATATGTTTGGGATCAATTTCGAAGGGCATCCGATGCTCCGTCGTATTTTGTTGCCAACGTATTGGGAAGGTCATCCGTTACGTAAAGAATATTCTGCACGTGCGACGGAATATACGCCGTATATGCAAGACAAAGCCAAACAAGATTTCGAGCAAGAACATCTTCGTTTTGTTCCAGAAGATTGGGGTCTAAAACGCGGTAACGCAGATGAAGACTTCATGTTCTTGAACTTGGGTCCAAACCATCCATCTGCTCATGGTGCATTCCGTGTTATTTTGCAGTTAGACGGTGAAGAAGTAAAAGACTGCGTGCCTGATATCGGTTATCACCACCGTGGTGTGGAAAAGATGGCTGAACGTCAAACTTGGCATTCATTCATTCCTTATACTGACCGTGTAGATTACCTGGGTGGTTGTGCGCAAAACATGCCTTATGTGATGGGTGTGGAGCAAATGGCAGGGATCACTGTTCCTGACCGTGCGCAATGTATCCGTGTCATGATGTCTGAATTATTCCGTATCAATAACCACTTGTTGTATATCGGTACTGCGATTCAGGATGCGGGTGGTATGACACCTGTATTCTATATGTTCGCGGACCGTCAAAAAATCTATGACGCAATTGAAGCGATCACAGGTTTCCGTATGCATCCAGCTTGGTTCCGTATTGGTGGTACAGCACATGATCTTCCAAACAACTGGCAGAAACTGATTCGCGAAATTCTCGAATGGATGCCAAAACGTTTGAAGGAATATCATACTGCGGCACTTAAAAACTCTGTCTTTGTTGGTCGTACCCGCAATGTTGCGCAATACGATGCAAAATCGGCATTGGCATGGGGTGTAACAGGTACTGGTTTACGTGCAACAGGTATTGACTTTGATGTGCGTAAATATCGTCCTTATAGCGGCTATGAAAATTACGATTTTGAAGTGCCATTGGAATACGAAGGCGATGCTTATGCACGTGTAATGGTTCACTATCGTGAAATTGAAGAATCATTGAAAATCGTCAAACAGTGTTTGGATAATATGCCTTCGGGTCCTTATAAAGCGGATCATCCATTGGCAGTTCCACCACCAAAAGATAAGACTTTACAAGATATTGAAACTTTGATTACGCACTTCTTGAGCGTGTCATGGGGTCCTGTAATGCCAGCAGGTGAAGCGTCTGTAATGGCAGAAGTGGTAAAAGGTGCGTCTAACTATTACTTGACTTCTGATAAGTCAACGATGAGCTATCGTACCCGTATTCGTACACCAACTTTCACCCACTTGCAGCAAATTCCTTCCGTGATTAACGGCAGTCTTGTATCTGACTTGATCATTTATTTAGCGACAATTGACGTCGTTATGGCTGACGTGGATCGCTAAGGGGTAAACGCATTATGATGATTTTGACTGATAAAAAGCCACGTGTGAATGTTGAAGGGATTCTGACCAGGGAAGAAATCCATGAAATTGAACATCACATGGGTCATTACCCATACCCACGCGCAGCGTCTTTGGATGCCTTAAAGTGTGTACAACGCCGTAACGGTTGGGTAGATGATGCGCAGTTACATGCAATTGCTCAATTATTGACAATTACAACTGCGGATTTGGAAGGTGTTGCAACATTCTATAACCGTATTTACCGTCAACCTGTGGGTCGCCACGTAATTTTATTATGTGATTCGATTGCATGTTTCTTGATGGGTGCGGAAACTTTAGCAGAAGCTTTCCAACGCGAACTGGGTATCCAATTTGGTCAAACGACAGCTGATGGTCGTTTTACTTTATTGCCGATCTGTTGTTTAGGGAACTGTGACAAAGGTCCAACCTTAATGATTGATGAAGATACTCACGGTTTGGTTGAAGTGACTTCTGTGAAACAGTTA
Organism: Acinetobacter sp. B-6; assembly: GCF_056930735.1. Lineage (NCBI taxonomy): Bacteria > Pseudomonadati > Pseudomonadota > Gammaproteobacteria > Moraxellales > Moraxellaceae > Acinetobacter > Acinetobacter sp. B-6. Next base: position 110,037 of record NZ_JBXPBY010000015.1, on the reverse strand, counting down.
TTGGAGAAGTATGTATGAATACCGAACCAAGACCAATATATGGCGACGGAAACCCTGAAACTCACCCATTAACATGGCGTTTGAGTAAACAGGAATTTGTTCGTAGTGCTGATGACTATGAAGCTTTAGAAGGCTATGCGGGCTTTAAAAAAGCGCTGTCTATGCCACCTAAAGATGTTCTTGAAGTCATCAAAGCAGCGACTGTAAAAGGTCGTGGTGGTGCAGGTTTCCCAGCAGGGATTAAATGGTCATTGATGGCACCGAATGATGGTGGTCCTCGTTACCTGATCTGTAATGCCGATGAGATGGAACCGGGTACATTTAAAGACCGTTTGTTGATGGAAAAACTTCCACATCAATTGATCGAAGGAATGTTGATTGCAGGTTATACCCTTGAAGCTACACAAGGCTATATCTTCATTCGTGGTGAGTACATTGAAGCTGCTCAATACTTAAATGAAGCTTTAGAGCAAGTTCGTGCTAAAGGTTATTTGGGTGACAACATCTTAGGTACAGGTTGGAACTTTGATCTCCATGTACATACAGGTGCGGGTCGTTATATCTGCGGTGAAGAAACTGCGTTGATTAACTCACTCGAAGGTCGCCGTGCCAATCCACGTACTAAACCTCCATTCCCGCAAGTTGCAGGAGCATGGGGTCGTCCTACGATTGTGAATAACGTTGAAACCTATAACAACTTGCCTGCAATTATGTTGCGTGGTCCTGAGTGGTATATCGGTTTGTCTGCGGGTAAATCTAAAGATCCAGGCACTAAAATCTATGGTGCATCAGGAAAAGTTACTTTCCCTGGGTTATGGGAATTACCATTCGGTACAACTGCACGTGAAGTGATTGAAGACTATGCTGGCGGTATGCGTGATGGTCTTAAGCTTAAAGCATGGTTGCCGGGTGGCGCATCAACGGATTTCTTGGCTGCTGAGCACATTGATCTTCCAATGGATTCAGAAAGCATTATGAAAGCTGGTTCTCGTCTAGGGACATGTTTGTTAATGGTGGTTGATGAAACCCAATGTATGGTTTCTGCGACCCGTAACTTAGAAGAATTCTTTGCACGTGAATCATGTGGTTTCTGTACACCATGCCGTGATGGTTTACCTTGGGCAGTGAAAGCACTTGTCGCTATTGAGAAGGGCGAAGGGAAGATGGAAGACATTCAACATCTTCAAGAACTGACTCGTAAGTTATGGATTGGTAAAACATTCTGTGCTCACGCACCAGGTGCGATGGAACCATTGATGGGTGCACTCAAATATTTCCGTAGCGAGTTTGAAGCTAAAGTGACAGATCGTCCTGTAGCCCAAGCCAGCCACGTAGAACAAGTTTAAGGAATTCGACTATGGCTACAATTCATGTCGATGGAAAATCGTACGAAGTCAATGGCTCGGAAAACCTGCTACAAGCATGTTTGAGCCTTGGCATCGACATCCCATATTTTTGTTGGCATCCAGCTTTAGGTTCTGTCGGTTCTTGCCGTCAATGTGCTGTTACTCAATATGCGAATCCAGAAGATACTCGTGGTCGCTTAGTAATGTCATGTATGACCCCGGCATCTGACAATACCTATATTTCGATTGAAGACAAAGAAGCAAAAGATTTCCGTGAGTCTATCGTGGAATTCTTAATGACCAACCATCCACACGACTGTCCAGTCTGTGAAGAAGGTGGTCATTGTCATCTTCAAGATATGACTGTGATGACACAACACGACCGTCGTCGCTATCGTTTTACTAAACGTACACACCATAACCAAGAGTTAGGTTCTTTCATTGCACATGAAATGAACCGTTGTATCGCATGTTATCGTTGCGTTCGTTACTATAACGATTATGCAGGTGGTACAGATTTTGGTGTTTATGCCAATGCATCACGTGTTTACTTTGGTCGTCCAGAATCAGGAACTTTAGAGTCTGAATTCTCTGGTAACTTGACTGAAGTTTGTCCAACAGGTGTGTTTACCGATAAAACACATTCGGCACGCTATAACCGTAAATGGGACATGCAGTATGCGCCAAGCGTATGCCAAGGCTGTTCTTCAGGCTGTAACATTTCACCGGGTGAACGTTATGGTGAATTACGTCGTGTAGAAAACCGTTTCAATGGTGAAGTTAACCAATACTTCTTGTGTGACAAAGGTCGTTTTGGTACGGGTTATGTAAACCGTGAAGATCGTCCACGTCAGCCACAGTTCCGTAATGGTGCAGATGTTGAAATCGTTTCTGTAGATACAGCACTTGATACAGTGATCGCAAATGTTCAGGGCAAAAAAGTCTTGGGTATTGGTTCACCACGTGCATCATTAGAATCAAACTACGCATTGCGTGAGTTGGTGGGTCAGCAAAACTACTCAACAGGGATGTCTCAAAAAGAGCAAAACTTGGTCGAGTTGGCTGCTTCAATCATGCAGGCTGAGGGTGTTTATAACCCAGGTATGCGTGAGATTGAAAGCTATGATGCTGTATTGATCCTCGGTGAAGATCTTACTCAAACAGCACCGCGTATGGCATTGTCAGTTCGCCAAGCTGCGAAAAACAAAGCCAAACAAATGGCTGCAGACCGCCGGACTCAAGATTGGTTGGCTGAACCAGTAAAACGTATTGGTCAGGATGAAAATTCTCCGATTTATATCTTGGCTGCGACACAAACACGTTTAGCTGATGTGGCTGCGGGTGAAGTTGTTGCTTCTCCAAACGATATTGCACGTTTAGGTTTTGCTGTTGCTGCTGCTGTAAAAGGTGATGCAATTCTTGGTTTAGATGATGATGCGAAAGCATTTGCTCAAACTGTTGCGGATACATTAAAAGCTGCGAAAAAGCCATTAATCATCTCTGGAACAAGCTTACAAGATGCTGCCATCATGGAAGCTGCTGCACAGGTTGCGCAGAATCTAGGTGAAAATGCAGGTTTAACATTGACGGTTCCTGAAGTGAACTCAATGGGCTTGGCACTGTTCGGTGGTTTAAGCTTAGAGCAAGCATTTGCACAAGATTATGATTCAATCATTATTGTTGAAAATGATCTATTCCGTCGCTTACCAGCAACTCAAGTAGAAGCTGCATTAGCCAAAGCGCAAAGTGTAATTGTGCTTGATCACTCTGAAACTGAAACTGTAAATGCTGCAGATGTTGTTCTTTCTGCTGCAAGCTTCGCTGAAGGCGATGGTACGGTGGTCAGTCAAGAGGGTCGTGCACAACGTTTCTACCAAGTTTATGATCCAAGTTACTACAAACCAGAGTATGCCATTAAAGAATCATGGCGCTGGTTGCATGCCATTGAAACAGGTGTGCAAGGTAAAGCGATTTCATGGACCTTGTTGGATGATGTGATTGAATCTGTGGTGAAAAATGTTCCAGCATTGGAAGCGATTAAAGATGTTGCACCTGATGCAGGCTATCGTGTTCATGGTTTGAAAATTGCCCGTGAACCACGTCGTTACTCAGGTCGTACTGCAATCCGTGCACCGTTGAACGTACATGAGCCGAAACAACCTGTCGATGTCGATACCGCATTAACATTCTCAATGGAAGGTTATGTTGGACCACAAAATGCATCGTCATTGGTACCATTTGCATGGGCACCGGGTTGGAACTCTCCACAAGCTTGGAATAAATACCAAGACGAAGTAGGGGGACACCTGAAAGGTGGTGATTCTGGTGTTCGTTTATTTGATCGTTTAGTGAAACGTCCTGCTCGTAGCTATGTTGCGCCAAGTGCAGTTGTAAACAATCCAGACAGTTTCCGTCTTGTTCCAATGCATCATATTTTTGCTTCTGGTGAATTTACAGTAAAAACACCAGCGATGGAGTCACGTATTCCAGAAGCTGCTTTTGCTGTAGGTGAACAAGATGCAGCACGTTTGAATGTTCAAGATGGTCAACAACTGACCGTCCAAGCTGGTGAAACGACAATCAGTCTTCCTGTGCATGTGATTGAGTATTTACCAACAGGTTATATCGGTTATCCAGTTGGACAAGCACCAACCGTTTCACTTGCTGAACCTGTATCTGTAACGGTAGGAGTGTAATCATGAATGAATCTTTACGCGCCCTACCGACTTGGGCACAAGATTGGCCGATTGCTTATTCAGTTATCCAGGCAATTGTGATTTTGTTGGTTGTGGTTTTGCTTGCAGCATTGATGTCATTTATTGAGCGTCGTTTGCTTGGCTTGTGGCAAGACCGTTATGGTCCGAACCGTGTAGGTCCGGGCGGGATGTTTCAGATCGTTGCTGACATGCTTAAAATCATGTTCAAAGAAGACTGGACACCGAAGTTTGTTGATAAACTGACTTTCCGTTTAGCACCAGCAGTTGCGATGGCAACTGCGGTACTGTCATTTATGGTCATTCCTGTTTCACCTTATTTAGGTGTTGCAGATATGAGCATTGGCTTATTGTTCTTTATGGCAATGGCAGGTATCGCTGTTTATGCTGTGTTATTTGGTGGTTGGGCTTCAAACAACAAATATGCATTGCTTGGTGGTCTACGTTCAGCAGCACAAACCATTTCTTATGAAGTCTTCTTAGGGATTTCATTGATGGGTGTGGTTGCGATTGCTGGTTCATTCAACTTGCGTGAAATCGTAGAAGCACAACGTGATGTATGGTTTGTGGTTCCACAATTCATTGGTTTCATGATCTTTGTGGTTGCTGGTGTTGCAGTAACACATCGTCACCCATTTGACCAACCAGAAGCTGAGCAAGAGTTGGCAGAGGGTTACCACGTTGAGTATGGTGGTATGAAATGGGGGATGTTCTTCGTTGCTGAATACGTCAACATCATCCTGATTTCAGCACTGATCGTGACTTTATTCTTCGGCGGTTGGTTAGCACCATTTAATTTAAATATTCCATTCATTCCAGATGCGTTCTGGTTCATTGCGAAAACAGCATTCTTTGTAATGATGTTTGTCTTGGCTCGTGGTTCTTTAATGCGTCCGCGTTATGACCAAGTGATGAATTTTGGTTGGAAAGTGTGTTTACCACTTGCATTGGTCAACCTTTTGGTGACTGGTGCTGTGATTCTGATGAATCAAGCCTAGGACAGCAGGGAGTACAAAATGTATAAAATTCTAGCTGGCGTAGGATCAATTGTTCGTTCGTTGTGGATGGTGTTTAGCCATGTCACACGCAAACGCGATACGATTTTATATCCAGAAGTTCCAGCCGAGCAAATCGTACCTCCACGTTACCGTGGTCGTATCGTACTAACACGTGACCCAGACGGTGAAGAACGTTGTGTTGCGTGTAACTTATGTGCGGTTGCATGTCCTGTTGGCTGTATTTCATTACAGAAAGCTGAAAAAGAAGATGGACGTTGGTATCCAGAATTCTTCCGTATTAACTTCTCACGCTGCATTTTCTGCGGTATGTGTGAAGAAGCATGTCCAACAACTGCAATTCAGTTAACACCAGACTTTGAGTTAGGTGAATATGTACGCCAAGATCTTGTGTATGAGAAAGAAAACTTACTCATTTCAGGTCCAGGAAAATATCCTGACTACAATTTCTACCGTGTGACTGGTATGACGATTGATGGTAAAGAGAAAGGTCAAGCGCAGCGTGAAAGCGCGCCTGTAGATGTACGGAGCTTATTACCATGATGTGGCCATTTTATTTAATGGCTCTTGTGGCCATTGTTTCTACAGTTCGCGTTGTGACCAATGCGAACCCTGTACATGCTTTATTAAGCTTGATCGTTTCGTTACTTGCGGTTGCAGGTATGTTCTTGACGATTGGTGCACCATTTGCAGCTGCACTTGAAGTAATTGTTTATGCCGGTGCGATCATGGTGTTGTTCGTATTCGTCGTGATGATGCTCAATCTTGGTCAGCATACAGTTGACCAAGAACGTAAATGGTTGACTTCAGATGCTTGGGCTTATCCAGCACTCATGAGCTTTTTAATGGGCTTATGTTTAGTTTGGGTATTGGGTTCAGATCATGTACAGCAAGGTGCTGTACTTGGAACTCAAGTCATTGGTCCTAAAGTTGTTGGTCAAGCACTCTTTACCCACTATTTATTATTGGTTGAAGTTGCCGCGATGTTATTGCTTGCAGCCTTGGTTGCAGCATTCCACTTAGGCAAACGTGAACCAAGTGCAGAAGAGGATAAACAGTAATGGGCAACATTCCTTTAGAACATGGTTTGATCGTTGCATCTATTCTTTTTGCACTGGGTTTTTACGGTGTAATGGTGCGACGCAATTTATTATTTATGTTGATGAGCCTTGAGATCATGATGAATGCAGCCGCATTGGCATTCGTTGTGGCAGGAAGTGCATGGGCACAACCTGATGGTCAAATTATGTTTATTTTGATCCTTACTCTTGCTGCGGCAGAGGCGTGTATCGGTCTTGCGATCGTCCTTCAGTTCTACCATCGCTTCCATCATCTGGATGTAGATGCTGCTAGTGAGATGCGCGGATGAGCTATTTATATTTAACAATTTTATTTCCGCTCATTGGTTTTGTCCTTTTAGCGGCAGGGCGTAATAAACTTCCTGAAAATGTAGCAGCCATTATTGGTGCAGGTTCTGTTGGTCTTTCAGCATTATTTGCATTGCTTGCAGGCATGGACTTTGTAAAACAGGGTTCAGTTGCTCAAGCACAGCATTTGTGGACTTGGTTTAATGTGGGTGGTTTTGCGCCAGGCGTAAGTTTGCATCTTGATGGCTTATCATTATTGATGATGGGCATGATCACAGGTGTGGGTTTCTTGATCCATATCTTTGCAACTTGGTATATGCGTGGTGAAGAAGACTTTGCTCGTTTCTTCTCATATTTCAACTTATTCGTTGCCAGCATGTTGGTGTTGGTGTTGGGTGACAACTTAGCGTTGTTATTCTTAGGTTGGGAAGGCGTAGGTCTGTGTTCTTACCTGTTGATTGGTTATTACTATCAAAATCCTGCAAACGGTTTTGCTGCAATCAAAGCATTTACAGTGACTCGTGTGGGTGATGTATTCTTACTGATCGCATTGTTCTTGCTTTACCAACAATTTGGTACTTTGCATATTGGAACGATCGTTGCCAATGCTTCACAAGTTTTAGCACTTGATCACAACCTTGCACTTTGGACATCGTTGATGTTGTTCTTGGGTGCTGCGGGTAAATCTGCACAAATCCCATTACAAACGTGGTTGGCAGATGCAATGGCTGGTCCTACACCAGTATCTGCATTGATCCATGCTGCAACAATGGTAACAGCAGGTGTTTACTTGTGCTGCCGTATGTTCTCTGTGTTTGAAATGACACCAGAAGTAATGCAGTTCATTTCGATTACTGGTGCAGTGACATTGCTCGTTGCAGGTTTTGCTGCCTTGGTGCAAACGGACATCAAACGTATTTTGGCTTACTCTACAATGAGTCAGTTAGGTTATATGTTTATGGCTGTAGGTGCTGAAGCATACCAAGCTGGTCTGTTCCATATGCTTTCACACGCATTCTTTAAGGCATTATTATTCTTGTCTTCAGGTGCAGTGATTCTGGCTTACCATCACGAGCAAAACATCTTCAAGATGGGTGGCTTGTTCTACAAAAACAAATTCTTATTCGCTTGTTTTGCAATAGGTGGTGGTGCACTTGCTGCAATTCCATTTATTACGATCGGCTTCTTCTCTAAGGATGCAATCTTGGGTGCTGTTTGGGCGCAAGGTCAATCTGTAGCACTGTATGGCTCATTATATTGGGTTGGTGTTGCTGGTGCATTCCTGACTTCGATTTATACTTTCCGTTTAATCTGGGTGGTATTCTTCGGTGAAGAAAAAACACATTATCACGAAATCAAAGGTGCGACATATTGGGCGCCTTTAGGTATCTTGGCTGTTCTTTCAACTGGTTTGGCTTATTTCTTAAAAGCGCCAGTCATGAATGTTTTAAATGCTGCTCATATTCCTGCATTTGAAGTATCAAAAGCAGTTGAAGAAGGTATGCATGGTGCAGAACACCTTGCTGTAGGTATCGCATTGGCTGGTTTAGCAGTAGGTGTTGTATTATTTGCATTTGCTTATAAAGCGGTTAAAGGCTTTGCAGCAACTTCATTTGGTGCTGGGCTTGCGAATATTTGCCGTAATGCATTTGGTTTCGATTCTTTATATAACCTTGTATTCGTTCAACCTTATTTGCTTATTGCGAAAATCTTAGGTCGTGATCCAATTGATGGCTTATGGCTTGTCTTACCTGCAATCGTAAAAGGTGGTAATAAATTTACAAGTACCCGTCAAACAGGTTCATTACGTGAATATGCATCAAGTATGTCACTCGGTGTAGTGGTATTGCTGATGATCTTGATCGTGATTCAGGTAGTGGGGAAATAAGATGGAAATCACAAACAATTGGATTTTACCCGCACTGATTCTTGTACCTTTTATTGCAGGTTTCGCGTGTTGGTTAGTCGATAAACTTGATAAACATTTGCCTCGTTATATCGCATTAGTGGGAATGCTCATTACTTTGGGCTTAACCGTTATTTTGTGGAAACAAGGTGGATTTGATTATGCTTTAGGCGGTCAAGCGCCGACTTGGGCAGCTGAGTTCTATGTCCCTTGGATTAAAACACTGGGTATTAACATTCACTTAGCGGTCGATGGTCTTTCGCTTCTTATGGTCGGTTTAACAGCATTACTGGGTGTACTTGCTGTTGGCTGTTCATGGGGCGAAATTCAAAAGAATGTTGGTTTCTTCCACTTAAACCTTTTATGGTCATTGGGTGGAGTAATCGGGGTTTTCCTTGCAATTGATATGTTCTTATTCTTCTTCTTCTGGGAGATGATGCTGGTTCCTATCTACTTCTTGATCGCACTTTGGGGTCATAAAGGTGCAGATGGTAAATCACGTGTTTACGCAGCAACCAAGTTCTTTATTTATACCCAAGTCGCGGGTCTCATCATGCTTGTTGGCATATTGGGGCTGGTGATCATTGGTTATAGCACGGATGGTCGAATTGGGTTTGGTTATACGCACTTGATGAGTGTTGCAAATGCATTAGACGCTAATCCTAGTACAGCTGGTTATGCTTATGCATTGATGATCTGTTTGTTTATTGGTTTTGCCGTAAAACTTCCAGTCTTCCCATTGCATGGCTGGTTACCGGATGCCCATGCGCAAGCGCCAACCGCAGGTTCTGTAGACTTAGCTGGTATTTTGATTAAAACTGCTGCATACGGTTTACTTCGTTTTGTAATGCCTTTCTTCCCAGCAGCATCTGCACAGTTTGCTGATATTGCAATTATTTTCGGTTTGATTGGTATTTTCTACGGCGCTTGGTGTGCTTTCCAGCAAACAGATATGAAACGTTTGTTGGCGTATACTTCTATTTCACACATGGGCTTCGTATTACTTGCACTTTATGCAGGTAATATCCTGACATTCCAAGGCTTAATGATCATGATGTTGGCACATGGCTTGTCATCTGCTGCATTATTCATTATGTGTGGTCAGGTCTATGAACGCTTACATACACGTGATTTACGTTTGATGGGTGGTATTCGTGGTCAATTCCAGTATCTACCATTCTTCTTAATGTTCTTTGTATCAGCACTTGTGGGTATCCCAGGTCTAGGTAACTTTATCGGTGAATTCCTGATCCTTATGGGTTCATTTGCCAAGTTCCCAACATTTACAATTATTGCTGCGATTAGCTTAGTCTTTGCTGGTCTTTATGGTCTAATTCTGATTCATAAAGCATTATTTGGTACACCAAATGAAGCACAGAAGCCACATTATGAAAGCCCGTTAAAAGACTTAAATACACGTGAAACTGTGATTTTATTGGTCTGCGCACTTGGCTTACTTTGGTTAGGTGTACATCCACAAACATTCCTTGATATTTCAAACTCAAGTATGGCGTGGTTAGCAAATAGCTATATTCCAGTTCAAGAAATTGTCGATACAGCTCAACAAGTTGTATCTCAACAAAATGTGGAGATCCAATAGTCATGAACTTCACTATGTCATTTTCGGATCTCATGCCTTTAGCACCAGTTTTTATTGTTGCATTGACAGCGATTGTGGTGATGATTCTGATTGCGATTAAACGTAATCACAATCTGATTGCAACTGTTTCGGTGATTGGTTTAAACCTTGCTTTGGCAAATATATTATTTACTTTGTTTGGTAAGGCATTTGTCCCAGGACCGGTCATGAACATGTTTATGGTTGATCCATTTACATTGTTCTACCAAGTGATGATTTTAATTGCCGCATTGGCTTGCTGCACATTGTCACATGCATATATTGAAACTTATAAAGACAACCGTGAAGAATTGTACCTGCTTATGCTGATTTCAGTTTCAGGTGCAATGTTGATGGTTGCAAGTTCTCATTTTGCATCGTTCTTTATCAGCCTTGAATTGATGTCTATTCCTATATATGGCTTATTGGCATATACCTATCAACGTGGAAAATCGCTCGAAGCAGGTGTGAAGTATCTTGTACTTTCTGCGACAGCTTCTGCCATGTTGTTGATGGGAATGGCTTATGTCTATTCAGCAGTCGGTTCTCTGTCTTTTGCAGGTCAAATTGATGATTTGTTCTGGAAATTGAGTAAAACTCAAAATCCAGAATTGATTATGGCAATCCAATCGGCACTTGGGCAATATCACCAACTGATCGAAACACCAATGGTCATTATTGGTTTGGGTCTGATTATTGCAGCTGTGGCATTTAAACTTTCTCTTGCGCCATTCCATAAATGGACACCAGATGTTTATCAAGGTGCACCTGCACCGATTGCGACGTTCCTTGCAACAGTTTCAAAAATTGCAATGATCGGATTGTTGGTACGTTATTTATTATCTTCAGGCGTGATTGGCATTGAATCAATTCAGACGGTTATCGTCGTTATTGCAGTTCTTTCAATCCTTGCAGGTAACTTACTTGCAGTGCGTCAAGTCAACTTGAAGCGTATTTTAGCGTATTCATCAATCGCTCATTTTGGTTATCTGCTTCTTGGTTTAGTGAGTGCTTCATTCCTTAGCCTGACATCTGTTGGTGTATATGTATTTACTTATGTCATCACAACCATCGGTGCTTTCGGTGTAGTTGCTTTGATGTCTAGTCCATACAATAATGTTGATGACGCTGAGTCACTTGCGGATTATCGTGGTTTGTTCTGGCGTCGCCCTGTGCTTACTGCAACTTTAACAGTCATGATGTTATCTCTAGCAGGGATTCCATTGACTGCTGGTTTCATTGGTAAGTTCATGTTAGTGATGACCACTGTGTCTCAACAACACTGGTTCTATGCGGCAATGATCATCATTGGTAGTGGTATTGGTTTGTACTATTACTTACGTGTCATGATCGTTCTGTATATGACACCACCGGATACACCACGTATTGATGCTGATAAGCATTGGGGACAAAAAGCAGGCGGCATCATGGTTCTTCTTGCTGCCTTATTGGTACTGGTATTTGGTGTTTACCCAGATCCGATTATCGCTTTGGCACATGGTGCTCAAATCGTTGCGCCTTTGCATATCATTTTGCAATAATCTGATGAACGTAAGCTATTAACAAAAAAAGCCCTCATTTGTTGAGGGCTTTTCTTATCTCTTATATAAAAAACAATTATAATAGCGGAAATTTACTTTTATCCTTTTAGGTAATCTCCTGTGTCAATTCAAGAAATCCGTCATCCGCTTATCCGTCATAAACTTGGTCTATTACGCCGTGCTGATATAAGTACCAAGAACTTTCGTGAGCTTGCTCAAGAAGTGACTATGCTCTTGACTTATGAAGCGACTAAAGATTTACCAGTATGTGATCACGAGATTGATGGCTGGAATGGGAAGGTAAGTGTAGATCGTATTGCCGGTAAAAAAATTACGGTTGTGCCGATTTTACGTGCGGGTATTGGGATGCTCGATGGTTTTTTAAATCTTATTCCAAGTGCTAAAGTTTCAGTATTAGGGCTTGAGCGTGATGAAGAAACTTTGGAAGCGCGTACCTATTATAAAAAATTAGTTCCAGATGTTCAGAATCGTTTAGCCATGATTATTGATCCAATGCTGGCAACAGGTTCGTCTTTGGTTGCTGCAATTGATGTATTAAAAGCCAGTGGTTGTAAAGATATCCGTGTGATGGTGCTTGTTGCTGCACCAGAAGGGATTAAACGTGTTGAAGCTGCACATCCTGATGTAACGATTTTTACTGCCTCTATTGATCAAGGCTTAAATGAAAATGGCTATATCGTACCGGGCTTAGGTGATGCAGGTGATAAAATTTTTGGTAGTGTGCAAAAAGATTAAAATTTAGTATGATCAAAGGAGGCGATAGGGGCCTCCTTTTTTTATTCTAATAAATGAGAAAAAAATGTTTCGTAAGGGGATAGTCATTTTTTATGATGAAAAATCTGCTAAGGGCTTAATAGAATTAAAAAACGATCATCAACAAGTTGTTTTTAAATTAGAAGATTTTTCAAACCAAACTGTTCTCCCACAACTTGGAGAGCGGATTAAGTGTGTTGTGCTGGAACAAAATGGAGAAGTTTTAGCTAAATTTATCGTACGTCTAGATCATAAAAACTATGTCACTGACCCAAACCGATCTTTACCCATTCAGCATTTATATGAAGAAAATGTCTATGAGAATGTAAGAAAAGCGCGAAAGGCACATAAGAAAAGAAGAGTGATTGAGGATGAGCAATTACCAGACAATGTTCAATCATTGACAAGACCTGCGTTGCAAGCCCAAACGATGCAAATGAGAGAAGATATAAAACTGGATGTTGTTGTACAAGACATATGTAGTCCAGAAAATAAGACTCAAGAACAGCCCAGTCAAGACAAACAACTACAACATTACGCGCCAACACGATCGTATCAAGTCGAAGACAAATCATTATTGACAGATCCAAACCTTGTTAATGCAGGCAAAGATACAGCTGAAGCAATTTCTGAAATAGCACTATTCGATACGGTCCAAATCTCGAAAACTGAACCATCTTTAGCCCGAATTCAAATGGACAATCCTGCTACTCAAAAAAATATAAGCCTGCACTGCGAAAGTGAGAGTGAGGGAAGAGCGATCGTCCATGAAAAGCAACAGCACTTGGGAGATAGCAAGCGTGAAGCTGTTGTTGATCTTCAGACACAAACTGTAGTTTTAACGCATCCAGTTGAACATAGAATTCTTGAAAAAAATATGCATTTGAATGTGTTACAGCAATTTTTTCAAAATATTAAAATTCAATTCTTTTATTCTAAACGTAAGCAGCCGAAGAAGAAAACAGCTTCTGAACCAGCTATACGGTTGAATCCTTGGATAGTCATTATTGGCATTATTTTATTTATCGGTGTAAATTGTGTTATGTATGCCATGGATCGTTATAAGCAGTACAAAATTGAAAGTGTAATGAAGTTACAACAATATCAACAGCAACAAAAAGATGCAATTAAACAGCAGAAACGCGAGGCATACTCGCGCTAAGTCTCTGAAATGAGTAAAATATATTGTGATTCATAAGTATTTATAAGAGAAATGCTATGTTTTATTTGGGGCAAATCATTGAGTATCACGATGATAAAGGATATGGGCTTTTATTAGATCACCACTCTGCACAAACCGTGGCGTTTTATATTGCCGATTTTCCAAAAGAAGGGGGGCAGCCTAAAAAGGGTGAAACCATCAAATACGTTGTGATCAATGATAAAGGTACGTTTAAAGCACATCAAATGATCCGTTTAGATGTGGCGATGAGCAATGATCTTAAAAGTAAAAAGGTGGATATCGATAAACAAAGAAATATTTTAAGGACAAGTCAAACGGATAGTCGTAAATTCGGTTTTATTTCTTTTGTAATTTTGGTGATGGTTTTTGGATTGGTTTATTTTAGTTTTGCGGCTTGGACCCAATATCAAAGTTATCAAAAAGATCAACTGGCAAAATTTGAATTGTTTGAACAACAACAGAAACAAATTGTAGCGCAACAGCGAAAAGAAGTAGGTTATGTAAAACCTGTAAAATTTAGTGAAAAATCTGAAAATGCTTTAAATGGAAAAAATGAGGCGTTGCGTATACAAAATGCGCCTGCTGTAGCCATGACTGTGAATACACCTACATTGGCTTCCACTAATACATCACCATATCGTTGTGATGGAAGAACCCATTGCAGTCAGATGAGTTCCTACGAAGAAGCATTGTTTTTTATTCGGAATTGTCCAAATACTCAAATGGACGGTGATCATGATGGTCAACCATGTGAACGCCAATTTGGGCATTAACCCATTCAAAAAGCAAAAGAAAAGCTCCACGTGGAGCTTTAAAACTATTTAATTTGAGTTCGATAAAAATTCTTGATGAAATATGATACTCGGAACCGTCATCCGCAGTTGTTTGAGGCAGGACTACTTTTATAAAGTATTGTTTCTGCGACTGATTGAATGTGTTGCTGGTGATTGACGAGTTTTGCGGATGACAGTGGTTTTGCCTACTTTTCCCGAAAGAAAAGTAGGGCGAGCCGCAGGCTGATCCTGAAATTGGGTGAAAAATCAACAAGACTCCGCCGTGACTTATTGTTTTCCAATAAGTTGAAGATGTGGTTACATCGAACTCACGTTATTTACTTTCACAAAACTTCATGAAGGCTCTTAAGCCGGGACCTTGGTATTTCTGACGGTGTACCAACATAAACAATGGACGAGCCAGTTGCCAGAAAGGAGTATTTAGAATCACCAATTGTCCCTTATCCAGTAAGGGTTGAATAGCCAATTTAGAGATACATGACATACCTAAGCCACCAGCGACTATTTTTAAGATGGCTTCGTTATGACCCAATGTTAAGCGGATATTGGCATCTTGAAGGTCTTTAAGAATCGCATTATCAAATACTTCACGTGTTCCAGAGCCTTCCTCACGTAAAATCCATTCTACATGTTGGAAATCAGATTGTCTGAGTTCACGATGTAAGTTGGCAAGAGGATGACTAGGTGAACAGCACACGGCAAGCTCATCATCACGCCAATGTATACATTGCAACTGCGGTAAGAAACAAGAGCCTTCGATTAAAGCCAAATCAAGTTGAAACTGATTAACTGCTTCGATCATCTGGCGTGTATTACCGACTTGAAGCTGTAAATGAGCTTGGGGTTGAATTTGTAAGAAATCCGCCATTAAATCAGGCATTAAGTAATCACTAATGGTCAGTGTGGCACCAATGCGTAAGTCAATACTTTGCAATTCACCTTTGGCGGCTTGTTCAAAAGCTTCACAGCGACCTAAGATTTCTAAAGCTTGTGGCAATAGAAATCGTCCTAAATCATTTAATTGTAGTCGTTTCCCTAAACGGTCAAACAGAGGAGCACCCAAACCATCCTCTAAGTCTGCCAAAGCCATACTTGCTGCACTTTGAGTTAACCGAACTGCATCACTTGCTTTGGTTACGGTACCTTCCTGAGCGACAGCAACAAACACAGCCAGTTGGCGTAAAGTCATTCGCATAAGTAGAGCCTTAACATTTTAATATTCATACATTATATAGGCATGCTACCATGAGCACTATGTTTCATGCCACGAAGAAATTATGTCAATTGAAAAATTTAGCATAGAAAAGGTCTTATCTGTTCATCGTTGGACGAATACGCTTTTCAGTTTCACCATGACTCGTCCTGCTCATTTTAAATTCACCGCAGGGCAATTCGCTCGAATCGGTTTAAAAGTCGGTGATGATTTGGTGGTAAGGGCATATTCCGTGGTTTCTTCCCCTTTTGATGAAACACTGGAGTTTTTTTCAATTGTTGTGCCCGATGGTGCATTCACATCAAATTTACAACATCTTAAAGTGGGTGATGAACTGTATTTGGAAAAGATTCCATACGGATTCTTAACTTTGGCACGTTATCAATTACCACTTCCGCAAGACTTGTGGTTACTGGCAACAGGTACGGGATTGGCACCATTTATTTCGATGTTACAAGACTTTGAAACATGGTCAAAATACCAAAAAATCAATTTGGTATATAGCGTAAGAACAGCCTCTGAATTGGCCTATGTGGATCGTATCCAAGAGATCGCAGAGCAATTTGGTGAAGGGCATACAGGATTTAAATTTATTCCTATTATTACACGAGACCCACACGCAGCCTTGCATGATCGCTTACCGATATTGATTGAAAATGGTGAGTTGGAAAAAGCCGCTGATTTACACTTTAATGTTGAAACCACCCATGTCATGTTGTGTGGTAATCCACAGATGGTCGATGATACCAAAGCGGCACTTAAAGCCCGTGGTTTAACCATGAATCGCCGTGGTGAAGGCAATATTGCTGTTGAAAATTATTGGTAAATGATCTATTCAGATGAGAGAAAGATATTAAGGATCTTTCTCTTTACAATCACAAAATATTTGTTGCCAAATTAACTGACGATTCTTGATACGGCATTTTGCTTCAGCCGTTCAGTTGAATAGGCGTTGGCATCTACAAATGTTTCCTGTTTTAAAATCAATTGTCTAAGCAGTTGAGCTGAGGCTGGTCCCATACATAACCCATTACGATAATGTCCAAAGTTCGCCCATAAATTATTGAGATCTGGCATTTTTCCAATATAAGGAATGCCTGTTGGCGAGCTTGGGCGCAAGCCAGCCCATTGCTTCACAATTGGAAAATTGGCCAATTCAGGCACCATTTCAATACACGCTTTATAAATGCTTTGTTGTACAGAGATACTAGGGCGATGATCAAAGCCAATATGATTCATACTCGAACCGCATACGATATGTCCATCTGTACGTGGAATGAGATACATGACGTTGTTCATACACATGGTTGGAAGCCAGTTTTCAGGAGTTTTAAACAACATCATTTGACCTTGAACAGGATTAACAGGAATCGTTAGCTGCAACTGCTCACTCCAACAATTAGACCAAGCACCTGTTGCAATCACAAAATGATCAGCTGAAAAGTCTTGTCCATTTGCAGTTTGAACAGATTGAATCTGTTCATTTTGAATATTAAATTTCTCAATCCATGTGTTTTCACGGATATCAGCCAAAGGATGTTGTTTTAGATAGCTGATCAGTGATTTGAGTAGCCGAGGGTTGCGTACATTGGCTAACTGTGGAAAGTAGATCGCATGTTGAAATTGTTCAGAAATTTGTGGATTAACTTGTTTAAGTTTTTCTCTGGATAAATATTCACAATGTTGCATGGGTTCTTGGTATTGGTCTTTATAATTGAGTCCAATCTCAAAATCTGCTTCGTCGAAGATCAACATGCCAGTTTCATGAATTTCAAAGTCTATACCTGTTTTAGGGAATAGTTTTCGATTCCAATCTTGGTAAAGTTGCTTGCCATATTGAGCCAAATGGTTGACTTCTTGTGGATAGCGCCAAGGGTACATCGGAGACAGAATACCACCGCCTGCCCAAGAAGCGGCTTGTCCAGCATGTTGTTGATCGAATAGGGTGACTTTACAGCCTTGTTCAATAAGTTCAAGTGCACTGAGTAAGCCACTTACTCCAGCACCGATAATGGCAATATGCATGGTGTATTCTGTAAAAGTAAATAAATTTGAATGAACGAGAGTTCAACCTATATTTCTGTACGATGGCATCATCGTAAAATGATTTTGATCACTCGATTAACTTTTGATTTGACCTACTGTGTTAACAACAGTAGATCAAACCAATTCAAAGCGCATTGCGCTTCATCGTTAAACATTTTTGCGACCAATATGTGAGTCCATCCATCGCAAAAAATTTACATTTAAAATCTAGTCCTATTGGAGACAATAGCGGATGACATCCATAGGTATCGTTTATAGCAGAGTGAGAATTTACTACATCTGTTTTAATTGACGTGCTGCATCTTCCGCATAATAGGTCCAGATACCATCTGCACCAGCACGACGGAAGCACATCAACGACTCCATAATCACACTCTCAGATAACCAACCATTTTGAATCGCAGCAGCAAGCATGGCATATTCACCACTGACTTGATAAACGAAGGTTGGCACACCGAACGTATCTTTGACTTCACGGACTACATCCAAATATGGCATACCAGGTTTAACGATCACCATATCAGCACCTTCTTGAATATCGAGCGCAATTTCATGCAATGCTTCTGCACGATTGCCGACATCCATTTGGTAATTGTACTTATTACCACCTTTGAGGTTGGATGATGAACCTACTGCATCACGAAATGGACCATAGAAACTTGAAGCATACTTTGCAGAATACGCCATGATATTGGTATAGATAAAATTATTACTTTCTAAAGCTTGGCGGATAGCTCCAATCCGTCCATCCATCATGTCGCTTGGTGCAATGACATCAGCACCTGCCTCAGCATGACTTAAAGCTTGTTTAATGAGACATTGCACAGTTTCATCATTCAACACATAACCAGTATCATCAATAATGCCATCCTGACCATGCGTGGTATATGGATCTAATGCACCATCAGTAATCAGTACCATTTCCGGAAGTTCTTTTTTCAAAAGACGTAAAGTATTTTGAACTAATCCGTCTTCATGCCATGCCGCTTCAGCTGTTAAACTTTTGTCTTGTTGTGGTGTAACTGGAAATAAGGCAAGTTTTGATACGCCAAGTTCTAATAGTGTTTCAGCTTTTTTTAGCAATAAATCTGCCGATAAGCGCTGAACATTTGGCATACTGGGTACATCTTGGGACTGGTTTTGCCCTGGAAGTACAAATACTGGGTAAATGAGATGGTCTGCTGTAAGTTGTGTTTCTCTCACCATCGCTCGAAGTTTGTCGTTTTTACGGATACGGCGCATACGAGTGGCTGGGAAAGCAGGACGATTGAACGTATAAGTCATAACAATCTCGATGTTCAGTATTAAACTAGGCACATATTGTAGCCCTTTCATATTTTTTTTGGGAAAAAGCTGAAGTTTTTTCTCATTATTGGTTTCGAAATGATGATGAGTGATTCTCCTAAAACTGATTCTGCGCAGAGCGAATCACAAAAGAAGTGGACTGGTAACTTACATTTAGGTGCAAAAGCAGATCTAAATGTCGTCCTTAACCAGTTGACCAAAGCGTTTAATGGTTCACCTTATTTTTCGCATAACAACATGCAAATGCGTGTGGTAAATGATGAAATTGAAGGGTATATCGAAATGAAGCCTTATCTGATTGGCAATGTTGCATTTCAAATCTTGCATGGCGGTGTTGCTGCGACACTGTTAGACAGTATTGGTGGGATTGTTGCAATGGGTGAGTTGTATAAACGAGCCGAACCAGACCAGCTTCCAGATACGCTCAAAAAAGTTTCTCGACTTGCAACTGTGGATATGCGTGTCGATTATCTGGCGCCTGGTCGTGGTGAATATTTTATCGCAAAAGCTGAAACCTTAAGAATGGGACGCAAGGGGTGTACGATGCGGATGACCATGGTCAACAATGAAGGTAAGGCGATCGCAACTGCAATCGCATCGTATGCCTATTGATCACGCTAAAAGTGTACTATGCAGTACACTTTTGTATTGTTTATGTCAATATAAGCCATCGGAAAGCATATTTTGATGGCTTATTTGGTTTTAAAAAAATATGAATAGCACAGGGTCTATTGACAGTTCGTCTATGCTTGCGACTGTGTGTGTTTTTTAGTCGATACTAGGCGCGGAGTACGAAATTTAGTCATTCTAAATAAGTAGTTCGTAACGACGTAGCGGCAAAAAACACAATAGTCCCGAAGGGTTGTGGCTAAAATTATCTCAGCCTGCGTTATGAAATTCGAAAATAGTCTCGCTATTCTCTTTATTTCATGCCTTGCCTGCTCAATTTTAACCTACAACGCAAGCCATTTATGAAATATCAATAGACCCTAAGATCGATCTATTTTATAAAGATAAACTTTAGAGTAATATTTTTATTCTCATAATATGATTTTTGTCTGTAAAATTGAGCACCACAATTTTAAGAAGTTGACTTATTCAACCATCACGCAAAACCCCCAAAAAAGTGATTAAGCTGATGTTCAGTTTATATCCTTAAAATGCACTGATGTTTTGACAAGTCCAAGTAAGCTAGGAATATGCGATGACTGAAGCGCAAACGACGAATGCCTCTCCAAACGATGAAAATGAAGCGCAAGCGGATTTGGAAGCCAAACAAAAACGTAAAAAAATGCTGAAGATTTTTGCCATTATTGTTGTCGCAGCAGCAATTCTATATGCAATTTGGGCTTTAGTGTTTAGCAATACTGTGGAAACAGACAATGCCTATGTTGGTGCTGAAACTGCTGAAATTACTTCAATGGTCAGTGGTCAGGTGGCTGAAGTTTTAGTGAGTGATACGCAGCAAGTGAAAAAAGGCGATGTATTGGCAATTATTGATAATCGTGATGCTAAAATTGCGGTTGCCGAAGCCGAAGCAGCCTTAACTAAGGCAAAGCGCCAATACACGCAAAGTTCTGCAAATAGCAGTTCATTGTCCTCGCAAATTTTGGTGAGTACAGACGATATTAATAGTGCTAAAGCACAAGTGGCGCAAGCCGATGTTGCTTATCAACAGGCACAACAAGAGTTTGCACGCCGTCAACAGTTAAATGCAACAGGTGCAATTTCAAAGGAAGAATTTAGCAAAGCACAAAGTGCTTTGAATAATGCTAAAGCCAGCGTTGATGTAGCAAAAGCGGCGCTTGCACAAACTGAATCAAAACGAAAAGCAGCGCAAAGTAACTTAGATGCCAATGAAGCATTAATTCGTGGTACCTCACAAAGTTCAACACCTGATGTATTGGTAGCTCAAGCAAAACTTGATCAAGCGCTTTTAGATTTACAACGGACTGAAATTAAAGCACCGCTAGACGGAATTGTTGCCCGTCGTAGCATTCAAATTGGGCAACGTGTGGCGCCTGGTGCAAGTTTAATGAAAATCGTGCCAATAGCTGATCTGTATGTCGATGCAAACTTTAAAGAAAGCCAGTTAAAGAATGTCAAAGTCGGTCAAAAGGCGACTTTAACCTCTGATCTATATGGTAAGGATGTTGAATATCATGGCACAGTGATTGGCTTTTCTGGAGGCACAGGTTCTGCATTTGCTTTGATTCCTGCACAAAATGCGACAGGTAACTGGATTAAAGTGGTGCAGCGTTTACCAGTACGTATCAAACTTGATCCTAAAGAATTGGCTGAACATCCATTACGTGTTGGTTTGTCCATGAATGCTGAGGTCGATACCTCATCAGCGAAGTAATCGCTTATGAATACAGCAACATTTCAAAATGAGCTGAAAGGCGGGCGTTTACTCCTCGCTGCATTCTTTTTAGCACTTGCCAATTTTATGGTCGTGTTGGACATGACCATTGCCAATGTTTCTGTACCACATATTACGGGAAGTTTAGCAGTTTCAAGTTCACAGGGAACTTGGGTCATCACTTCTTATGCTGTTGCTGAAGCCATTTGTGTACCTTTAACAGGCTGGTTGGCTGGGCGCTTTGGTGCTGTTCGGGTATTTACCATCAGTTTGATCGGTTTCACAACATTTTCCATTCTGTGTGGTTTATCCAATAGTTTGGCAATGCTGGTGATCTGTCGTATTGGGCAAGGCTTATTTGGTGGTCCAATCATGCCATTGAGCCAAACGTTGCTCATGCGTATTTTTCCGCCTGAAAAGCATTCGCAAGCAATGGGTATGTGGGCAATGACCACAGTGGTTGGTCCAATTTTAGGTCCAATTCTGGGTGGAACGATCAGTGATAATTGGTCTTGGCATTGGATTTTCTTTATCAATATTCCTGTAGGGGTAATCTGTGCTTTGGGTGTCATGCGTTTGATGAAAACAGCAGAAACCCCGATTGCAAAATTACCTATTGATACCATTGGTTTAACTTTGCTGATTATCTGGATTGGTGCATTGCAGCTCATGCTAGATTTAGGGCATGAACGGGACTGGTTCAATAATACCTTTATTTGTATTTTGGCTGTGATTTTGGTGGTGGGTTTTATTGCCTTTTTCATTTGGGAATATTATGAAAAGCATCCCATCGTCAACATACAGATTTTCCGATACCGTGGTTTTACCATTGCCACAATATCGCTGGCTTTCGCCTTTGCAGCATTCTTTGGCAGTATTGTACTCATTCCACAATGGTTACAGATCAACTTGGGCTATACTGCTTCTTGGGCAGGTTATCTCACTGCAACGATGGGCTTCGGTAGTTTGATGATGTCACCGATTGTGGCGAAAATGGCAACCAAATATGATCCAAGAGCATTGTCGAGTTTTGGTTTGATGATTTTGGGTGGCGTGACCTTGATGCGTTCATTTTGGACCACGGATGCAGATTTTATGGCATTGGCTTGGCCACAGATTATTCAAGGTTTTGCTGTGCCGTTCTTCTTTATTCCCTTGTCCAACATTGCCTTGGGTGTGGTTCGTCCAGATGAAGTTGCTTCTGCTGCGGGTTTAATGAACTTTATGCGAACGATGGCAGGGGCGATAGGTGCCTCTCTGGCTGTGACGATTTGGGATGATCATACCAAGTTGGCACGGAGTGAAATCGTTTCAACCATGCATGTCGAAGAAACCCAGCGTAATCTGGTCAATAGTGGTTTTAGCCCAGAAATGGCTTTGGGGACGATTTCCAACTTGGTGGATAAGGAAGCTTTAACACTTTCTGTCAATCATGTGTTTTTGATTTTTGCGATGGTATTTATCTTTGCAGGGTTAATTATTTGGTTATGCCCTAAACCGAAAGGTAATGTGGGCGCAGGGCATGCCCATTAAATTTTAAGTGTTATTGAAAGCCTGCTGAAAAGCGGGCTTTTTTATGGATATTCTTTATGTTTAGTCGATAGATAGCCTGTATTTTATCTATTGGTCAAGATCAGGGTATAATACACAGATTGTGTACTGCGATGAGGAATATGTATGAAGCCTGAATTCCAACAAGGAAAAATTAAACAATACGATGCTGAAAGAGGCTTTGGATTTATTGGTGGGCTTGAGCAGGATATTTTCTTCCATATTTCTGATTTTCCGCTTGCTGAGGGAGAACCAAAGCGTAACGAGCGAGTTAAATTTATCGTGGTTGAAAATAACGGTAAGTTGAAAGCCGCTAAAATCGAACGGGTAGAAGACCAGTCCGCCAAGGCTAAAAAGACGAGAGTTGTTGAGAACAATAAGTCGATTACCAATACTTTGTTGTCTAATTTTAGAAAGTAATCGCTGTTGAAAATTGGGGGGCATTTGATTTAAATGCCTTTGGTTTTTTTAAGATATTGACTTGAGTTATTTTAAGATATTGACCTGATCAAAATCATCTAGTGTCGTTTGTTGATTGAACATTCGACTGTTATATTTATATGAATCAGATAGTTTCAAACGTTTTGAATATTGAGTCTGCTTTTCTTCATAATATTGATGATATTCAAGAGTAATCGAGTCATCAGCTATAGTAGGATTGATAAAAATAATTCCTTTTCGGTCACTATTGGCTCTGATCGATGAATTATCCTCGCTGAAATAGATATTTTCACTAGCAATATAGGCAAATTGATGATTTCGTTTAATAAATAATTCATACATTGGAAAGTCTTTTGTGTTGTTTAAGGGATAAAAAACACCATCTTTTAACAGTGTAATCAATTTATTTTTACTTGATCCCTTTTCTTTGATGTTATTGATGAGTCTTATATTGATTTGAATTTCAGGGTCTATGTCTTGATGAGCTAGAGTCGAAAAACTTAAAGTCGGTTCTTTTTGCATGGTTATTCTTGCCTTAGTTTCTAGGAAGATGATGATATTAATCGCAATTAATATTATAAAAATGCAGATTTTCAGCTCTTTATTGATAATTATCTGTGAACCACCTGCCATGACCTTTCCATTTTATTTATCTGATTTAAATTTTATATTATTTTTAATTTAACTATTTGGTAATTAAAAGCATAGAATAAAAATCACGTTATTGTTTTTTCTATTAAATTTTTATTGTACTATGTTGCTAGAAAAGTAGCGTAATTGCTTATTTAAATAGAATAATATTGCGAATTTCAAGATAATGCTGGATCTACAATTTCCTTTCAGTAATCTATCCTACGTATTATTGAAAATAGGATTTATTGTTTAAATTCCTAAGATCATCTGATAAGGTTTAAATCCATCCAATACGGCATTAGCAACCAAATGAATAAATGGTTCAGTGTGATCATTCGCCATCCATTGATCTAAAGCTTCATAATAAGCTAATCGATTTTCTACAGTAATTACACTTGGTGGATAACCAGATTTAAGCAATTCAAGATTCATCAATAATCGAGATGTACGTCCATTTCCATCAACAAAAGGATGGATCGCTACAAAATCTGCATGGACTTTGGCTGCTCGTTCAATAGGATGCAATTTTTGACTATCACGATTATACCAATCAATAAACTGAGTCATTTTATCATTGAGCAATGTATGGTCTGGTGGAAGCGCCGTAGCCCCTGAGATTAGTACATTTTGTTGGCGATATTGCCCAGCATTTTCATCATCAATATTTTTCAAAATGAGTTGATGAATATTACGAATTTGCCATTCTGAAAAGGGTTCTTGACTTTTGATAATATCTTCAACATACAAAATCGCATTACGATGATTGATTGCTTCAAAATGCTCCCTTAATGCTTTACCACCGATCGTAATTCCCTCAAGTACAACCTTTGTTTCTAACAAAGTTAAGGTATTACCCTCAATGGCATTGGAGTGATAAGTCCAACGTAAAACGAGGTCTTCGTGTAGATTTTTAACAATCGTAGGAGAAAGAGGTCGATGTTGATCCAATTTAGCTTTTAAATCATCAATGATCTCAAACATATTTTATCTCTACAGGCGCAATAAAATGATCATACATGAAAAAATGATGGCTATAAAATCTAACAGTTACGGTATTAGGAGTAAATTTATCGTAGAAATGAATCTAGTTATTTAAATTATTTCTAAATTTTTTTATCATTATAAAATTCAAATACTTAAAACTTAATTGTAATATTGTATCAAGAATTATAAATCTATTTTTTTAAAAGAGAGAAGAATATTAATTCGCCTGATTTATATACAAGCCCCCTCTTTTTCAAAGAGGGGTTAGGGGAGATTTAAATAAACCTAAGAAACCGAATCATCCAAGTTCGGAGCTAACCAACGTTTCGCTTCATCCAAAGTCCAGTTCTTACGCTTTGCATAATCCTCAAGCTGATCTAATGCAATCTTACCAACATTAAAGTATTCAGACTGTGGGTTTGAATAATAGAAACCACTCACACTTGAAGGTGGCCACATTGCAAAACTGCTGGTCAATTGGGTACCAATCTTATCAGTCGTACCTAACCAATCAAACAAAGATGCTTTTTCAGAATGCTCAGGACAAGCAGGGTAGCCTGGTGCAGGACGAATACCGACATACTTTTCTTTAATCAATTCTTCATTTGAGAGTTGTTCATCAGCTTGATAGCCCCAGAACTCTTTACGAATACGTTCATGCAAATGTTCAGCAAATGCTTCAGCAAAACGGTCACCTAAGGACTGAGCAAGAATGGCAGAGTAATCATCCCCTTTGGCTTTGTACTCATGTGCCATTTCTTCTGCGCCAAAAATTGAAACGGTGAAACCACCCAAGTAGTCTTCAGCTTGTGCTTTGGTTGCCACAAAATCCGCCAACGATAAATTAGGTTTCCCGGTCACTTTGTCAGACTGTTGACGGATATGATGGAAAGTATGGGTGGTATTTGCACCAGACTCATCATAGACTTCAACTGAGTCCGCCGCTGAACGATTGGCAGGATAAATTCCAAATACAGCACGCGCATCAAAGCGTTTATTTTCAATAATGTCTTTGAGCATCGCTTGAGCTTGATTATACAAATCAGTCGCAGCTTCACCGACCACTTCATCTTGTAAAATTTTCGGGAATTTGCCTGCCAAGCTCCATGAAATAAAGAACGGCGTCCAGTCAAAGTAATCGACTAATTTTTCAAGCGGGTAGTTGGTGATGGTTTGTAGACCGATAAAGTTTGGTTTTACTGGTGGATGAGCCGCAAAATCAATTTTTAACCCATTCTCTATTGATTCAGCATAAGACAGCTTGGCAGCTTTGGGCTGTTTGTTGGCAATACGCTCGCGTACTTTTTCATATTCAGCACGATGTTCTGCGACAAATGCCGGCTTCATTTCTTTGGATAATAATGTTGTCGCAACACCAACTGCACGAGAGGCGTCGGCAACATAAATCACTGCATCATTTGAATATTGTGGATCAATTTTTACCGCAGTATGTGCTTTCGATGTTGTTGCACCACCAATCAGCAATGGAATCTTAAATCCTTTACGTTGCATTTCTTTAGCGACAAATACCATTTCATCTAAAGAAGGAGTAATTAAGCCAGATAAGCCGATAATATCAACTTTTTCATCAATCGCGGTTTGTAGAATTTTTTCACAAGGAACCATAACACCAAGGTCAACAATGTCATAACCATTACAGCCAAGCACCACGCCCACAATATTTTTACCAATATCATGAACATCGCCTTTTACTGTTGCCATCAACACTTTACCTTTAGATTGGCTTCCTGTTTTTTCAGCTTCAATGTACGGGTTTAGCCATGCAACAGCTTGTTTCATGACACGTGCAGATTTTACTACTTGCGGTAAGAACATCTTACCTGAACCAAATAAATCTCCAACAACGTTCATCCCGTCCATCAATGGACCTTCGATGACGTCCAATGGGCGTTTCGATTTTAAACGAGCTTCTTCGGTATCTTCATCAATAAAAGTGGTGATGCCTTTAACAAGGGCATATTCAAGGCGTTTTTCAACAGTTTCATTACGCCACTCAAGATTTTCAACTTGTTTTTGAGCAGCACTTTGACCACGGTATTGTTCTGCAACTTCGAGCAGTTTCTCAGTTGCATCTTGACCACTTGCTCCCTGATTTTGGTTGAGAATCACATCTTCAACCGCATCTTTTAATTCTTTTGGAATATCATCATAAATTGCCATTTGACCGGCATTTACAATTCCCATGGTCATGCCTTGTTGAATAGCATGATATAAGAATACAGAGTGAATGGCTTCTCGCACAGGTTCATTGCCACGGAACGAGAATGAAACGTTTGAAACACCGCCAGAAATCATGGCATGAGGCAAGTTTTGTTTAATCCAGCCCGTTGCTTCAATAAAGTCCACAGCGTAGTTATTGTGTTCTTCAATCCCTGTTGCTACAGCAAATACGTTCGGGTCAAAAATAATGTCTTCAGCAGGAAAGCCGACTTCATTGACCAATACATCATAAGAACGTTTACAGATTTCACGCTTACGTGCAGCTGTATCCGCCTGACCTGTTTCGTCAAATGCCATGACAATAATCGCAGCACCATATTGACGACATAGGCGTGCTTTATGCACAAACTCGTCATAACCTTCTTTTAAAGAAATCGAGTTTACAACAGGCTTACCTTGAACACATTTTAATCCTGCTTCAATGATTTCCCATTTTGATGAGTCAATCATGATTGGAACTTTGGATATTTCAGGCTCGGATGCAACCAGATTTAAAAAATGCACCATTGCATTTTCCGAATCCAACATTCCTTCATCCATATTAATGTCAATGATTTGAGCACCTGCAACCACTTGCTGTAAAGCAACGTCGAGTGCCTCTGCAAAGTTTTCTTCACGAATTAAACGTAAGAATTTTTTAGAACCTGTGACGTTGGTACGTTCACCGACATTGACAAATAAGGAGTCATCGTAAATGTTGAATGGCTCTAAACCACTTAAACGACAAGCAGGTTTGGTTTCAGGAACTTGACGAGGTTTGATGTCTTTTACGGCATGATAAATCGCACGAATATGATCTGGTGTGGTACCACAACAGCCGCCAGTAATATTAATCAAACCACTTTCAGCAAACTCTTTTAAAAATGCAGCAGTTTGTTCTGGCGTTTCATCATAACCACCGAAAGCATTGGGTAAACCTGCATTGGGATGCGCTGAGACAAAAACATCTGCAACATCTGAAACAGTTTTGACATGTGGACGCATGGCATCTGCACCCAAAGCACAGTTAAAGCCAATTGACAATAAGTCGCCGTGGCGCACAGAGTTCCAAAAAGCTTCTGCTGTTTGTCCTGTCAGTGTACGACCTGAAGCATCTGTGATGGTTCCTGAAATCATCAATGGCAGTTCATGACCAAGTTGTTTAAATACCTCTTTTACTGCAAAAATTGCAGCCTTACAGTTCAAGGTATCAAATACAGTTTCGATCAGAATAATATCTGCACCGCCCTCAATAAGCGCATGTGTAGCTTCGATATAATTGTCTTTAAGCTCATCAAAGGTAATGTTACGAAAAGCAGGATCATTCACATTGGGCGAGATAGAGCAGGTACGTGATGTAGGACCCAATACACCTGCGACAAAACGTGGTTTATCAGGTGTTGAGTATTTTAAACATGCTTGTTTGGCAATACGCGCAGCTTCACGGTTGATCTCTGGAACCAAGTCTTCCATATGATAGTCAGACATGGATACACGTGTACCATTAAAGCTGTTGGTTTCAATAATGTCTGCACCAGCGTCCAAGTATGCTTCATGAATCCCTTGGATAATGTCAGGCTGTGTCAGCACCAAAAGATCGTTATTGCCCTTGAGATCAGATGCCCAATCTGCAAAACGCTCACCTCGATAATCTGCTTCTTCCAGTTTATGGCGTTGGATCATGGTTCCCATCGCACCATCAATTATGAGAATACGTTGGGCAAGAAGCTCTTTTAACGTGGTAAGCGTAGACATTCAAACTCTCAATAAAATCGGATTTTAAAAATAGCGCTATGTTATCAGAATGTAGCGCGGCAAGGTATTCATCTTTGTCGATATGGATGATTTGAAAAATGAATGAATTTGATTAATTTTCAACTAAAAATAAAGATAAATTTAGAAAGTAAGTATAAAACAAAATAATGATTTTAATCACATTATTTAAAAAAAATGTTATTTATTTTGAATTTTGAATTGTGGCAGAAGTTGTAAACTTGCTCAATGAATCACAAAATAATAAATGTGTTACATCTAAAATATAATCGATGATAAATGACGATGATTATCAAACCAAAATATTAAAAAGTTGATGATTATCAAAGAAACTTTGGAAAATGGAAAATCATAGCTGATCAAACAAAAGTTGGTTTTTTACTTTAAAAAGTGTACCAGAAAGTCAAATATTCATTCCAAAAAATCAATCATTTTCAGGTATGGCTGATTTTTTCGCATATGTTAGTAAAAGCATTGCAATGCCAATAAATAATGTTAACTATTACTCAGAACTATTCTAAAAACTTACGGTAATTATCAATGAATAAGACATATAAAGTTGTTTGGAACGAATCATTAGGCACATGGTGTGCAATTTCTGAAACTTCAAAGGTTCGCGGTAAACGCTCTACTGGTAAAGCTGTCGTTGCCGGAGCCATATTGGCTGTTTCCGCATTAACTGTATCTGGTATGTCCTTTGCTGCGAATCCTGATCACTATATCAGTGTCAACGATGGTGGTACGCAATCAGGCAATTACGATAATGACGGAGCAAAAGGTCAAAATTCGGTTGCTGTAGGTGTAGATGCAGTTACAGGAACAGTTGGAAATGACATTGCCATTGGTTCTGGTGCGCAGGCGATGGGTGGACGTGCGGTTGTCATTGGTTTAAATGCAGGTAGTGGCAATGTGTCGGATGGGGACGCAAATGTACTCATCGGTATGAACGCAGGTGCCAACAATGATGGTCGTTGGAATACAGCAATTGGTTCGAACAGTGGCTTTAACATCAAAGGCGAAAGAAATACCGCTTTAGGTGACTATGCGGGTCGTGATGTTACAGGGAGCGGCAACATTGGATTGGGGGCGAGTGCTGGTGTAAGCGTTACAGGTGAAACGAACCTTGCTGTTGGTATATCGGCTGGTGGAACAGTCAAAGGTGACCATAACGTTGCTTTAGGTCGCACGGCAGGGGATGATGTCATTGGTACTGGTAATGTCGCAACAGGTTTAGATTCAGGCAGTATTGTACGAGGCAGTGTCAATGTGTCTTATGGTCAGGGATCTGGTCGTAGTGTGACGGGGGACCGAAATACAGCTATGGGTCTGAATGCTGGTAATGGGGTTTCGGGTAACGACAACGTGGCAATGGCTTGGGGAGCAGGTTACGAAGTAGCAGGGCGTGGCAACCTTGCTCTGGGGGCACTGACAGGTCGTACAGTAAATGGTAATGATAACATTGCAATTGGTAGCCAGTCTGGCACAAAAGTTAATGGTTCTCGCAATATTGCACTTGGTGTTCAATCAGGACAAGATTTAGATAACGTCAACGATGCCACTAGTCTAGGCAGTAGTGCTAAAGCCAATGCAGACAATGCAATCGCGATAGGTAAAGGCGCAAATGCTTCTGCAACAAGTAGCATTGCATTAGGGAGTGGCAGTACAGCTACGCTAAAAGGTGGTGTTGCAATTGGTGATGGTGCTTATAGTGGTGGAAAAAACTCAGGTGGTTCAATTGTTATTGGTGGTGCCATTGATCAAAGTGATTATGCACCAGCTTTAAACGGTGCAAGAAATGATGAAAGTGCGCAAGCTTCTATCGTCATTGGTTCTGGAGCAAGTAATAAAGGTGCAATAGCAACTATAATTGGTACTGGAGCAAGCGCTGGTGTTGAAGGGGGCAGCACGGTTATAGGTAGTTTCGCTTCTTCTACAACAACTGGTACTGCAATAGGTGGTTCCGCAAAAGTAATGGGGCGAAACGGTACGGCTATAGGGCAAGAAGCTGTTGCCTATAATGATGGGGTGGCACTAGGCACATATTCCATAGCGAACCGGGATGCTGGCACCTTAGGATATGATCCCAGTAGCAAAGGTATAACTGTTGCAGGTTCTAATATCGCTAAACTTTCAGGTGCAATGAGTGCTGTTTCAGTAGGTGATGCGAATAAAAAAATCTATCGTCAAATTACTAATGTCGCGGCAGGTACAGCAGATACGGATGCTGTTAATATTGCACAACTTAAAGCGGCACAAGCCGCAGCTGAAACCCACTATGTCAGTGTCAATGACAATGGTACGCAAGGTGCTAACTACAACAATGATGGCGCAAAGGGTAAAAACTCGATTGCCATTGGGATTGGTTCAAAAGCAGAAAATGAGAATACTGTTGCGATTGGTTCAAATGCAGTTGCAAACTATGTGCCTATACCTGGATTTACGGACAAAGCTGTAGCGATCGGTTCTGACGTGAGTGCAAGCAATCGCCATGCTGTGGCAATGGGACTTCAGAGTGTTTCTTCGGGTTTGAGTAGTACTGCGATTGGTCTTGGAAACCAAGCAACTGGATTAAATTCAGTTGCAATAGGTAATAAAAATAGTGTTACTGGTGAAGCCTCTAGTGCTGTTGGTTATGATAACTCAGTTATAACAGACCAAAGTGATGTGTTTGGGCATAGCAATCGTGTGATTGGTGGGGCAGCAAATCTTATTGCGGGAAGCAACAATACGCTTTTAGGGAGTGCAGCGACAGCGATTGGACAAGGTAATAATGTTTCTGGAAATTATGCAGTTGCATTAGGGTACAACAACCAATTGAAAGGAGATGGGTATGCTGTCGGTTCAAGCAATACTGTTTCCACGCTAGCGATTGCAATGGGACGTGGCAATACAATAAATGGTTTAGGTGGTAGCGCTATTGGGTTTGATAATCAAATCCTCGGATGGTATTCCCACGCGGTTGGTACAGGTAATACCATTGGCGAAGACTTTAGTTTTGTTTTGGGTCGTAATGTGACTACCACTCAAAGAAATAGCGTGGTTCTAGGCAATGAATCTACGGATCGTCCTGCAACCGCAGTCAGTAAAATGACCATTAACGGTAAAGACTATACTGTTGCAGGAGCTGGCTCTGCGACAAATGGTATTGTTAGTGTAGGTAAAGCAGGCGCTGAACGACAAATCATCAATGTGGCAGCGGGTGAAGTCAGCGCAACCAGTACCGATGCGGTGAACGGTTCACAACTTTTTGCGACCAATAAAGCCATTGCAGACAGTCAAACCCACTATGTCAGCGTTAATGATGGCGGCACTCAAGAAAACAACTTTAATAATGATGGGGCGCAAGGTGCAAACAGCCTTGCAATCGGCGTAGGCGCTACAGTTGCAGCAGGTGGTAATGATAGTATTGCAATTGGATCAGGTGCTCAAGCTGCGGCTGGAAGAGCTGTGGTGATTGGTTTAAATGCTGGTGTTGGTAATATCAATGATGGTGATGCCAATGTACTTATTGGTATGAATGCTGGTGCCAACAATGATGGTCGTTGGAATACCGCAGTGGGTTCTAATAGTGGCTATAACACAAAAGGTCAAAGAAATACCGCTTTAGGTGACGACTCAGGTCATGATGTAACAGGTAATGGAAACATTGGATTAGGTGGAAGCGCAGGAAACCGTGTAATTGGTGAAACCAATCTTGCTGTTGGTGCATCGGCAGGTGGTAGCGTGGTGGGAAGCCATAATACTGCATTGGGTAGAACTGCTGGTGTAAATGTAACCGGAGACTTAAATACTGCAACTGGACTTGATTCAGGTAGTACAGTTTTAGGAAATGATAATGTTGCTTATGGTCGTGGTTCAGGAAACCAAATTAAGGGAAGTAACAATAGTGCAGTTGGAGGCGGATCAGGCTATCAAGTTTCAGGTAATTACAACGCAACTTTAGCTTATGGCGCAGGTGCCTATGTAACAGGTAATGCGAATACTGCTCTAGGTTTTGTTGCTGGAAATAAAGTTAATGGTGATTCAAACATTGCCATTGGAGGTGAAGCGGGAAGTCGGGTGAATGGTAGCCGAAATGTTGCGCTAGGCTTACAAGCAGGGCAAGATCTTGATAATGTAAACGATGCTACTAGCTTAGGGAGTGGTGCTAAGGCAGCAGTTACTGGAAGTGTCGCATTGGGATCGGGTAGCCAAGCGATTCGTAATGTTGGTAATGAGACTGCCTATCTACCAGTAGGCACAACGATTGCTGGAGCGAATGCCGTTGGTGGTGAAGTATCTGTTGGTACAATTGGTCGTGAGCGTCGTATGACTAACGTTGCTGCAGCAAGTCAAGACACAGATGCGGTAAACCTTTCACAACTTAAAGCAGCTCAGGCAGCAGCAACTACCCATTACCTCAGCGTCAATGACGATGGAACACAAGGCGGAAACTACAATAATGATGGGGCGATTGGTAAAAACTCAATTGCAATTGGTGTAGCCTCAAAAGCAGAGAACGAAAATAGTGTTGCCCTTGGGACTAACGCTGTTTCAAACTATGGTGGTATTGCAATCGGGAGTGGAGTTAAAGCCTCTAATGGTGGTTCAACGGTTATAGGTAGCAATAGTGTTGCTTTAGCAAATAATGCACATGTTATTGGTACAAATAACCGTTCTGAGCAACAAAATAGTAGCATTTTAGGGAATGAAAATCAGATATTGACCTCAAGTGGTACAAGCCTTGCCATTGGAAACAACAATATATTAACCAGTGGTGGTGCAGCAACTTTAGGATTTGGTAACCAAGTTTCAGGCGCTAGCACGCTTGCGCTTGGTACTGGTAATAATGTGACAAATATGAATACTACAGCGGTTGGAATCGGAAATCAGATTTCAGGAAATGGCAGTATTGCATTGGGAACAGATAACACTGTTCAAAGTGATTCATCTGGGATTTTAGGTAGATATAACCAAGTTAATAAAGGTAGTGTAGCCTATGTTCTTGGACAGGCAAATAATGTTAGTGGTAGCTCTTCTGCTATAGTGGGTATCAGTAATATTGTTGCAAACAACAATACCTTTGTATTAGGTAATCAAGTTACTACTACTCAAGATAATAGCGTTATATTAGGAAATAAATCTACAGATCGAGTAGCGACTTCTGAGTCAAAAGTCAGCATCAATGGTCAGGACTATGCCTTTGCGGGTGTAGGCTCTGCGAGTAATGGTGTGGTCAGTGTTGGTAAAGTCGGTGGTGAACGTCAGATCATCAATGTGGCGGCAGGAAAAGTCAGCAGTGACAGTACCGATGCAGTGAATGGTTCACAACTTTATGCAACCAATCAAGCGATTACCGAAGTAGGAAAGTCGGCAGCGGTAGCAAAAACTGAAGTTGTAGAAGGTGATAACATTGTTGTGACCGAAACTCAAGGTAAAAATGGTCAAAGTGTTTACAACGTTGCAACTGCGAAAGAAGTGAGTTTTAACAAGACTACAGTAGGTAAGGTGATCACCGACAGCGCAACAGGTAAAATCACAGGTTTGACTGCGGGTGAAGTCAGTGCGACCAGTACAGATGCGATAAATGGTTCACAACTTTATGCAACTCATAAAGCGATTGCAGACAGTAAAACCCATTATGTCAGCGTCAATGATGATGGTGTGCAAGCAGATAACTACAACAATGACGGTGCAACTGGTAAAAATGCACTGGCAGTCGGTGTAGGGAGTAAAGCAGCAGGTGAAAATGCTGTAGTGATTGGTTATAACAACAATGTTGCACAAGATAAAACGGTTGCATTAGGTAGTTCGATCACCACCACTCAAGCCAACAGTGTTGTATTAGGCAATGAATCCACAGATCGTGCTGCAACTTCTGAATCTAAAGTGACCATTCTTGGTCAGGACTATGCCTTTGCGGGTGTAGGCTCTGCGAGTAATGGTGTGGTCAGTGTCGGTAAAGTCGGTGGTGAGCGTCAAATCGTCAATGTTGCAGCGGGGCAACTCAGTGCAACCAGTACAGATGCAGTCAATGGCTCACAACTCTATGCGACCAATCAGGCAATTTCATCATTACAAGGTCAAGTGGGTGGCGCAAAAAGTACTGTAACTGAAGGCAAAAATACCACCATCACTAAAACCACCAATGCAGATGGTTCAACTGATTACCAAGTGGCAACCAAAGATGATGTGAGCTTTGACTCAGTCACCGTAGGTAACATCAAAGCTGATGCACAAAGCAATAAGATCAGTGGGTTGGCTGATGGCGAAGTGAGTGCAACATCCAATGAAGCTGTTAATGGTAGCCAACTTCATGGAACTGCTGAAAGTGTTGCCAATGTTTTGGGTGGCAATGCAAAAGTTAATGCAGATGGTACTGTCAGCACCAGCAATATTGGCAACACAGGTAAAGACAATGTGCATGATGCCATTGCTTCATTACAAGGGCAGGTAGCAGGTTCTAAGACCAGTGTCTCTGCGGGTAAAAATACTGTAGTGAACAGTAGTACCAATGCAGATGGATCAAATAATTATCAAGTGGCTTTGGCAGATGACATTAACTTGAACTCGGTAACTGCAAATCAAGTTACAGCCAATCAGGTAAAAGCAGACCAAGTGATTGCCAATCAAGTCATGGCAAATCAGGTCAATGTCGGTAAAGTGACTATTGATGGGACCAGTAATAAAGTCAGTGGTTTAGCCAATGGTACGATTAGCAAAGACTCTACAGATGCGATTAATGGTTCACAGTTGCATCAAACCAATAGCAATGTTGCACAGTACCTCGGCGGTGGCTCAACATTGAACCAAGATGGTTCAATCGGAGCACCAACGTACAATGTTGCTGGTGGAACTTATCATAATGTAGGGGATGCTTTGGGTGCAGTCGATACACGTGTTAGCAACCTTGAACAAGCGTTCTACAATACCAACAAAAATTTAGATGATTTACGCAACGATACCTATGCAGGGATTGCAGGCGCAATGGCTGTGGGTAATTTACCGCAACCAACTGAAGCAGGTATGAGCATGATGAGTGCGGGTCTTTCAGGTTATCGCGGTGAAACAGCCGTCGCAGTGGGTATTAGTGCGATTAGCGACAGCAACAAGATCATCTGGAAAATGGGTGCTTCTGCAGATAGCCGTAGCAATATCGGCGGTGCTGTATCGGTAGGCTACCAATGGAAATAATCTAAACAGGAAGTTTTGATTTCAGCATTTTTCATGTGACTCCCTCAAAACTTAGTCCCTCCGGGGACTGAGTTTTTTATAGTTATATTTTTCGAGTCTAAGCGAAAGTTGGCTTTAAATTTGCACCTTTATATTTTGTATAACGCTAAATTGTATTGTCGAAATTTAAGCAAAGCTTATTCAAAAATAGTGTTTGTTTTTTCATCAAATTGTCACAAATATCGCAGATACTGAGTGGAAATATTGGTCACCTGTCATATTTGACGGAAATATTACAAATATTATTTCAGGGTGAAATGTAAAAATTTACTCAAATTAATTTTATTTAATTATTTTAAATCATTGAATAAAATAAATAAAAATATAGATTGAGTCGCAAGTATTGCGAAATACTGAAGTGAAAAAAGTAAAAAATTCACTTCATTGGGGAGCTATTTGTCATATAATTGTCACAATTTAATTGAACAATAAGCGCATTCTAATATTCGCTTACCTTCTGCATGAATTCGAATTTACCTCCCGTCTCAGATTCTGCATCATCGTCTCAAGCTGCTAAATCGACGAATGTGCATGTACCTACACCGAAGTTTTTTATGCCGGTGTTTCTGACGATTATTATTGCAACCTTGATTTATATCGGGGTGCAAGTTAGTGCAGATTTAGCACATGTTCCACCTTTAAGTCTTTATTCAGTCATTCTTTTAGCGACTGCTTTATTCATTGCTTTAGGCTTTGAGTTTGTAAATGGTTTTCATGATACTGCTAATGCTGTGGCTACCGTGATTTATACCAACGCCTTACCTGCACCAGTTGCAGTGATGTGGGCAGGTTTCTGTAATTTTCTTGGGGTCATGGTTGCAAGTGGTGCTGTTGCATACGGGATTATTGCATTACTTCCTGTTGAATTAATCATGAATGTGGGTAGTGGTGCTGGCTTTGCAATGGTTTTTGCAATGCTGATTGCTGCAATTCTCTGGAATCTAGGAACTTGGTTTTTAGGGATTCCTGCATCGAGTTCTCATACCTTGATTGGTTCAATTTTAGGTGTCGGAATCATGAACTACATTTTGCACGCATCCAGCGGTGCAAGCGGTGTAGACATGGATCAAGTTATTAAAGTCGGCAAAGCATTGTTGTTTTCTCCTTTAATTGGTTTTGCCTTTGCAGCAGTGGTCTTCCTGATTGTTAAAAAGCTGTTTAAAAAGCAACTTGAATTGTTCCAACCACCAGAAGGTAATAAACCACCACCACCTTTGATTCGTGCAATTCTTATTTTTACCTGTACAGGGGTAAGTTTTGCGCATGGTTCAAATGATGGTCAAAAAGGTATGGGGCTGATCATGCTGATTTTGATTGGTATTGTGCCTTTGGCTTATTCTTTAAACCGTGGTTTGGACCAACAGCATTTACAGTCATTCTCACAATTGTCTGGTCAAACAGCGACAGCGATTTATGCAGAACATGCTGATATTCCAGATGAGCAAGCTCGTGCAACGATCACGAAGTTTATTCAAACCAAAGAGTTAAATCCTGCGGTTGTTCCTGCTTTAGCAAGTTTGACCGATCATTTGGGTGAGCGTGTAGGTCAGTTTGGAAATCTTCAGGATATTCCAGAAGCTGAAGTATCATCTTTACGCAATGATATGTACTTAAGTACAACAGCATTCAAGCGTTTGGATAAAGCTGATCAACTTCCAAAAATGGATGAAGCTCAAGCTAAAGTTGTAAAAGATTACCGCAAGAATCTCGATTCATTCTTACAATATATTCCAAACTGGGTAAAAGTTGCTGTTGCCTTGGCTTTAGGTCTAGGTACGATGGTGGGTTGGAAGCGTATTGTGGTGACTGTGGGTGAACGTATTGGTAAGCATCATATGACATATGGTCAGGGCATGTCTGCTGAACTGGTAGCAATGTCAACGATTGCTGCTGCGGATGGTTTTGGTTTGCCTGTATCAACAACCCATGTCCTGAATAGTGCGGTTGCAGGAACGATGGTTGCCAACAAATCTGGCTTAAATTTTGCGACTGTCAAAACCATTCTTTCTGCTTGGATCTTTACTTTACCTGCAACCATTTGTTTATCAGGTGGATTGTTCTGGTTATTGTTAAAAGTATTTAATTAAAAGCAGTCGTATTGATTTTTCTGAAAAAGAATGTTGGCTGTCATGGCATTTAAAATATTTAAAAGTGTACTTCGGTACACTTTTTTCAAATGGTGTATGCGTTTTTGCAATGCGAATAACACAATTTCACCATTGAAAAAAACTTTTAAAATAACTATGGTGTGGCAGTAAATCACACTTGAGAAAAATGAGCATGTATTTAAGAAAAGCACTGTATGCTGCTGTGTTATTTGGAATGTCTTTACCTGTTTTGGCTCAGGGAATTGTATTAAATAATCAAGATATCCGTACAGATTTAAACTGGTTAAATCAACAAGGTGTGATTCAAATCAGCACTTCAACTTGGCCAATGAGTGGTGATGAAATTCAACGTGCATTATCTCAAGCAAAGATTTCGAACAACACACAACAAAAAGTTATTGATTCAATTCAAAATGCATTAAAAGCTGATAATCAAACAGCAAAACTGGGTTTATTTGCAGAAACAGATCAAAAAAATATTCCGCAAGCTTTTGGCGATCGTGAAAAAGCACAATATGTTGGTTCACTTGAGTTTAATGGTGGTGGTGAAAACTGGGATGCCAAGCTGCGTGTGAATGGCGAAAAAGATCCTCAGATTGACAATCGCCGTGATGTCAATGTTGAAGGCTCATACATTGCTGGAAAATTGTGGAATCAATGGGTGATTGCAGGTCAAATTCCAACTTATTGGGGACCTGGGCATGATGGAAGTTTGATTCGTGGTGATGCCAGCCGTCCAGTCTACGGTTTTACCGCGCAACGCGCTGAACAAAAAGCTTTTGAATCTAAATGGTTGTCTTGGATTGGACCTTGGCAATATCAAGCTTTTGCTGGACAGTTAGAAGATTATAAAGCCGTGCCTGATGCTAAACTTTTAGGTTTCCGTTTGACAGCTCAGCCTTTACCTTATTTAGAATTAGGTGCTTCGCGTATTTTGCAATGGGGCGGTGATGGACGTCCAGAAAGTTGGAGCTCACTTTGGAATGCAATCAAAGGGAATGATAACTTTGAAAACGGTGATGAAGATAAATCCAATCAAATCGCAGGCTTTGATGCTCGTTTAAACCTTCAATCCTTATTAAATGTTCCAGTCAGTTTTTATGGGCAATATGTGGGTGAAGATGAAGCAGGGCTTTTACCATCTAAGAAAATGTATTTAGCTGGCGCAGACTACTCTACAAGTTTTAAAAATATGCCGGTTCAGTTTTATGCTGAATGGGCTGATACAACCACGAATGGTGATCCACTCGGAATTTCTTATAGTCATCGAATCTATGGAGATGGTTATTATCAGCAAGGTTTCCCACTTGGACATGCAATGGGCGGGGATGGAGAAATGATTTCCTTAGGTGGTAATATTCGCTTTGATGTGATGAATCGCTTATCAGGACGTTTAATCTATGCCAAAGTAAATCAATCAGCTGGAATATTTGGCGATCATGAAATCAATCTCGCATTTCCAGAAAAGGATAAGATTAAAGCTTTAGATTTAACATGGACGCATTATATTAAACCGACCATGCCTTTAAAAATTAATGGTTGGGTCAGTGATTCGGATGTACACGGCAACGATGCTGGTGCTTCTGTAGCAATTGAAATTCCTTTAGATAAATCGTTATTGGGTCATTAAGTTATCTTGATTTGAACTGTATACCATTGGTTCTTGAGGTATACAGTTCAATAAGTTGAATAAACCCATAATCTGATCAAGCCAATGCTTTTTTATATTGAATAAACCCTGTTTTAGCCGCAATACGATCATATAAATATTGAGCAGTGATATTAGATGCTTGAGTCAGCCAATAGATGCGATCAAATTTGCCATTACAGACCTGATAACAATGCTCAATTAATTGCCGAGCTAAACCTTGATTTCTAAATTGTTCTTCGATGAAAAGATCCTGCAAATAACAATAGGGTAAATTCGTCCACATACTTGGATGAGAAATCAAATGTACAAAGCCAACCACTTGACCATTTACTTTGATGGCAAAGCCAAACA
Source organism: Acinetobacter sp. B-6 (assembly GCF_056930735.1). Lineage (NCBI taxonomy): Bacteria > Pseudomonadati > Pseudomonadota > Gammaproteobacteria > Moraxellales > Moraxellaceae > Acinetobacter > Acinetobacter sp. B-6. The sequence goes on along the minus strand of NZ_JBXPBY010000015.1, from coordinate 69,928 downwards.
TATCCATTTGATCAGGATTTGTGATTCGCTTCCAAGATAATCTTATTTGTTCGTCGTTCATTTGTGCATTATAAAATGTTAAATAGCCCTGCCAAAGGGGGAGCCATTGCTCAAAGTGAACTTCTTCTAAGGCAATAATTTGTGTAGACATCGCGATCTCATATTTTTTTGCTTATGATGTTTTTATATATGAATATAAAAAAACAAGCAAAAGGGTTAGCGTGTAAATCACTATAATGAATATAAATTTTAATATGTGTAATAAGTACACGTTTTTGTGAGCTGGTGCTGTCAATGCCTATATCTGAGGAAAGACTTACTCATCTTAAACAGCTTGAAGCTGAGAGTATTCATATTATCCGTGAAGTTGCTGCTGAGTTTGAAAATCCAGTGATGCTTTACTCAATTGGTAAAGACTCAGCTGTCATGCTGCATCTTGCTTTAAAAGCATTCTATCCTGCAAAACTTCCTTTCCCACTGTTGCATGTCGATACAGGTTGGAAGTTTAAGGACATGATCAAATTCCGTGACAACATGGCAAAAGAACACGGTTTTGACCTGATTGTGCATCAAAACAAAGAAGGTAAAGATGCTGGCGTAAATCCATTTGATTATGGTAGTTCAAAATATACCGATATTATGAAAACCCAAGGTTTAAAGCAGGCTTTGGATAAATATCAGTTTGATGCGGCATTTGGTGGCGCGCGTCGTGATGAAGAAAAATCACGTGCAAAAGAACGTGTTTATTCTTTCCGTGATTCGAAACATCGTTGGGACCCTAAAAACCAACGTCCAGAACTTTGGAATCTTTATAACGGTAAAGTCAATAAAGGTGAAAGTATCCGTGTTTTCCCATTGTCAAACTGGACAGAGTTAGACATTTGGCAATATATCTATCAAGAAAGTATTCCTTTGGTGCCACTATATTTGGCTGCTGAACGTCCAGTGGTTGAACGTAGTGGTACGCTGATCATGGTGGATGATGAGCGTATGCGCTTAAAAGAAGGTGAAGTTCCACAAATGAAATCGGTACGTTTCCGTACTTTAGGCTGTTATCCATTAACAGGTGCAGTTGAATCAACTGCAACAACATTGCCCGAAATTATTCAAGAAATGCTTCTAGCGACGAGCTCAGAGCGTCAAGGTCGTATGATTGATCATGATGAGGCTGGTTCGATGGAGAAGAAAAAGCAAGAAGGCTATTTCTAAGTATTTTTATATGAATCTCCCCCTAACCCCTCTTTATAAAAGAGGGGGAACTCCAGCAAGAAAATGGAGGATTTGGGAGGATTTAAAAATATAGCAACCGATTTCAAAATATTGTGGAGCTTTGAGCAATGTCTCATCAATCAGAATTGATTAGCCAAGATATCTTGGCATATTTAAAACAGCATGAAAATAAAGACTTACTGCGCTTTTTAACATGCGGTAATGTAGATGATGGTAAATCAACGTTAATTGGTCGTTTGCTTTACGACTCAAAATTGATTTACGAAGATCAATTACAAGCCGTGACACGCGACTCTAAAAAAGTAGGCACTACAGGTGATGCACCAGACTTGGCATTGCTTGTTGACGGTCTACAAGCGGAACGTGAGCAGGGGATTACCATTGATGTGGCTTACCGTTATTTCTCAACGGAAAAACGTAAGTTCATCATTGCCGATACACCTGGGCATGAGCAATACACGCGTAACATGGCAACAGGTGCATCGACTGCTGACCTTGCGATCATTTTGATCGATGCTCGCTATGGTGTACAAACGCAAACTCGCCGTCATACTTTTATTGCAAGCCTTTTAGGGATTCGCAATATTGTGGTTGCGATTAACAAAATGGACTTGGTTGAGTTTTCTGAAGCACGTTTCAATGAAATTCAAGTTGAGTACAACAATTTCGTTAATCAATTGGGTGATCGTAAACCTGCCAATATCATCTTCTCGCCAATTTCAGCGTTGAACGGTGATAATGTTGTGAACAAATCACCGAATACGCCGTGGTATCAAGGTCAAACTTTGATGGAAACGTTGGAAACGGTTGAAATTAGCCATGACGTTAGCAAACATGAATTTCGTTTCCCTGTGCAATACGTCAATCGCCCCAATCTCGACTTCCGTGGTTTCTGCGGTACGATTGCATTAGGAGAAGTGAAGGTTGGCGATGAAATTGTAGCTTTACCTTCAGGCAAGAAATCAACAGTGAAAGAAATTGTCACTTTTGATGGTAATTTAACACATGCAATTGCTGGTCAAGCAGTGACTTTGACCTTGAATGATGAAATCGATATTTCTCGTGGTAATGTTTTGGTCAAAGCAGGCGAGCAACCGCTCATTTCACGTTCTGCTCGTGCGACGGTCGTATGGATGACTGACCAGCCTTTAGTTTTAGGCAAACTTTATAATGTGAAGTTCGGTACACAAACGATTCCTGCGAAAGTTGCAAAAATTAACTATCGTACCAATGTGAATACCTTGGAAAAAATTCAAGTTGAACAGCTTGATTTAAATGCGATTGCTGATGTAACGATTGAGTTTGATGCGCCTGTTGTATTTGATCGTTATCATGACAGTCGTTATACAGGTTCATTCATTTTTATTGATCGTTTAAGCAACGTCACTGTCGGTGCTGGTATGGTTGAAGCGGCAGTTGAGTGGACTGCACATAATGAGCCTGTGACTGCTGAAGCACGTGCTGCACGTTTAGGTCAAAAACCAGCGGTTGTTGCAGTCACTGCACAAGCACTTGAAAATGCACAAGCACTCGAAAGCTTGTTGATTCAGCAAGGTGTTGTTGCGATTGCAAAAGCAGGGCTATCAAGTGATCAAGTCAGCTTACTCCGTCAAACAGGTGTTGTGGTGGTGACTGATGTTGAACAGGGTGCTGATGTAGCATTTGCTCAAGAAGCAGTTGAAGAATTGGCTGAGAAAATTGTGGAATTGGTTCGCCTTTAATTGTTTAAATATATTTAAATAGACCCGCCTTATGGCGGGTCTATTTTTGAAAGAAATGATAGTGAGTACGCTTAATACAGAGAACAAGCTTTATCTAGAATAGCTTTATACCAATCAATATTATTCACTCAATATCAATGAATGTTTTTTTTAATTTTTTCATCAGCCAATTTTAACTCATGTCGTTATCGTGGTTGGCGGCATGGATGTCGCCATCAGTCAAAGGCGATATGGATATCTCCTTTGACTTGAGCAAAACCAAGCATTGATTTTATTAATCTAGAAATTGTATTTACTGTATATGTTTTTAACAGATTGGCTATATTGATCATGTCATTGAACAAATAATATGATCATCATATAAGCACCGCTATGAAATTGAATAAAAACAGAGTAAGTACAGTAAAAATTAAAAAATTTAGTTTTAATTTAGCTCAAGCTCTAAGTGGATAGAATGTAATGAAAGTATTTTTCCTTGTCATGATCGTTTCTGTATTAACAGCTTGTGCGTCAAATCAATCTAAAATATATGAACCGACCAAAGAGTGTCGTCATTATCATGCAATGATGACAGCACCGATGGATTCAATGGCGATGCAACGCTTAAAACAGGCTTGTGATGATTCAGAAAAGCAGAGATAACAATGCGTTATATATGACGGTAATACAATACTTTGAAAAAAATAGCTCATAAAAAATGCTCTCGTCCAATGGGCCTAGAGCATTTAAGGATGTTTTCCTTAAAATGCATAATTTGATTTAGCCAATAAATATGTCTTGATATCTTCAGGGCAATTTTCAATTAAAGCAATAAAGCTTTCTTGATTGTCTCGATACAAAGCTCGAGCGGCTTCTTCATAATTGGGGATATTGCTCGACATAGCAGACATAAAGCGATCTATGGCTTGTTTTACCATCATTTTATTACTTTCAGAATGCGGATTATTGAGTTCTTGATCAATCAATTTTCGAATAACTGCTGATGCACTCGAGTTTTGCTGATCTAACCAATTCCAATGTTTTTCTTGCAAGGTGATTTCACGAGAGATGACTCCCAACTTTGGTCGTCCCACTTTCTTGATCACTTCAGGCTCGCCATAACGTTGCTGGATATCAAGTTCAGAACCCATGATATTGACATCAATCTGCTGACCTGTCTGATCATTAAAAATCAGAACTGGTGTAGAGATATTGCCTTGTTGTTTGATCATCAGTGCGACATTAAGCAGTTGATCACTGATTAATTGCTGATGACCGATAAAGGCTGTGTAGGTTAGTTCAGTATTCATTTTAAAACCTATTGGTATTTTATCTGGGTAAAAATAATTTTCGATTGGATATTATCAGGGTAAAATACAAATAGCAATCAAAAAATAACCAAGTTTTGAGATGTCCCAAATTTAGACCATAAAAAAAGCATGTAAAACGTGAAGAATTACATGCTTGTTAAAATGAAATAGCTTAGAAGCGATAACCCATTTTTAAGCCATAAGCGATTGCATTGTTGTCTTTAAATTCAGCCACATGTGCATCAGTACCGACTTGTGAAGAGGTTTGTGCTTTAGCATCGCCGAGCCAGAAGTATTTTACGCCGCCCGCGATAAAGGTGGCTGGTGTTGGACTGTATTGAAGACCCAGGCCAACATTCCAATAACCTTCAGTGGGTCCTAACGTGGTGACAGGGTTACCTGCTCCAGAGTCCCAACCCACTGAAACATTCCCAGCCCAATGATCATTGACTTTACGACCGACACCCACTGTTGCTGAGATTTGATCATCATAATAATCTGCTAAATTAAATCCATTTGGCTTTCCGACCAAAGGTCCTACTGCTTCCGAAACTGCACCAAACTTAACTGGGCGAATAACAAAATCTTTCCAGTTTACCCAACGTAGATTTGCAAAAGCCACCGTATTTGCCATGATTCCTGTTTGGAAGTCTAAGTTGACTGATTGAGGGGTGGTAATACGTGTTTTACCATTGGTATTTTGGACCTTATCAATTGCAGCCTGACCGCCAGGAAGTAAAGCCAGCGCACCTAATGCTGAAATATTTTCTTGCACATTCGTATCATGATCAATTTCAGAGCGATAAGTGACAGATGCTTTTAATGCAATTTCAGGAATTTGGAAAGCGACACCTGCTAACCAACCTACACCGCTGGTTTCTTTGATCTTGTTGTCATAGCCATTAAATACACTATAAGCTTGACCACGAAGACTGACTGAACCTTTTACAGTTTGGTAAACACCACCCCCATAAATATTGAAGTTTTTATTGGGTTGAAAACCAAAAACCATCGATAAGTTTTGAGAATCCACTTCTACTTTGGTATTGCCTTTACCTAGACTGGCATTGGCTGCTGCAATACCTTGATCCACTTTATTGGTAATACCATTTTGTACTACGGCATCAACGCCTGCTTTGATTGTTGAGTTAGTATTGTATTGGCTAATCATTTCAAGCAATTTAGCTTGCCCAGCAGGAGTGGAAAGATCCTCCCCCTGACCTTGTAAAACAAGACCAACACGTTGTTGTACAGACATGTTATTAAATGTGGAGTTAATTGTACTGGTTCGTAATGCGCTTAAACGTGCCTGTGGTAATACCGTATCATTTGGAGATGAAACAAAGACATTTTGACCACTGTATGCTGCATCTGCTCCAAAAGGTTGGTCATATAACAAACCGAATGAAACATTGTCTGTGACTTGTAACTTGATTGCTGCTGATGGAAAATAATAGTCATCTCCCATGTCTGAAATATGTCGACGACTTTCCGATGTGTCCGCTTCACGTCCTTCTACAGTGGGATCTAAAACAGAGATACCTGCTTCAAAATAATTACCTGGCTGTAAAAATGCTGACATAGACTGTCCTGATCTATCTAGAGCTGCTGCGTACAGTGCAGAGCTTGGAAGATAAATAGACATCATTGCGATGAGTACTTTATTGATTCGCATATTTATCGTCTCCTTGACAATATACTTTGAAATTATTTTTATAGCGCTTTATTGATTAATGCTTAATCATATTCATTATGATCAGTTTGAACATATCAAAATTAGAGTTTGAATCAAGTACTAAATGATAAATTTTTGATAAAAAGTTTTTTTATTTTTTCTTATGAATTTTAAGATGATTCTTTGTAGACCTTGGTGGAGAAATATTTGCAGATCTTTAGGTTTATGTTCAAATATCGAGAGCATTAAATTCACGAACTAGGAAAGGAAATATGTCATCGAATCGTATGAAACAAGTCATTATTACAGAGCCGGGCGGTGTAGAAAAACTCGCATATGAAGATGTGGCAGTTCCGCAACCTAAAGCAGATGAAGTCTTGGTAAAGGTTTATGCTTTTGGGATTAATCGCCCAGATATTTTGCAAAGACAAGGCTTATATCCAATGCCCAAAGGGGTTACACCAGTGCCAGGACTAGAAGTTGCTGGTGAGGTCGTTGCGATTGGAGAAGATGTGAGCTTATTTAAACTTGGAGATAAGGTCTGCGGACTGACCAATGGTGGTGGCTATGCAGAGTATTGTGTTGTACCAGAATCTCAAACCATTACGATTCCTGATACGGTGAGCTTTGTTCAAGCTGCGGCAATACCTGAGACCTTCTTTACCGTATGGGCGAATGTGTTTCAAATGGCACATGCCAAAGCAGGTGAAACACTTTTGGTACACGGTGGGGCAAGTGGTATTGGTACGACTGCCTTAATGTTAGCGCAATCTTTAGGTTTGAAAAGCTTTGCGACCGTTGGTTCTGATGAAAAAGTCGAAGCGATTGGGCATTTAACGGATGCGATCAACTATAAAACCGAAGATTTTGAAAAAGTGATTCTCGAAAAGACTGAAAATGCAGGAGTTGATATTATTCTTGATATGGTCGGGGCACCCTATCTAGAGCAAAATTTAAACTTGCTCCGAAAAGATGGACGTTTGGTCTATATCGCTTTTCTCGGTGGTGCTAAAGCTAAAGAGGTCAAATTGGGACAAATCATGATGAAACGCCTCACCATTACAGGATCGACGATGCGCGCACGCAATACAGCTGAAAAAGCTGAAATTGCGCAAGGCTTAATGACCCATGTTGCTCCACTTTGGGCGAAAGGTGAATGTTTACCGATGATTTATAAAACATTTCAATTTGATCAAATTCAAGCTGCTCATGCATCAATGGATACGGGTGAGCATATTGGTAAAGTTGTCGTAGAAGTCATTTAAAACTTTATGATGAGTATCATCATTTTAGTCTCTTTGATGATTTAAAAGTAGTTGATTAATATCGCTTAAATCCTTGCACATAGATTTAAGCGATCAATAAAAATCAGCGTGATTCAGAAAATCAAAAACCTTCCAAAACGATTTTACCAATGCTTTGTCCCGACTCAATCATCTTGTGTGCTTGAGTTACATGCTCTACATTGATTGTGCCCAAGTTTTGTCCCAACGTCGTTTTAATCCTATGGTCATCAATTAATTTGGAAATTTTATTGAGAATGTCACCTTGTCGTGTCATATCTTTGGTCTGAAATGTAGAACGAGTGAACATTGACTCCCAATGAATAGACACAGATTTGATTTTAAAAGGATTAATAACAAAGTTCTCAGGGTCATCAATCAAACCAAAATGCCCCTGTGGTGCAATTAAATTGGCAATTGCCTGTGTATAACGTCCAGTGCCATTGATTGAAAATACATAATGCGGTGAACCAATATTGAGGTCTAAAATTTGCTGTTCCAAGGGTTGACTGTGATCTACGATAAAATCCGCGCCAATTTCTTTTAGCCAAGCTTTGGTTTCTGGTCGAGATGCAGTGGCGATTACAGTAAATTCAGTTAATACTTTGAGCAGTTGAACGGTAATTGATCCGACACCGCCTGCTGCGCCAATCACTAAAATGATAGGCTTTTCTTGTTTGGTATCTTGAATCTTTAAACGATCAAATAACATTTCATAAGCGGTTAAAGACGTTAAAGGTAGAGCGGCAGCCTCGGCATTACTAATGGATTGAGGTTTTAAACCTACGATGCGTTCATCTACCAATTGATATTCTGCATAAGAACCTTGTCTTTGGTTAGAGCCTGCATAAAAGACTTCATCGCCGACTTTAAAATTTTGAACTTTGTCACCAATGGCTTTAACAATCCCGACTGCGTCATGACCCAAAATTTTCCATGTTTCATTGTCCGGTGAGGTGCGTAGGCGCATTTTGATATCGACAGGATTAATTGAAATCGCTTTGATTTCAATTAATAGGTCGTGACCAGTTGCGACTGGGGTATCAATTTCAATTTCGGAAAAAACATGGGTTTCAGTAATTGCTAAAGGTTTTTTATAGGCAACAGCTTTCATGAGGTTCACTATTTTTTATTGCGTTATCAAATCAATAGCAAAAAAAAAGCGTAGATGAAAGCATAAATTTGTGAGTAGATGATTATTCTTTAAATTTAAATGAGTATCTTTAACCTGAGTTCGATAAAAATCCTTGATGAAAAATGATACAGTGAAACTGCCTGATTATTCATATAAGTGATTTAGATGATTCATTTATTTTGTACTTTTTGAATCATAGATGGTCTTGCTATCGTGAGGCGACATGGATGTCGCCATGTTGAGCGGGGGTATGAGGGTGTACCCCTCGCTCAACGAAAGATTTTTGTCACTTTTCATCTCTGAAAAGTGAGGCATCGCCGACGCAAAAGAATTTAAACTTTAGAAGTAAAGCGTGGCAGTGCAAGCTTTAGATCATCAAACAATCTATTGATCGCTTTCATTTTATTGATCAAGAGAAATGAAACGCTATTGATGGTTGCGCTTGCGGAGCTCCGCTCCTCATCCTAAAATTGGATGAAAATCCAACAAGTATCTGCATAGATTTATTATTTTTCAATGAGTTGAATATTTAATTGCATCGAACTCACGTTATTTCTAATAAAAAATTCGACCATAAAAAATCAAAACTAGATTGAAGAAAATTCATGAACTGTAAAAGTAGGGTATAAAGCGAAGATATGATTAAAATTTTACCACCACTTTGTCATTACTTTTAATGGAATGGATATAAACAAGAATGCTTGAGAGAATTGCGAAAAGTACACAGATGGTGGCTAAGCAAAACAATAGTAGAAGAGGTGTCTGGTTAAATATATGTTTATACAATGAAAAAATTGCAAATAGAGGCAGTTTAAGAATGATTGTGAGATGAATATTTTGAAGCCAATCTTCTATGGATCTGAAATTAAGATTAACTCTGATTTAATTTCAAAATTATGCGAAAATAGCGATTCTATTTATTTTTTGTTTTAGGACTCCCATGACAGATTCTTCTGCATCATTAAGTGATATTGAAATTTTAGACATTCTTCAGTCGATGAAATCGGATGAATTGAATGTTGATGCAAAAAAAATCATTCGTGAGGGTGGAAAAGCAGGGCGTCAAGAAGCACATAAACAGGCATTGGTTGCATTAAACCAGAGCTTTGAAGATAAATTTGTTGAAGCGGTTACATTGGCTCTAAATCTGAATGAAGCGCAAGCGAAGAAAATCCGTTACAAAAAAGACCGTGTTCGTATTTTAAAAGCCAAAGGCATTGATTATTTAGCGATTGATGGTGCTGAAACAGCGCAAGTATTGTCACAAGTCGCGCAGGCAATTGTTCGTGAAGATGCAATTGTGACACATGATTTGCACAATATTTTCCCATTCTGGAAAGAAGGTTGGCCAATGGTACAATTCGACAGTGCTTATAAAATTTTAGAAGATGATATTTCAATCCACTATCAAGCATTACTCGATGTCTTAATTCATCCTTGAATTATAAAAAGCGCTAATCAGCACAAGCAAAGGTTTTGTTGCTGATTAGAAAATATAAAAATAAAGAAAATCTTAACAATTGTTTAACAATTTATATTCGTCAATAATAATAATTGTTTTATACTGCTTATTTTAACAAAACTACATTTGAGAGATAAAAATAATGATGGGAATGTCAATTGGACATATTGCTTTATTTATAATCATTATCCTTGTTATTTTTGGTACTGCCAAATTAAAGAATCTTGGAAAAGATGTTGGTGGTGCAGTCAAAGATTTTAGAAAAGCAATCAAAGAAGATGACCAAGACTCTACACATTTGAAATAAATTAAGCGTGGTGGAGAATTATGTTCGATGTTGGTTTTAGTGAGCTAATTTTACTTATCATTGTTGCAATTATTGTTTTAGGACCAAATAAAGCATCTGAAGCAATAAATTATATTATTCAAGCAAGAAGAAAATTAAGTCATTTTAAAAGTGAATTTCATCAATCTATTCAAAAGCAATTAGATTTAAATGATTTAAAAAGTGAATTAACACATGAAATGGGTAATATAAAAAAATTAGAGGAAAAATTATATGAATATTTAAACTATATGGAAAATAAAGATAAGGAAGAAAATATAAAATATTATCCAATCGATCATTTTCAATTTAAAGCACCTTTTAATACAGTATTTGTTCTAGAGCATCTGATGTTGTGGAACTGTTTTAAGATTTAAAAAAGAGGAGAAGTTTTGAATAACGTTCTTACAGAAAAGCCAATCATAAAAGAAAAGGGGTTTTTACTCTATTTTATTGAAATAAGAAAAATTGTCATTCAACTGTCTATTCTTTTTTTAATGATTTTTTTAAGCTTAGCGCCATTTTCAGCGAAAATTTATAGTTTTCTAGCTTTACCTCTACAGTTAAAGTTGCCACCTTCTGCACATATGATTGCCACCGATGTAACATCTACATTCTTATCACCATTTAAGCTTGTTTTTTTTATTACGCTGATTTTATTAATGCCCTTTATTTTTTATAAGGTTTATTCATTTTTAAATACTGCACTTCATAAAAAGGAGCGATGGGTGTTGTCTTTGTTTTTTATGTCTAGCGTCATTTTATTTTATTTAGGAATATTGGTTGGGTATTACTTTATTTTACCTAAGGTGTTAAGTTTTTTTATGGGGATTGCTCCAGATGTTGTTCTTCCCATGACGGATATAAATCAGTATCTAATGTTTTCGATAAAGCTTTTTGTTGTTTTGGGTATTGTTTTTCAATTACCACTCATTACTGTGCTTGCTGTATATTTTAATTTAATTGATTTAAACGTGTTAAAACAAAAAAGATCATTTATCTTTGTTTTTTGTTTCTTTATTGCCATGTTTATCACGCCGCCAGATATGCTTTCGATGGCAATTGCTGGTTGCTTTATGTATTTTTTATTTGAGCTTGGTTTATTGATTTCTTTTATTTTATTTCGTAACACAGAAACTGAATAAATCAGAAAATATCGTATTGTTTATATTTTTTTTGCGAATGAAAAATAATCGTGATAGATTAAGGTTTTCTTAATAATTTAAGATAACCATTTAACAATAAACTCAATAAAAGAGGGAAATCATATGATTTTAATTCAAGCAAAACAGTACCAAGTCCATTTGATATATGCGCTGTGGGGATTGAATTCATAACATTATGTTGAGCAAGTAAATTTTATGAACATAATTAAGCCCTTTTTTAGTTTTGAAAGGCGGAGGGTACTTCAAAATTTAAATATAGATTTCATTTGTTCTTGTACATTCTTCAACGTGATTAAAAACGTTGTTTGTAATTTATTTAATATTTATAAATATCATGTATTTATGATTTAAATTGCGCCTAGTGCGAACTTTTGATTTGGTCTGTAAATCTTCATATTTACAGCTGATTGATAAAAATAAACCTTGAAAAAGAGTGATGATGATGAATAAGAAAGTTGATTTCGATCCAGCAAAACGTGATTTTTTAAAAACAATGGGAAGCCTTGCTGCATTTGGTGCCGTGACTACATGGATGCCTGTTCAAAGTGCCAAGGCTTGGATATTTCAACACCATGATCGATTAAATAATTTTCCATCGAAAATACGTCTTCATAAGCAACGCTATGAAAATTGGTCGGGTGAATCAAAATATGAAAATGCATGGACTGCTGTACCCAAAAATCAACAAGAGATTTTAGCGGTGATCAATTGGGCTGCTGAAAATGGATATAAAGTTCGGGCAAAAGGTATGTCGCATAATTGGTCGCCTTTAATGCTAGATGACCACGATCAAGTCATGAAAGTGATTCTGATCGATATGCCGACTCATATCAATAGAATGTCTATTGAATCTGATGGGGTGGTCACTGCTGAAGCGGGAATTCAAATGGAGGCACTCTTAAAGTTCATGGAGGACAATGGGCGTGGCTTTGTTTCAATACCAGCACCAGGTGATTTAACATTGGGTGGTGTTTTGGCAATTAATGGTCATGGTACGGGTGTTCCTGCCAAGGGAGAAACTTTAGTTGCAGGACAAACATTTGGTTCGATCAGTAATTTGGTCGTCTCAATGACAGTCGCTGTCTTTGATGCACAGCAGCAGAAATATGTCGCAAAAACTTTTTATCGGAACAATCCAGATATTCGGGCTTTCTTGGTGAATCTTGGTCGTGCATTTGTGTTATCTGTACAATTGCAAACAGGAGCAAATCAATATTTACGCTGTGAAAGTATTACCGATATTCACCAATTAGAGTTATTTTCACCCAATAAAGATGCTGGGCGTACTTTCGCTAAATTTCTTGATCAGTCTGGTCGAGTTGAAGCGATATGGTTTCCGTTTACCGATTATCCTTGGTTGAAAGTTTGGTCAGTGACTCCACGTAGACCACTGACATCTCGTATTGCATTCCATCCTTTTAATTTTTGGTTTTCAGATAATTTACCTAAACCACTTGCAGATTTGATTCAAAAAATTGTCATTCAGAAGAATCATTATTTAACGCCGGCATTTGGACAAATGCAGTTACAAATTGCGACATTGGGGCTGCAAGGGACAATTTTTTCAGGTATTACGACGATCCTTACGCATGGTTTAGCTGCAACACAAACATCTGATTTATGGGGACCCTCTAAAAACACTTTACTCTATGTAAAACCAACAACTTTAAGGGTCACTGCAAATGGTTATGCTGTACTGACCAGTCGAGAGAATGTGCAACGTGTGATTGCTGATTTCTGTTCAGAATATCAAATCCGTTTAAAACAATACCAACGAATAAATCGTTACCCAGTGAATGGACCCGTTGAGATACGTGTTACTGGATTGGATCATCCCGCTGATTCAATACTTGCCAATGCACAAACTGCCGCTTTATCTGCGATAAAGCCATGTCCTGATCATCCAGAATGGGACTGTGCGGTTTGGTTTAATATATTAACTTTGCCGGGTACGCCTTTTGCAGCAAGGTTCTATGCTGAAATCGAATCATGGATGACTCAGCACTATCAAGGAGATTGTTTGGTTCGTCCTGAATGGTCAAAAGGATGGGCTTATACCTATGACAAGGCATGGGACAATGTAAATTACTTAGAAAATGAATTACCTAAAGTACATGCATTCGGTCAAAGTAATGATTTAACGATTCAATCCGCAGGACAGGTATTAAAACGATATGATCCAAAAGGATTATTTGTATCTCCTTTTCTTGAAAAAATTTTTAAATAGATTGAAATGATTTATCGTTTTTTTAGTCTAAAAACATACAATTTTTCATGAATTTTAGGCAATTTTGTTTGATTCAAATACTTCTATTTATGTAAATAGCGCCAAAAGTCAGGAATATTTTTAAGCTGGGTATGTGCTTATACCACTAAATGCACAAAAGCCGATATTAATATCGGCTTTTGTGCATTTTTAATTCATGTATGGCGTTTAATGCATGGTTGAATATAACGGGAATACGCCAAGTAACATTGCTGCAACGAGCATGACTAAGCAGGTGAGAATCGCCCATTTAATCGTGAACTTTTGATGTTGCCCAAATTCAATCCCAGCCAATCCACATAATAAATAAGTGGATGGAACCAGTGGTGAGAGTAAATGTACAGGCTGCCCAACAATTGAAGCACGTGCCATTTCTACGGGTGTAATCCCATAGTGACTTGCAGCTTCTGAAAGAATCGGCAATACACCATAGTAGAACGCATCATTTGACATAAAGAAGGTTAACGGCATACTAATCACAGCGGTAATGGGTGCTAAAAATGGACCCATACTCTGTGGGATAATCGCCACCAATTCTTTAGACATGGCATCGACCATGCCTGTTCCTGTTAAGATCCCCGTAAAGATCCCTGCTGCGAAAATGATACCCACAACGTTTAGCGCACTGCCTGCATGATGAGCGACTAAAGACTTTTGCATATCTACATCTTTGTAGTTCACAACCAGTGCAATACAAAGCGCGATCATAAACAGAATAGGTAAAGGTAAAACACCTTTCACCAAACAGATCATTAATACAACGGTTAATAAACCATTGAACCATCTTAAATGTGCACGGTTTGCTTCAGGATTAGTTGAAATCTGAATATCATCTCCATGACTGACATCGAGTTCGATAATCCCTAAACGCTTACGTTCCATACGCCCATACATAAAACCAACGAAGTATAACCATAGAATGGCAATCAACATCGGTAAGACCATCGGGACAAAGATATCACTTGCTTCTACATGTAATGCACTGGCAGCACGAGCAGTTGGACCACCCCAAGGAGTTAGGTTCATAATTCCGCTGGCAAGCATCATTAAACATGCCATAATCAGTGGGCTCATACCCAATCGTTTATAAAGTGGTAACATTGCGGCTACACAGATCATGTAGGTGGTTGAGCCATCACCGTCTAAAGAAACAATTAAGGTTAAAGTAATTGTCCCAATGACGACTTTTAACGGGTCACCTTTAACCAGTCTTAAAATGAATTTGACTGAAGGATCAAACAGACCTGTATCGATCATGATGGCAAAGTAGAGAATGGCGAATAATAGCATCACGCCAGTAGGGGCAAGCTTTTTAACACCCTCTAACATCATTTCGCCAAGTTCTTTGATTTCAATATGCCCTAGACTGTCCACGTAGAAGCCAAGACCGTAAGCGATGAGTGCGAATAGAATTGGGATAAGTGTGAGCGCAGCAAGTGCAGTCATTCGTCTAGACATAATTAAATACATAAAGCATAAAATCATGCCTAAACCTAATACGGTTAGCATAGTTCAATCCTTGAATGAGACTTTTATTGCAGAAGTCTTTTAGTTTTTTAAGCAGAAGAATGCTAATAGTTATTTGATTAAATTTAAATATATTTGTAGAAATATTAAATGAGTGACTATTTTTTTAATAAATAGAGTATTTAAAACAGATATTTAAAAACGTCATTCATTTTTGCACCAAAATGGTTATAAAGTTTAATGCATTGATTTATATATTTTTATTTTAATATTGTTTTTGAATAGGGGATTCATGGTAATTTTCATATTTCAAAATATTATGAATAAATGTGATAGGAATAACATAAAAGAGCAAAGCTTTTGTGATAAAGGGAATCTTTTATTGGTAAAAGCTCAGTAAGGAAACTGAGCTTTTGTAGTAAATAAATGGCTATGAAGAAGGGTTTTCTTCAGATGTTGGTAGTTCTGGTCTTTCAAGTAAGCGGGTCACCAAAAGCTGATCAATTTTAAAATGATCGACATCGACTACTTCAAATTTATAGCCGCCAAAAATAACAGTATCTGCAGGTTTAGGAATTTTTCTTAATTGGTACATCATAAAACCTGCCAAAGTTTCATAGTTTTCTTCATCTGGCATTTCATCAATTTCTAGCGCATGCTTCATGTCTTCAATGGGCGTACTTCCATCAATCAGCCACGAATTATTATCCCGTTTGATAATTTGTTGCTCTTCGTCCATTGGGGTTACCCAATCACCCATTACCGTGATCATGATATCCGATAGGGTAATCACGCCGACGACCAATGCATATTCATTAAACACGACAGCAAACTTTTCTTTACTTGATCGGAAACGGTCAAGCAATTCAGAAAGAGTCAGCGTGTCTGGAATACTCAACACAGTACGAATGGTCGATTCGTTTAATTGATTGATTTTTTGATTGTTGAGAATGCGAACTAAAATATCTTTAGCATCCACATAGCCAATCACTTGATCAATCGTTTCATTACAAACTAAAAATTTTGAATAGGGATATTCCGCTAACTTTTGACGAATGCTTTCCTCTGGCTCTTTTAATGTAAAAAACACCACATTTTCACGTGGTGTCATACTTGAGGGAACATTACGCTCTTCAAGCTCAAACACGTTCTCAATAAAATGGTGTTCTTGTTTTTGTAGCACGCCTGCTTGAGCACCAGCATCCATCACTGCTGAAATATCATCGAAAGTGATGTTGTCTTCGCGGGTGGTATTCACTTTGAACAGGCGGAACAATAGGTTTGCAACGGCATTGATAAACCAAGCCAAAGGTTTACAGATGACGATAAAAACTTGAATTGGATTAATGACTGCAACTGCAATTTTTTCAGGTGCAATCATTGCCATACGTTTTGGCATTAAGTCTGCAAAAAGAATAAATAGCGAGGTTACTAAAGTAAAGGACAGTGCAAAGCTGATGGTTTCAGCCCACGGACCTACATAAAAGCGAGAAACAAATTCAAAGAAATAAGGGCGGAATGCGCCTTCACCTAAAATACCACCTAGAATCGCGACTGCATTTAACCCGATTTGGGAGGCAGCAAAGAAATCGGCAGAGTTTTGCTGTAAGTCTAAGACTTTTTGTGCTCGCTCATCGCCAGATTCGGCAAGAATTTTGAGTTTAACTTTACGCGCACCGGCAAGTGCGATTTCAGTTAAAGATAAAAAACCAGCTCCTGCAATGAGTACTGCGATAATTAGGATATTCTGGAAGAGGCTCACGAATCCACCTGTGGATCATCATTATTATGAGAAGTTATGAATACATAATAAATTAACACATAAAAAGGGGCGGTAGTGAAGAAATCCACTACCGATTTGGAATGAGTATAAGCTTGAAATGATAAGAATTTAAGAAATTTATCTTAATATTGCGAAAAATGTGAATTATTTTGCATGAATTCACGGTTTTCTTCTTCAATCATTTGGCGTGCAACATAAAGAATCAGTTGACGTAACCAACGATGAGCAGGGTGATGATGTAGTAAAGGACACCATGCCATTTTTAACTCAAACTCAGGAATATAAAATGGAGGATCTTTGATTAATAAGTTCTGGCTTTTCGCTTGTAAGCGAGCAATACGCGTCGGCAAAGTGGCAATCAAATCTACATTCGATGCCAATAATGCTGGCATTTGATAATGGCGGGTAAACACAGAAATTTTACGTTTTTGACCAATACGTTCTAAGGCTTGATCAATCCAACCTAATCCAGCTTGCTTTTCAGGGTTTACTCCAAATCCTACACCCATTCCCGTTTTTGAAACCCAAATATGCTGTGCATCTAAATAGCTTTTAAGATTTAAGTTGCTTGAAGCAGGATGTTTGTTATTAAGTAGGCAAGAAAAGCTGTCACGCCACACTAAAACTTGGTGGAAGCTTTGTGGAATTTCATTGAAGCGATTAATCGCTAAATCAACTTTACCTTGTTCCATATCTCGGTAAGACACGTCACTTGGCGTAAGAAAGTCAAGAACCACATTCGGGGCTTCTGAGCGTAGTGCTTTAACTAAACGAGGAACTAAAGTTGCCTCCGCATAGTCTGAAGTCATAATGCGAAAGACACGGTTACTGGTATATGGTCGAAACTCAGTACGTGGTTCTAAAATCATCGATAAGTCAGAGAGGGCATCACGGATACGTGGTTGTAATTCTAGTGCACGTTCTGTTGGTGTCATACCTTCTGATGAGCGAATCAAAAGAGGATCATTAAATAAATTACGCAGACGACGTAAAATATTACTCATTGCTGGTTGCGTTACACCCAACTGTTCAGCTGCACGAGTCACATTTTTTTCACGTAAAAGAACGTCAAGGTAAATTAAGAGGTTAAGATCGACCCGCTCCAGATTCATAAAAAAAATACCGAAAATAAAATTTAGAAATCACATTGGATTATGCCATAAGGAAATGCTTTTGTGTAAAAAGTAGATGAAAAAACAACAACAGACCCTACTTATTATGAGATTTCTAAAGGTAGTTTTGTGCGTAATTGTATTGGATAGGTTAAACACTTTCAAAAATACAAATCATCATGTTTGAGATTCTATATGAAAGTGTACTTTGCAATGAGCTTTGCGCCTTCCAAACAGCAAATATGGTACTCATTTAAAGCATAAGAAGTTCAGTGTTTGTATATTTTTACATCAAAAAAAACAACTTCAAGTATATTTTTAACAAGTTCAGACTTAAGTCTAATAAATATAAATTGAGCAATCTGGTGCATAATTAATCAAAGTTCTTTGATTGAGATGATTTAAAATTAAAGAAAAAATAAAGGCTTAAAAAATTCTTACATAATTATAATACGACTTTGATCTATATATTTTTTAAATAAATACTGAAAATTAACTCAAAATATTGGATTAATTTAGGCACTCAATCTAAGCTAACTTCATAACAACGAAGTGTTCTAAATCTGAACAATCAAATACCGAGTGGATTTGGCTCTTCGATTGATGAAATCCTAATATTATTACAGGAACATATCATGACTACATACCAAACAGCGATTGATGCAATCCGTGAATTAAAAGCAAAATTCGGAAGCACATGGCGCGATATTAGCCCAGAAGATGCTGCTCGTATGCAGATGCAAAACCAATTCAAAACTGGTTTAGATATCGCTAAATACACAGCTGCGATCATGCGTCGTGATATGGCTGAATATGATGCAGATTCTAGCAAATATACTCAATCATTAGGTTGCTGGCATGGTTTCATCGCGCAACAAAAAATGATCGCGAACAAAAAATATTTCGGTACAACAAGCAAACGTTACATCTACCTTTCTGGTTGGATGGTTGCTGCACTTCGTTCAGAATTCGGTCCTCTTCCTGACCAATCTATGCACGAAAAAACTTCTGTACCTGCATTGATCGAAGAAATCTATACATTCTTACGTCAAGCTGATGCGAAAGAATTAAACGATTTATTCCGTGCGCTTAAAAAAGCTCAAGAAGCAGGTGATACTGCAAAAGCTGCTGAAATTACTGCTCAAATCGATGGTTTCCAAACTCACGTTGTGCCAATTATTGCGGACATCGATGCTGGTTTCGGTAACGAAGAAGCAACTTATTTACTTGCGCGTAAAATGATTGAAGCTGGTGCTTGTGCCCTTCAAATCGAAAACCAAGTATCTGATGCGAAACAATGTGGTCACCAAGCTGGTAAAGTAACAGTTCCACACGAAGACTTCATCGCTAAAATCCATGCATTACGTTATGCATTCTTAGAAATGGGTCTTGATGACGGTATCATCGTTGCACGTACTGACTCTGAAGGCGCTGACTTGACTCAAAAAATCCCAGTGGTTAAAGAGCCAGGTGACATTGCTTCTCAATATATCAGCTACTTAGATACTCAAGAAATTGATATTGCTGATGCTCAAGAAGATGAAATCTTGATCAAACGTGATGGTAAATTACACCGTCCTAAGCGTTTAGCTTCTGGCTTATATCAATTCCGTGAAGGTACTCAAATTGACCGTGTTGTACTTGACTGTGTGTCTAGCTTACAAAATGGTGCTGACCTTCTTTGGATCGAAACTGCAACTCCAAACGTTGAAGAAATCGCTCACATGGTTAACCGTGTACGTGAAACAGTTCCAAATGCGAAGCTTGTTTATAACAACAGCCCATCATTCAACTGGACTTTAAACTTCCGTCAACAAGCTTACGATCGTTGGGTTGCTGAAGGTAAAGATGTTTCTGCTTACGACCGTGCTAAATTAATGAGCGCTGAGTACGATAACACTGAATTAGCTGCTGATGCTGATGCAAAAATCCGTACTTTCCAAGCAGATGCTTCTCGTGAAGCAGGTGTATTCCATCACTTGATCACACTTCCGACTTACCACACTGCTGCGCTTTCAACTCATGAGCTTGCACAAGGTTACTTCGGTTCTGAAGGTATGTTGGCTTATGTTGCTGGCGTACAGCGTAAAGAAATCCGCGGTGGTATTGCTTGTGTTAAACACCAAGCAATGGCTGGTTCAGACATCGGTGATGATCACAAAGAAATCTTCTCTGGTGACAATGCACTTAAAGCGCATGACGATGCTAAAAACACAATGAACCAATTCGCTGCTCACTAAGCACTGACTTGATTCGAAGAACCCAGCGTAAGCTGGGTTTTTTTTGGTTAATGATAAGTTATATCTTTCAAGGTGTATTTGTGAAGTAAACTGGTGATTATTTTGAATAACTCTATGTTTTAACTTCAACAATGGATCTTCATGAGAGGGAGAATAAGGTCACAAAAAAGTCACCTAGCATTAATCCTAAAATCTTTGATGTTTGGTGATCGTCAATATTTATATCTAATACAAAAAATTAGTACACAATCATATATGCGTTGCTCTAGCTTTACTATTCATAAAAAAACACCCGATGATATTCATCGAGCGTTTGTATCAAATAAGTCTAAACTTTTTAAAAGTTCGTCATTATTCCTTTTGAATGTTTAAGCAAACTTTGCCAATACTTCTAAGAAACCTTCTTTTTGACGCGGGTATTCAGCAATCACGTCATGAATACGCTGACCTTCGGGATTGGTTGCATTAATGTCACGACCATCAGCGACAAACTTAGTCAATAAGCGTTCATAATCAAAAGGACGCATATGCTTAAAAGCATGATACAACACATGGAAATCTGTGTTGATTCCTTCAGGAGGAAGTTGATCTAAATAGGCAAATACACGCTCGTCTGACCATTCTTCATTGAACGTTGCTGGCTGTGAAAGTGCCATAACAGCATCTCCTCAAAAAATCTAAATCTAATTGTTTATCTTAGTTTGCAGCATTATATAAAAGCTATTGATATTTACGCTAATACGGATAAATACAATATTTAGCTGAATAAAATCTAAAATAAAAGGGCAAAATATCTAGCAAGAGTAAAAGCGATGCTTTTCTAACTCCGCGACATATTTTGCCCTGAATCAATTCACTTGACTAATCAATAATGAAATTATCGTTCTTCAGGTAAATTGATATTCATTTCCAACATTTCAATGTTGGCTTCTGAACGAACTTGCATTTGAATATGCTGTTCATCCACACCACGTACATAACGATTGACCACTTGCATGATTTCTTTTTTCATTTGATCAATCTTGTCTTGGCTCAGGCGTTTGCCCAAACCATTTTCAGAAGCAACAATAACTTTTAAGCGATCTTTAGCAGTTTGGGCGCTAGATGGTTTGTCATCGTTGCTAAAAAGTTTACTCCAAAATCCTGCCATTTCTACGCTCCAAATAATCGTGCTAACCAACCCTTAGGTTTCACTGTAATGTGACGATAAGGACGTTCTTCACCCAAGAAACGAGCAACTAAATCATCATACGCTTGTCCAGCAGAAGCTTCTTGGTAAAGAATGACAGGTTTACCTTCATTCGATGCCTGAAGCACACTTGGACACTCTGGAATAACACCAAGAGTAGGCACACGTAAGATATCTTTAGAAATATCGTCAATGGTCAACATTTCTTGTTTATCGGCACGTTCAGGGTTAAAACGTGTGATACATAAATGTTTACGAACACGTCCTTCGTTGTTTTCAACTTTTTTCGTTTTGCTGTCGAGCATTCCAATAATACGGTCAGAATCTCGAACAGAAGAAATCTCAGGGTTGGTCACAATAATGGCTTCATCTGCATGATACATGGCTAAAATCGCACCACGTTCAATCCCTGCAGGTGAGTCACAAATAATGTAATCAAACTCTTGAGAAAGTTCATCAATTACACGTGCGACACCATCATCGCTTAAGGCATCTTTATCACGTGTTTGTGATGCAGGTAAAATATATAAATTTTCAATATCTTTATCACGAATCAAGGCTTGTTGTAAGCGCGCTTCGTTATTGATGACATTAACAAAATCATAAACAACACGACGTTCACAGCCCATAATCAAATCAAGATTACGCAACCCCACATCGAAATCAATCACAACAGTTTTATGACCACGTAGGGCTAATCCTGTTGCAAAAGATGCACTCGTCGTAGTTTTACCTACGCCACCTTTGCCTGATGTAACGACAACAATTTTGGCCACCGAATCCACTCCTGTTATGGTCATTTACTCGATTGAACGAGTTTTATATGGTGTTTAATTTATACCTTAAAATTGCAAAGCTTCAAATACTAGCTCTTGCTGATCATTCAAGTAAATTTGTACAGCTTTTTTTATGACATCTTGCGGAATATCATCTGCTACACAATATGTTCCTGCTATAGAAACCAATTCGGCTTCTAATGAATGACAAAAAATTCTTGCAGTGGTATTCCCACCTGCACCAGCGATGACTCTACCACGAACACTGCCATAGATATGTATATTTCCTGAAGCAATGACTTCTGAACCACTATTGATACCAGCATTTAGAATGACATCGCCGTGGTCTTGAACAATACATTGCCCCGTTCTTAAAATTTCATCATGATATGAGGTTGCATGACTTAATGTTTTAGGCGTATTCACTGTTGTAGTTTTTGTTGGTTGATCAGGCTGTTTTACAGGTGTTTCAACCACTTGTTCTTTAGTGGGTTTAATCCGCTGTAAAGGACGATCGGCAGGCAAAACAGGGAATTGAATTGCTCTGGCTTGATCACCCAACAAACCATCAATCACAGCCATTGGCTGTAAATCTAAGCTGATAATCAATTGAATCAAGGCGATAAGCTCTTGTTCAACTGTGGTATCAATAATGACCAAAGCCCCTTGATAAGAGGTTTCACTCATCATTGAAGTTAATTGCTGGCGGATGGCATCATGATCATTAGTATCGAAGGTTAATCGGGTAAAATTAACCATTCTGCCTGTAATCCGTATATCAGCCATAATTGTTCCTTAAAAGGCTTGTGACCTAAATTTTTCTATCTAAAGTCAAATTGTAAATTAGGGCAAATGCTAGAACATATTCAATGATTTCTCTAGCAAAGATACAAATATTTTCAATGAATTGCTTATTCTTTGAATCACTCAATCTTTGACCTGATCATTTTTTTCTAATTCAATTTGCCATTGTTTTACTTTCACTTGCTTTCTTAATGATTCTAAACTTTCATAGACAACAGATTCAACTAATTCTTCAAGATGCTGATTTTCAATATTTATCTGACTTAGCTTGGTAGAAATAAGTTGATAAGTTGCGTTTGGATTTTGAACACTACCTTGGGTAAATGGTTGCACTAAGCCTTGAGTAATGTTTTCTCCCAGTTGTTGTCCAATATTTTGAATTTGATTTTCAATCATGCTACCTGCAATCGGAATCAATCTTAATAATTGAGTGAGTTGGGGGGTATCTTCAATGGCTTGACGAACGATTTGCCCAACATTGTGGGTAATTTGAGTGCTTTGTGCTTTTAATTCTACAGCCAAAGACTCCTGTAAAATTTCAGCCAAAGTCTGTGCAAAACGTTCTCGGTGGTGATCAACCAAGTCATGAATGATCTTTTTATGACTCGAACTGGTGTCAAGTTCATGTTTGATCCCATCAATCACAGTGATGACAACACGGTCAGAAAGTTCTTCCATCAGTACACGATAATAAAAGACGATACGTCTCATGATACTGTCAGGAATGACCTTATAGCCTAATTCATGAAAATGATATGCAATGATGCCTGCCCGAATTAAACGTAAAAAACGTAGATAGGGGATAATGGCTAAAATTTCATACCAGTGAATAAAAGGGAAGAAGAACCAACGGGCATGATGTTTGTTGACAATAGCAATCAACCAACGGATGCCCAACTCAACAACCAAGAAAGTAATAAACCAACTTTCTGTTTTAATCACCCAGGGATGTAAATCCGTTTTGTAGTACTGTAATACTTGGGGAAGCTGAATTTCATTAAACAACCAATCGCCAAAATTGCTCATCAAAAAGGCATTGGCACATAAACAGAATAAGTTAAACAAAATGATAAACATCATAAAGATGTCATAACCAAATGATATCCACCATCCTCGTGACATCTCTTGTTTGGGTTGTGCCTCTTGTTGAGGGGCGTTAACTTGCTCTGTCATGCCAATCCTTTACATTGAATTTACAAAAAAGCTGAGATTAGCTTTTATATTTTTCTTTCATGGTGCTGATCAACTGATCTTTTTCAGCCCATAACTGATCCACCCAATTTTGAAAACGTTGACGATATTCCGCATCGTCTTCATAGTTCCCGCCCAGTACCCAATCTGGAATTTCAATTTTACGCATATTTACAGCGATTCGGGGCACTTCACCCAACCAAAATTCACCGTAACCAGGTGCACCATCTGGATAAACAATGGTCATGTCCACCAAAGCATCAATTTGATCACCCAAGATACTTAAAGCAAGCGCTAATCCTCCTGCTTTTGGTTTAAGCAGATGGGTGAAAGGAGAGTGTTGTTGGTCATGCTTTTGTTGGGTAAATCGGGTACCTTCCAAATAGTTTAATAGGGTGAATGGCTGGCTGAGAAGCTGTTCACAGGCTTTTCGTGCTTCCTCCAAATCGCGATATTTGAGTTCTGGATTTTTTGCAATTTGCGCTTTACTATGTCGCTTCATCATTGGGAAGCCTAAAATTTTAAAGGCTTGCCCAACAAAGGGAATAAATATAAGTTCCCATTTGGTGAAAAAACGGGTCAAAGGCATACGAGTTAAGCCGAAGTATTGGTTGACTGTGGTATCTACCCAGCTTTGATGGTTACAGGTCATTAAATAACGTCCCTGCATATTCAGATCGAGATTGTCATCAACACTGATATCCCATTGTGTTTCTGGTAAAACATGGTCAATCAACCAGTTATTTATAGCTAGCCAGCTATTGGTGATATTAATGTTGGTTTCATCCACTTTCTTGGACTTTTTAAACAATTTAGTCAGACCTAAAGCAAGCACTGGCGGACCATGAAAAAAAGTACTCCCAGTGATCACTGTACCAACGGTTAGCCCTTTCGTAATTTTTTTTAAAATAGGTTGCTTCTGCTGCTGAGATGACATAGAACAGTCCTAGTGATTTATGGTGAATGTGTGCTCAAAGTACACAATATAGTCGTTACGATTTAATTTAAAAAGGTACATTTAATGACTATGTATAAATTATGATGATCAGTTTTGTTAATTTTGTTGTAAATATTACAAAATGTAAAAAAAAATGTGAATTTTAACAAAACGTCTATAGTGGCGCTTTGTTTTTTATACCAAAATTACCCTAACAAAAAACACAACTTGGAGGCATGCAATGCGTGCACTATTAATTACAACACTTACAGCTGGGGCTCTTGTACTTTCTGGCTGTCAAACGACTGGTAATAACATCGGCGGTATGGAATACGACAAATCTGCTTTAGGTGGTTTGATCGGTGCGGCGGCAGGTTATGGTTTGTCTCGTGGTAACGCAAACAGTTCTGCACAAAACAACCGTGCAGCAGCAATTGGCGCACTTTTAGGTGCGGGTGCTGGTCTTTACCTTGACAATAAAGAGAAAAAATTACGTCAACAAATGCAGGGTACTGGTGTAGAAGTTAGCCGTAATCCAGATGGCTCTGTTGCATTGATTATGCCAGGTAGCATTACTTTTGATACCAACAAGGCAAACATCAAACCTAACTTCTACGGTACGTTGAACAAAGTTGTTCAAACATTGAAAGAAGACAACAAGAGCGTAATTCTTGTGACTGGTTATACTGATAATACTGGTAATGATTCAATCAATATCCCATTGTCACAAAACCGTGCTGCTTCTGTAGCAAACTATTTGAGAGGTCAAGGTGTTCAAAGCCGTATTGATACTCAAGGTTATGGTTCACAAAATCCAATCGCAGATAACTCAACTGCTGCTGGTCGTGAACAAAACCGTCGTGTAGAAATCAGCATTTACGCTGCAAGCTAAAAACGATAAATACTTATTCTTTTTGGTTTAAGTGTTTGAAAAGGAATCATAATTTTATGATTCCTTTTTTATTTTATGGTTGATATAGCAGATGATTCACTATTAACTGGTGATTTAATGCTAAAAAAGTGCTGATGTATCTAGCCTATATTTTACTCAAGCAAACTGTTTGGAAAATAATCGACGATGATTTTTTAAGGAGAATAGGGAGTGTCTTAAATGGCTGAGCAACCAACTGCAATTTAAAATGGGCATAATGATTGTATAAAAAAAGGTAGTGATTGAAACTCAACAAGCAAAATAGATCACCGAATACGCTATTTAAAGTAAACCATCTAAACGTGGTTTTTTTATGTCGGAAAAATTCAAATTAAGCATTTTGCAAGTCTACTTTAGATGACTATAATCGAGCTCGAAGTTTGATGAGGATGAACAATGTCGAAAGCAAGTCAACTAAATGACAAGCAACTTGAAGCCATGAAATATACTCAAGGACCCTTGTTAGTACTTGCAGGGGCGGGTTCAGGTAAAACTTCAGTAATTACAAGAAAAATTGCTTATCTTGTACAGCAATGTGGTATTCCTGCACACCGAATTACAGCAATGACCTTTACCAACAAAGCAGCGCGTGAAATGAAAGAGCGTGTTGGTAAATTATTGGGTAAAGAAGAAGGTAAAGGGCTCTCAGTCTCAACTTTCCATACCTTTGGTTTAAATCTATTACGTATAGAGCTTAAAAATACACCACTTAAAAATAATTTTTCAATTCTTGACTCGGATGACTGTAAACGAATCCTGATGGACTTAATGCATCGTGATAATTTGTCAGGTGCTGAAAGTAAAGATTTGATTGCCAAAGCCATGAAGAAGATCTCTGATTGGAAAAATGATCTGATTGTGCCTGAGCAAGCACATACCACCTGTGAAACACCCGAAGATGTCCAATTTGCCCATTTGTATCAGCTATATGAGCGAAACCTGCGTGCTTATAATGCAGTAGATTTTGATGATCTTATTGTGATGCCAACACGGCTGTTACAAGAGAATGCCGAAGTGCGTGATCGTTGGCAGAACCGTGTGCGTTATTTGTTGGTAGACGAATATCAGGATACCAATACAGCCCAATATATTTTGGTAAAATTATTGGTCGGGGTCATGGGGCAATTCACTGCTGTAGGCGACGATGACCAGTCCATTTATGCATGGCGTGGTGCCAAGCCTGAGAATATGGCGTTACTTAAAGAGGATTTCCGCAATTTAAAAGTCATCAAGCTTGAGCAAAACTACCGATCAACCAGTCGTATCTTAAAAGCAGCCAACCATGTAATCGAAAACAATCCGCATATTTTTGATAAAAAATTGTGGAGTGATAAAGGGCATGGTGAAGTGATTCGAGTGATTACTTGCCGAAATGATGATGATGAGTCAGAACGTGTCGTTAAAGACTTGCTTACGCATAAATTAATGAATGGTAAGAATTGGAAGGATTATGCGGTGCTTTATCGTGGTAACTTCCAAGCTCGCGTACTGGAAACTCAACTTCGACAAATGCAGATTCCTTATAAGTTATCGGGTGGACAATCATTCTTTGGACGCGCTGAAATCAAGGATGTCATGAGCTATTTGCGTGTCATTATTAACCCTGAAGACGATAGTGCATTCCTACGCATCATCAATACGCCTAAACGTGCCATTGGTCCAGTGACATTGGAAAAATTGGGGCTATTTGCGCAGGAAAACCATTTATCTTTATTGGCAGCAGCCAGTGATCAGCGTTTGACAATGGTGATGCCGAAAAAGGCAACCACACAGTTGGCTGAGTTTGCAGGCTTTATCAATGATTTTACTCGTGAATTGCTGGATGACGATGAACCTGTTCCTAAAATTCGTCAGATGATGAATGAAGCCGGTTATATTGATTATCTTCGTGAAACTGCAGCGACGCCGGCACAAGAAAAAACCAAACTGGATAATGTCGAAATGCTTTATACCAGTATCCAGAGTTTAATCAATCGTGCAGAAGATGTGGATGAAAAGAACATTGAAAGTGTAATTCGTAAAATGGTCTTACTGGATATGTTAGAGCAGCAACAGGAAGATGAAGACACTGACAAAGTTAATCTTTTGACACTGCATGCTTCCAAAGGTTTGGAATTTCCATTTGTTTATATTATGGGCTTGGAAGAAGAACTTTTACCACATAAGAACTCGATTGCCGCGGAAACCATTGAGGAAGAACGCCGTCTCATGTATGTGGGCATTACCCGTGCACAACAAGGTTTAACTTTAACTTTGGCTGAGCAGCGTAAAAACGGTGGGCAAATGAAGCAAATGACGCCGAGTCGCTTTTTAGATGAACTGCCACAGGATGAGCTGGATTGGTTGGGGCGTAAGAAAAAACTTGCTGAAAATGTTGATCCAAAACAACAGGCTCAACAGTATTTACAGAATCTAAAAGCGTTATTAAAACGCTAATTTTGAAATATGCACTTTGCTTGTTCTGTAGCCTGACTGTTGATGCACAGGCAACTTAGCAAGAGTGCAAAGTGCATTTAATTTTTTTATTTAAGCAAGGATTTCAATATGAAAGTTCAAGTAAAGGTACTTGATCCACGTTTAGGTCAAGCATGGCCAATGCCTACATATGCAACTACAGGCTCTGCAGGTTTGGATTTGCGCGCATGTGTTGATGAAGCGATTCAAATTGAACCAGGTCAAACCGTTTTAGTAAAAACAGGGATGGCGATTTATATCGAAGATCCTCAATTTGCAGGCTTAATTTTACCGCGTTCGGGCTTAGGTCATAAGCATGGTATCGTGTTGGGTAATTTAGTTGGATTGATTGATTCAGACTATCAAGGTGAATTGATGGTTTCTGTGTGGAATCGTGGTCAAACAACGTTTACTTTAGAACCTGGTGAGCGCTTGGCACAATATGTGTTGGTACCTGTAATTCAAGCGCAATTTGATATTGTGGATGAGTTTGAGGCGACAGAACGCGGTGCTGGTGGCTTTGGTCATACAGGCAAAAACTAATCGTTTAACACTTGTTTAAAAAGCCTGAGTTATCAGGCTTTTTAAAGTATTTTTTTGATATGTAACAAAAAGTATGTATAAAGCCAAGTAGAAAACTGAATATATTATGAAGAATTTGTTGATAAATTGCATTAAGCCCTAGAATAAATTCTCAAATAAATGAATTGTTTACTCATCATGATCAAAATGAAAGTTGAGTAATAGAGGGTTGGCAAATAGAAGTTTTTGCTTATGATGAAAATGAATGATTTTCCTTTTCAAATTTTCCGTGCATATGACATTCGTGGAAAAGTTGAAATGATGAAACCTGAGTTAATTCAGGGCATTGCTGATGCCTTGGCAAATCAACTCATTGAAAAGGGTCAATCACAAGTGGCTTTGGGCTATGATGCACGTTTAAGCAGCCCCGTTTTTGCTCAAATTATCAAACAAGTATTTCAACATAAAGACATCGATGTGACTGAAATAGGGTGTTGTTCCACACCTCAATTGTATTTTGCCGCACGTAATACGCAGGGGAATGGCATTATGGTGACCGCCAGCCATAACCCTAAAACGGATAACGGTATTAAATGGATTATTCAGTCTGAGCCACCATCTCCAGAAATGATCCAATATATTGGGGTTCAAGCTGCACAATATCTGCAAAACACCCAGTCTGTGGAGCGTATGCCAGTATCAGGGTTTAAAACAACATCGCACCACATTAAATCTGAGTTCTGTTTATCTTATCAATCCACACTACTTAACGATATTCAATTAACCAGACCTTTAAAAGTGGTGATTGATGGTTTAAATGGTTCGGCTGGGTTTTGTGCCAATCTTGTGTTGAAGAAGCTCGGTTGCGAAGTAATTGCTTTGCGTTGTAATGCGGATGGTAATTTTCCAGATCATGCACCAGATCCATCACAAGCGACACATTTAGAATTGTTACGTCAGAATGTACTCAATCATCAAGCGGATATAGGGATTGCTTTAGATGGTGATGGAGATCGGGTTGTTCTACTCGATGAAAATGCGCATATCATTTCGGCTGATCGACTGTTGGCTCTATTTGCACAAATGTGTTTAAAAGATCATCCACAACATGAAATTGTTTTTGATGTGAAATGTTCCTCTATGGTGCGTCAGGTCGTTGAGCACTTAGGTGGACAAGCGAAAATGATTCGTACAGGCAGTAGTTTTTTACGTAAGTATATGTCGCAGTCAAAAGGACATGCTGTGTTTGGTGGCGAGTATGCGGGTCATTATGTATTTAACGACGGGCGTGGGCTTGGCTATGACGATGGCTTATATGCTGCTTTGCGTGTGATGGAATACTTATGTCATTTTCCTCAAGCCACATTGTCAGAAATTTTAGCTTCTTATCCTGATCGTTTTTATACTGAAGATACTTATATCAGTACCCACCATACAGATCCAAAAATTGTGCTGAATGAAATTGAGCATCTCAGTCATCAGTTTGGTGCTGAATTAAGTAAAATTGATGGGGTTCGACTTGATTTTGAACATGGGTTCGGCATTATTCGCGCATCCAATACGGGGGAGTATTTTACCGTTCGTTTTGATGCCGATTGTCAAAATCGTTTAGATGAGATTCGTCAGACATTTGCGTCTATGCTCCATGATCGCTATCCTATGATCGCCCAAGATATTTTACAGGCACATTGATTTTTTGCGCGATCCATACTCATCGATCAAGCCGCTATAACTCATTAAGGAGAGACGAATGCCACACCAGCACACTGGCATCGACAAAGCACAAATTTTGACAGAAGCTTTGCCGTATATTCAACGCTTTTCAGGTAAAACGCTAGTTGTGAAGTATGGTGGTAACGCAATGACTGATCCTGCATTGGAAAGTTCATTTGCGCGCGATATTGTCTTGCTGAAGACCGTCGGATTAAATCCAATTGTTGTACATGGTGGTGGTCCGCAAGTGGATTCATTATTAAAACAGTTAGGACGTGAGTCTGATCGTATTGATGGTATGCGTGTAACTGATCCAGCAACCATGGAAGTGGTTGAAATGGTTTTAGGTGGCAGCGTGAACAAATCAATCGTCAACTTGATCAATAAGCATGGTGGTCGCGCAATTGGTTTAACAGGTAAAGACGGTAATTTATTACGTGCCAAAAAGCTGTTGATGGAAAAAACTCAAGATGATGGTACAGTGACCCAGATTGACTTAGGTCTTGTGGGAGAAGTGACTGGTGTAAAGACCGATGTCTTGGAAATGTTTACACAAAGTGATTTTATCCCAGTGATCGCACCGCTTGGTGTGGATGAAGATGGTCAAACTTATAATATCAATGCAGATTTAGTGGCGGGTAAAGTTGCAGAAGCTTTAGGTGCTGAAAAACTGATCTTGTTGACCAATATTAGCGGTGTTTTAGATGAAAATAAAAATCTACTCACTGGACTCAGTACACAAGAAGTTGATCGCCTGATCGAAACAGGGGTGATCTATGGTGGCATGATTCCAAAAGTAGGCTGTGCTTTAGATGCCGTAAAAGGTGGGGTGGTCAGTGCACATATTGTTGATGGTCGTGTACCTCATGCAACATTATTAGAAATCTTTACTGATCATGGTGTGGGTACTTTGATTACCAACCGCTCAAAGTCCAATCACGCATAAATCTACTTTGTCTGATCAAAGCCAGTGTTTTTACACTGGTTTTTTATTGGAGGAGGGATTTATCCCCTATGACCGTTTGTAGTGTGTTTTGAAATGGTCATTTTTTCGTCATATAAGTGTCATGTGGATTGCCTAGTGTAAGTAAAAGCTCAAGGAGTCTAAAAATATGTTCGCAAAATTAAATCAGTATCGTCAGAACTTCCAGAACTTCAATTTACCTTTGCCTAAACCTAAAAAAGCACAGTCACAATATAAATTTGAATGGGTTGAAGACCTTAAACAGCTTAAAGAAGTACAAAAATTCCGCGCAGTACAATTTGCAGATCAGTTTGGTATCCACTTTGAAAATGGTTTAGATCAAGATCTTTACGATCTTGATTGTGAACATGCCGTACTAAGAGATAAGTGGAGCAATGAAATTGTTGCTTATACCCGTTTAAAATTGATCCAAGGTCATGAGCTTGCGCGTAGTTATAGCGCGCAAGAATTTGATGTTTCACAGTTCTCAGACCTATCAAATATTGTTGAAATTGGGCGTACCTGTGTCCATCCTCGCTATCGTAATGGACGTGCGCTGTCGATACTTTGGTTAAATCTAGTTCCTACAGTACTTTGGAAAATGAAAGCCAAACATCTGATGGGCTGTGTCAGCATTCGTTTGGAAGACAATAAAGCACGTGCTTACTACACTCACCAACATCTTAAAAAAATGACGGCTAAGCAATCAATTGATGTTAAGGCTAAACCCGCTTTTGAACCGAGCCATCCAGAATACAGTTTTCCACAAGATGAAAGAATTCCAAAACTATTTGATGTGTATTTGAAAATGAATGCACGCTTATCAAAGCAGGCATATCATGATGAAGCATTCAATTGCTTGGATTATTTTGTATTTCTCGATGTCAATGAAGTCGCAAAAAAATTCGTACTCAATAAAATGGTTAATCGCTAAGTTTAAATGATCAAAGGGTACTGCCTAATTTTTTATACTTGCCGATGAAGTATGAAAGCCTAAAGATATCCTTTTTTTTCTTTCAATGCCCAATTTCACTCCTTTGGTCTAATATCCGCTTGTATGCTGTTATTTTCAGTTATTGAGATTTGCAAGCGGAAGCGGAGTCATGCACAATATTCTTATAAATAAAACGCTGTATGAATACGCTATGTGCCAATTGCTTGGAATGAACTGTGCTGCACCCACCGATATTACATTTTCGTTTCGTGGGTTTTCTCAACGTGCAGGAATAACCTCTGATCATTCTGATGGGTTTGGTATTGCTTTTTTTGAAGATAAAGCTTGTCGTTTATTTGTGGATAATCAATCTGCAGTCGTATCGCCAATTGCTG
This sequence comes from Acinetobacter sp. B-6, assembly GCF_056930735.1. NCBI lineage: Bacteria > Pseudomonadati > Pseudomonadota > Gammaproteobacteria > Moraxellales > Moraxellaceae > Acinetobacter > Acinetobacter sp. B-6. The sequence continues at coordinate 36,964 of NZ_JBXPBY010000015.1, read as the reverse complement.
AGTTGGTACGTAATTATCCGATTAAATCACGCAATGTGATTGCACATATTCGTAAGGCGACACAAGGTAAAATCACTTTAGAAAACTCGCATCCTTTCATTCGTGAATTGTGGGGGAGACAATGGATTTTTGCACATAATGGCGACTTACTTAATTTTCATCCGCATTTGTCGGGGCGCTTTACGCCTGTAGGCAGTACAGACAGTGAATTGGCATTTTGCTATTTACTCGAACAGCTGGTTTTAAGATTTGGTTATTTTGAGCCAAGTCTAAATGATATTTTTGCTTTACTAGAAGAAATCTCTCCTAAAATTGCAGAATATGGGACTTTTAATTTCTGTCTTTCCAATGGACAAGCATTATTTAGTTATGCGACGACCAAACTGCATTGGATTGTTAGAGAGTATCCTTTTAAATATGCACGTTTAATTGATATTGATGTCGATATCGATTTTAGTCAATTTACCACCAAAGAAGATCGTGTAGCTGTAATAACAACAGAACCGTTGACTCAAAATGAAGTATGGACAGCTTATAAACCAGGTGAAATGATTTTATTTAAAGAGGGGAAGGTGATAAAAACTGCAACCACTCATGTCGAGCGCTTGGTGCGTGAAGCTGCTGACCCGAGTTTAGTCAGAATAACCAAGGCAGATCAGCATTAGTTTAATATTAATTGATGAGTTGAAATAACTATGTATCTAATCTAATGAATTAAACCTATAAATAGATAATTAAATCATCTATAAAATCATTTGAATTTTAATATTGGTTAAAAAATATCTTACTCTTTTAGTTTGATTAATAATATTAATTTAATATAAACAATAACTTAAATAATAATGCGGTTTTTTTAATGAATCCCGAGTAATACGGTTCATTTTTATTTGACTTGATTCTCGTTAATATGGATTTTAAAGGTCAAGACATTATTTTTTAAGGTGATCGTATGAAGATGAAATGGATTCCAGAATATAATACTGGTATCGATGTGATTGACGATCAACATAGAAGGATTTTGGATTACATCAATGAAATTGATGAAATTGGTATAGCAACGGATCGTGTTCGTATTAAACAAATACTCGATAATATTATCGACTATACGCAATCACATTTTACATTTGAAGAAAGTTTACAAGAAGAAGCAGGTTATAAATATCGTGTTCCTCATAAACGTGTCCATGATTTATTTATCAAGCGTATAGAAAGTTACCGTGAAAGTTTTGAGCAAGGTCATTCAATTGAAAAAGAATTACATGAAGTCTTGTCTAAATGGTTAATTAATCATATTCAGCACGATGACGCTGATTATGTTGGAGCTGTGAAATTAAATATGATGGGGATCATTAAAGAAAATGAAAAGAAAAAAGGCAAGAATTGGTTTGCACGATTTTTTTCATAACCTCATGCTGATTTCAGCCTAAGTTATGGAAATGACCCGCTCTCTAATTAAAAAAATTCAGAGGGGATAAAAAGAAATAAGAGCGATTATAAAAAAGTCTAGCGCAGCAAATCATCGAGGGGTGATTTGCTTTTTTCTTTTAAGCTTTGATTTTCAGCATCGACAAAGGCAAAATAGCAGAACTTTTTACGAAACACCTCATGCAGGATAATTCTATGTCACGATGGTTATCGCCGCTCATGGCATTTTGTTTATCATTCATGATTATCGCAGGCTTAGCACCAAGTCTGGGTATTCAAATTGATCGACAAATTGATTTTTGGATATTGTGGTTAGTGTCAATGCTGATTTTGGCATTGCCGATTACCTATTTAGAGGTTGCTTTAGCAAAACGCTCTAAAACAACCGCATTAAATGCCTTGTCTAGCTTAACTCGTGACGCAGATGCATCACAATCCTGGCGTATTGTAGGATGGTTGGCAGTCATTTTTATTCCATTCTTAGCGGGTGGCATACTTTCAAATATTAGTGCTAGTGCTGTACATATTGCTCAACTTCCAGTTGCGCCACATTTGATTTTTGTTGGCAGTGCTGTGGTTGCTTTTGCATTATCTTTTGTTCCGCGTCAGTTCTTGGTCGGTTTAACAACAGTTGGCGTACTGGTTTCATTGGCTTTGGCTCAGGTTTTTGGAACAGGTTTGCAGACTTGGCATGTGACGCCTGTTGAGTTTAAAGAGTGGGGTAATGCCACAATTTTAGCTTTAGTTGCAACAGGGTTAGGTCTTGGGTTGTATTGGCAAACAAGCTTGCTCAATGTCCAACAGCACAATGAGGCAAGCAAAACCGCTTTACCGATCTGGATTGCACAATTGATTGCAGTAATAGCATTTGGTTTCTTCGCTGTTTCATCACAAATTCCAGCTTATGCATTATTATTTACTGCGATCATTTCCGCTGCTCTATTATTACAATTGAGCAAAGAACAGTTAGTGCAACGCCAAGTGGCTGTGGTAATTCAATTTGCTGTGCTTTTGGTGGCATTATTTATTTGGGCGATTCCAAACATTTCGATGATATTTAATCCATTGTTAATGATCTGGGGGTTGTTGATTTGTTTGATTTATTCAATATTTGTGGGTTGGATGATGAAAATCAGTCACTTACGAAAAGCAATTAATTTTAGTTCAGAAGGCTTTTATAATATTTGGCGTATTGCAGTGCGTATCATTTTACCTTTAGCCATTTTAATGGCATTGGTTGCATATATCGGACAATTTATTTAAGGGTATTGGTGAATCAAGTGGCTAAAATTTGGGTAGCATATGCTACCGAAAAGCAACAATTTCACATTGAGTTACAATTTTCTCTGGGCATGAGCGTTGCTGATGCAATTGCCCAAAGTGGTCTGGCGGAGCAAGTAGAATTGCCTGAAAATTTTAGTTTTGGCATCTTTGGTGTCAAGATTAAAGATCAAGCACATTTGTTAGAAGCTGGTGATCGTGTTGAAATCTATAGAGCTTTAACCATTAATCCCAAAGACATTCGTCGTAATCGCGCCAAAGCCAATCCTGTTGGGCGTTATTGCCGTGGAAATCGTTATCAGCAATTACTCTTCAAATCTTAAGCGATTATAGCTAATCGCTTTAAACAATTGAATGCATATGAAAAACCCCTCAAAGAGGGGTTTCTTTTTATGACAAAGTGTCTATAGTGGGGGCGCATTCAATATTGCTTCTTTAGAAGCGGGTAAACCGGGTTGTGACTCAGGAATGGTTTCCAAACCTTCGATTTTGTTTACAATACCTGATTGATCAAAATAAACCTTTAAGTGTTGACCATGTGCTGCTGGAATTTTTGCTTTTTTTGCATAAGTTCCAGGGATATAGTTGTAAATGTAATCCCAACGTCCAGGATTCATTGGATCTGAAATTGTTGGGCTACCCAGTAAGAATCTCACTTGCTGGTAGGTCATACCGACTTGAATTTTTGAAGCTTGAGCTTGGGTTAATGGTGTTCCTTGAGGTATATCAACTTTGTATACTCCAAATACAGAGCAACCACCAAGTAAAGAAGCGACGAATAACGTCAGCATGATTTTTTGCATTTTGCTACACTATCCCAAATTAATTATGATGCAATTGATCCAAGGATAGATCATACTGCATCTCAACTCTGTTGCATATTCCAACTTAAAATTTGTTGAGAGACCTTTTTATATGCCTATTTCAAATCAAGATTTACGCAAAGCTGGACTTAAAGTTACCCTACCACGAATCAAGATTTTGGAATTATTAGAAAATTCAAGACAACACCACTTGAGCGCGGAAGACATTTATAAAACATTACTCGAACAAGGTGAAGATGTTGGTCTAGCGACCGTATATCGTGTGTTAACACAATTTGAGGCTGCTGGAATTATTCAGCGTCATCATTTTGAAAACAATCATTCTGTTTTCGAAATTATGCAAGAAGATCATCATGATCATTTGGTTTGCCAAAATTGTAATAAAGTCGTTGAATTTACTAATGATATCATTGAGCATGAACAACATACAGTTGCTGAGAAGCATGGTTTCCAGTTAACTGGTCATTCTCTAAATCTATATGGTTATTGTGATGAGCCTGAATGTCAGGAAGCTTATCGTAAGCGTTAAAATCACATAAATACAACAAATGAAAAGGGAGCTTTTAGAAGCTCCCTTTTCATTTTTAAAGATTTTGTGTTGCTTTATTGCCCATCAAAAGTCAATTTGCTGTTGGCATTCAATAACTGCGCGCCACCTTCTTCATCCAATTTGATTTGTAGACGTAAATCATTTGGTGAGTCTGCATGTTTCAACGCATCTTTGTAGGTAATCTGACCAGCTTTATAAAGGTCAAACAAGGCTTGGTCAAAAGTTTGCATACCCAATTCGCGTGAACGTTTCATCAAATCTTTGATTTCATGTACATCACCTTTACGGATGAGATCTGAAACGAGTGGTGAGTTGATCAGAATCTCAATCGCTGCACGACGCGAGTTACCATCTGGTGTTGGAATTAATTGCTGTGCGACCATAGCTTTAAGGTTAAGAGATAAGTCCATAAACAATTGGCTATGACGGTCAGATTCAAAGAAGTGAATAATGCGGTCAATGGCTTGGTTGGCATTGTTGGCATGTAGTGTCGCAAAGACCAGATGTCCAGTTTCTGCAAAGGCAATCGCATAATCCATTGTTTCACGGGAACGAATCTCACCAATCAGAATAACATCAGGTGCTTGACGCAAGGTGTTCTTCAAGGCAATTTCAAAAGAGTCAGTATCAATACCAACTTCACGTTGGGTGATGATACAGCCAGCATGTTCGTGAACAAATTCAATCGGATCTTCAATGGTGATGATATGACCTTTGGAGTTCTGATTGCGATAGCCAATAATCGATGCAAGAGATGTGGATTTACCGGTACCTGTCGCACCAACAAAGATAATGATGCCACGTTTTGTCATGGCTAGATCTTTGAGTATAGGTGGAAGTTTTAACTCTTCCATGGTTGGAATTTTAGTTTCGATACGACGCAAAACCATACCTGGCATATCACGTTGTTGAAAAGCGCTGACACGGAAACGGGCAGTTTTATCTCTGTTGGTAATGGCAAAGTTACATTCGCGCGTATCTGCAAATTCTTTGCGTTGCTTCTCACTCATGATTGAGTTGAGCAATTGCATGATGATTTCGCCGTTTAACTTGGTTTTTACCACAGGGACGATTTGACCATTAATTTTCATTGATGGTTCTACATCTGCGGTAATAAACAAGTCGGATGCTTTCTGCTCAATCATCATATTGAGCAAGTCATTAAAGTCCATCTTTTAAGCCTCAATCGTCCATCTTATTTATAGAAATGATTCTGGTTGTTTTGCGACATTTCGCGCAACTTGAGGACTAATTACACCTTTGGCAACCAGCGCTTTTAAGCTTTGATCCAGTGTGGTCATACCATAGTTTGCACCAGTCTGAATTGCTGAATACATCTGTGCAACTTTGTTTTCACGAATCAGGTTACGAATTGCAGGAATACCGATCATGATTTCATGTGCAGCAACACGTCCACCGCCATTTTTCTTTAATAGAGTTTGAGAAATAACAGCTTGTAATGATTCAGAAAGCATGGCACGCACCATGTCTTTTTCTTCGGCAGGGAATACATCAATCACACGGTCAATGGTCTTCGCTGCGGAAGTAGTATGCAGTGTACCAAAGACCAAGTGACCTGTTTCTGCTGCGGTAAGTGCAAGGCGGATAGTTTCAAGGTCACGCATCTCACCGACAAGGATAATGTCTGGATCTTCACGCAGTGCAGAACGTAGCGCCTCGTTAAAGCCATGTGTATCACGGTGCACTTCACGTTGGTTGATCAAGCACTTTTTAGATTGGTGTACAAATTCGATTGGATCTTCGACAGTTAAAATATGGTCATAACGATTGTCATTGATGAAGTCAATCATCGAAGCCAAAGTGGTTGATTTACCAGAACCTGTTGGACCTGTAACCAAAATTAAACCGCGTGGTAAGTCACAAAGGTCTTTAAAGATTTGTCCTAAACCAAGATCCTCCATAGTCAGGACTTTGGATGGAATGGTACGGAATACCGCACCTGCACCACGGTTTTGGTTAAATGCGTTAACACGGAAACGGGCAACGCCTGGAACTTCGAAAGAGAAGTCAGTCTCTAATTGTTCTTCAAAATCTCGACGTTGTTTGTCATTCATGATGTCATAGACCAGTCTATGAACTTCTTTATGTTCCAATGCTGGTAAATTGATACGGCGGACTTCACCATCAACACGAATCATCGGTGGCATACCCGCTGAAAGGTGTAAGTCAGACGCACCATTTTTAACGGAAAACGCCAATAATTCTGTAATATCCATAATGTCCCCGAATAAAATCTCTTAGCCTAGGGTAAAGAGCGTTCATCTATGTTGCTGACGATCTTAGTGTTTTTGGTTCTTCTGCAGAAACTACGAAATGGCGTTATTCTAAATGATGAGAAACCATATTTCGCAAAGTAACGTTTTAGCAGTAAAAAACACCTCGGTTTCTCGTTTTGTCATACATTAAGAACAAAGTAATGCTTTGTTCTTGCAACAGTTATGGCTAAAATTATTTCAAACTGCGTTATGAAATTTTGAAATAGTTTTGCTATTCTTTATATTTCACTCATGGTTTGTTTAATTTTTGCCTGCCACGTACAAGCCATTGATGAACAATCAACATACCCTGATTATTTTGTAGAATAATAAGGCTTTTCACTCAGCATAACCAACAATTTAATTGCTTGGAAGCTGAAATTTTTATGAAATGAGAACCCCGTCAATGAATGATCTAAATCAAGCTCGAAATCATGTTTTAGCACAAATTCAGGATGCCTGCTTGGCTGCAAATCGAGATATGGGACAGGTCCAGTTATTGGCGGTTTCTAAAACACATCCAAGTCCATTATTACGAGAAATGTACAGCACAGGGCAACGCTCGTTTGGGGAAAATTATTTACAAGAAGCCTTGGATAAAATTGAAGATTTAAAAGATTTGGATATTGAGTGGCATTTTATCGGTCATGTACAACGCAATAAAACCAAGCATCTTGCCGAAAAGTTTGCATGGGTGCATGGCGTAGATCGTTTTATAATTGCTGAACGTTTATCGAAACAAAGAGATGTAACTCAAGACCCTTTAAATATCTGTTTACAAGTGAATATTGATGCACAAGACAGCAAAGATGGCTGTCAGCCTGAAGAAGTTGTTGAATTGGTCAAGCAAATCAGCCTGTTGCCGAATTTAAGGTTAAGAGGGCTGATGGTGATTCCTGCACCACATCACACTGAAGCATTTCAAGATGCCAAGCGGTTATTTGACCAAGTTAAAGTGTTCCATGTTCGTCCTGAAGATTGGGATACCCTGAGTATGGGAATGTCAGGAGATCTGGCAGAAGCAATTGCTGCAGGCTCAACAATGGTTCGGATTGGTACAGCATTATTTGGCGCACGAGATTATTCCAATAAAAACTAACAAGATATTTAGGGTCTGTTGACAATTTGTCTATGTTTGCGACTACGTGTGTTTTTTAGGCGATTCTAGGCACGAAATACGAAATTTAGTCATTCTAAATAAGTAGTTCGTAACAACGAATCGGCAAAAAACACACTAGTCCCCGCTGCGCCTTGCGCTGCAAACAAAGCAGTGCTTTGTTCTTGCTCAGGGTTGTGGCTAAAATTATCTCAGACTACGTTATGAAACTTGAAAATAGACTCGTTATTCTCTTCGTTTCCTTGCGGAGTATACTCCTCATACCTGCTCAATTTTAACCTACAACGCAAGCCATTTATGAAATGTCAACAGCCCCTAAGCTCTCATACTGAAATTGGCGTTCTGACTTTGTAATGGTTTAAGTTTATTTTAATTTAGTTTTAATGCTGTAAACGTATAAGGCAAACATCATTTTAAACCTGAGAGCATTGATGACTATTTTTCATGTGCTTATTCTTGCCATTATTCAAGGCTTGGCAGAGTTGCTTCCTGTATCCAGTTCTGCCCATGTCATTTTGGCTGAAAAATTAATGGGCTTTGATCCTTCTGCACCTGATATGACTTTTCTCTTGGTCATGTTACATACAGGTACAATGTTTGCGGTCATTGTTTATTTCTGGGCATCTTGGCGTAGAACATATTTTTCATCCATCACTAATTTTAAGAAACAAGCAGGTTTTATTATTCTTGCCACAGCCATTACCGGCATACTTGGATTAACCCTACAAGCCTTGATTAAACATGTGTTTTTTGCAGGGGCAAATCACTTTGAAATAGAACAGTTATTTAGTAATTCAAAATTAATGGCTGCTGCATTAGTCTCAGCAGGGATATTGATTATTTTATCTGCGCGATTAGATCGTGGACAAACTGGTGAAATCAGCTTGAAAAGTGCGGCATGGATTGGTGCGATACAAGCTTTATGTCTACCATTTCGAGGTTTTTCACGTTCTGGTGCCACCATTTCAACAGGATTATTTTTAGGTGTTGCTCGCCAAAAAGCGGAAGAGTTTAGTTTTGCGTTGGCTGTAGTGCTTACACCTGCTGTGATTGTTAAAGAGTTTTATCGTCTTATGCATGCGGAGAACTTTCAAAATATGCATTTAACTCAACTCCTTTTTCCGAGTGTATTGGGAATGGTGTTTAGCTTTATTGCAGGTCTTGCTGCTTTAAAGTGGTTATCTAGCTGGCTAGAACATGGACGTTGGCAGCTGTTCGGTTTTTATTGTATTGGCTTTGCAGGTGTCGTTTTGGCACTGGGCTAACAATAATCTGATCACGATAAAATAAAAAATAGGTTTTTTGTTTAGGATAACTATATCAATATATTTGTCCTAAACAATTGAATAGCTCGTTTAAAATATATTCTACAATTTTCGATGCACAGCACTTGTTAAGTTGACTATACTTAGTGAAATAAAATTTAGAAACTGGAAATAGAATATGAATAAATCCAAAATGTTATTGTGGTTGTGTCTTTGTGTTTTAATCAGCGCCTGCAGTACAACAAAGTATTCGCCATCAAACGATGCCATAAGTTTAGAGACAGAAGCTGTACCTTCAGCCAAACCAGCGCCTAGACCTGCAAGTACAACATCCAAACAAAATCAAGTGCGATCAGAAGAACGTTTGGGGACAAAATGGGGCGATGATCTAAATTCTTATGTGACCCAAGTGGATTTAAAACGTTTAAGCAATCGTCCAATTGATGAAACTCAAATTCGTTATGCCAATAAGCAATTTTCGGGACGTAATATTAACAGCATTTCTCTGGCAGCTGGCAAAGTGAGTTTTTCTGTTGTAGATGATCGTGGTCGAATTTTACCACTTTACCGTGATGGACAAAATTATTACCTTTCAGCGATAGATGGGCAAAGCTATCAACTTCGCTATTCAAATACCAGCAATCAAACATTTGAAATTGTCGCAAGTGTGGATGGTTTAGATGTTTTAGATGGCAGCCGAGCTTCACGTTCAAATAGTGGTTATGTGTTACGACCATACAGTTCATTTGCAATTGAGGGGTTTAGAAAGAGTAATTCTTCAGTCGCTTCATTTACTTTTAGTCGCCCTAAAGATGCATATGCCGCTAATTCTGCAAATGGATCTATTCAAAATACCGGTGTGATTGGAACGGTGGTGTATGAATTAAAAGCACCTCAATATCAGCCTGCTAAAAATTCAAAGGATGGCTATGCACCTGCTCCTAATGCTTTTCCAGCAGATTAAGTGATTGAGTTTAGGCAAACTATAGGTTTTATAACATCCTAGAATGCGCTAGGATGTTATAATGTTACACAATTGCAATAATTAAAAAATAGTACATCAAGCACTGCTCAGTTATGATGTGGCTGATAATAATCTAACTGAAACATCTTTCTAATTGTTCAATGTTATTGAATAAATACAAGACATTATAATGATTGGAACGTAACTTATTACTTTAAAATAGGTTTGATAATGAAAAATATAAATATATTTCTCTGCCTTTTGCTGTGTATTTTTCTTGCTGCTTGTGCGAAAAAAACAGATGAAAGTTCATCCAACTCATCGGCTGAAACGACCAGTACCGATGCTGCTGCTGAAGCTGCCAATAACCAAGTCTCCGCTGATGAAAAATTGGGTACGAAGTGGGGTGATGAAATTGATTCCAAAGTGACGGAAGTGCAGTTAAAACGTAAATCTGAAACGTCATTGGCTGAAACAATGGTGCAATATGCTGATAAAAATTATCAAGGAAAATCAGTGAATTCGATTTCCATGGCGGCAGGAAAAATTAGTTTTTCTGTGGTCGATGATCATGGTCAGTTCATTCCCATGTATCGTGTGGGGCAAAAATATTATTTGTCAGGGCGTGAAGGGCAAAGTTATCAATTACAGTATGAAAATAATACGGGTAAGACCTTTGAAATTGTTGCCAGTGTTGATGGTATTGATGTAATTAATGGCAGTGAAGCTTCTCGGAGCAATGCAGGTTATGTATTGCATGCGCATGACACCTTGAAAATCGAAGGTTTCCGTAAGAGTGATTCTGCTGTAGCATCTTTTACGTTTAGTAAGCCTAAAGATGCTTATGCTGCTAATTCTGATCAAGGCTCTATTCAAAATACAGGTGTAATCGGTACTGTAGTGTATGAGTTAGAAGCACCAGAAGAAAAGGCGAAACCTGTAAATAAATATGCGCCGCCACCCAATGCATTTCCAGCAGATCGATAAATTATCTTTTCAACGAGCATAGGGCATTCGTGAAAACAGCCTATGCTTTTAAACACTTAAACTCATTAATAAACAAAAGAGTCAATATATAATGAAATTAGTCAAAGTTTGTGTAATCACTTTACTGGGTATGGCTTCCATACAATCATTTGCCAATCCAATCGAAGATCAATATAAATCCCTTATTGCAACACAACCGAGTTATGAAAAATTTCAAAAGAACTTTGATACGATTTTGGGAAAAATCGAAGAAATTACTGATCGTGCAACTCAAACACAGGATCGGAAGGAACTTTATCCAATGTGTGTCGCCATTCAAAGTTCAATCGCTGTATTAAAAAATAATCAAAAATATAAAGTACAGTATGACCGAGATTACAAACAGTTTGATACCACCTTTGATGAAACCCTCGAAACAGCAACCCAAGGCTTGAGTGATAAAAAAGAAATTTGTGATCAAGCCAAAAAAGAATATTTAGCAAATCAATGAATACATTAAATCGAGTTTGAGGAGGGTTATTATCCTCCTTTTTTAACTGACTACTTCTATCGTACTGGCACCTGCACCTAAAGCTCGGACTTGAATTTGTACAGGAATACGTTCATGCATTTCCTGTATATGTGAAATTAGTACGACTTTACGCCCTTGATTTTGCAGTTGATCCAAAGCATTCATTACCATATGTAATGATGAAGCATCCAGTGTTCCAAAACCTTCATCAATAAATAAGGATTCAATTTTCATTGAACCTGAAGCCATATTGGCAATTGCTAGAGAGAGCGCGAGTGCTGTTAAGAAAGACTCGCCACCCGACAGTGAAGCAACAGATCGAGTTTCACCATCCATATCATGATCAATAATGGCGAGACTTAGAGAGTTTTCGAGACGCTTAAGCGTATAGCGTTGAGACAGCATCGCCAATTGCTGATTGGCATGTTCAAGTAAAATATCCAAATTATACTGTTGCGCATAATCTCTAAATTTTTTACCTGTTGCATCCCCCATCAAACCTGAAATTTTCCCCCAACGATGTTCTTCTTGCTGGACGTTGTGAATTTGATCTGCAAACTGTTTTTGCTTCATGACATTCTGCTGATGTAATTCGAGTTTGAGTTTGAGTTGATCTCGAATTTCAATTTGCGTGTTTAGCGCTTCGCTATTTCTTATCATCAATTGTTGTAATTCATTGCTCACTATTTCTGGTTGAAGCGTTAGATGTTCTGAGAGTTGTTCCTGAATGGTTTTCAGTGCTGAATGGGCTTCATTCAATGTGCGTTCAGCTTGCTGTAATTGCTTTCGAATTTGCTGTTCTTGTGGTGGTGTAATTTGCGCCAAGTTGCTTAAATCTTCTAATTGAAAATCTGGATGTTCTGTTAACCATTGTTGGATTTCAAACTGCACTTGATTGAGATGATTTAAGTTTTGCTCTACTTGTGCCTTGAGCTGCCCTAGCTGGCTCTTTTCTTGTTCAAATTGATTACGCAATTGCTCAAAGTTTTGTTTGAGTTGCTGATAATGTTGTTGGCTTTGCTGGCGTTTCAGATCGTGCTGAGCTAGCCATTCATTCGGCTTCACTTCATTTGATCCCGTCATGCTGTAAATCAATTGATTCGCAGTTTCTGTATTTTGTAATCCTTTAAGTTTAATCTCCGCTAAGCTTTGAGTAGTATCAGCAATTTGCTTGGAGATATTGTCTAGGTTGAGTTGAATACTGTGTTGTTGTTGGGCGTATAAATCTAATTGCTTACTGTGTTGTTCCTGTTGATCAAGTTGTTGCGTACGTTGTTTTAAACGGATACAAACATTTTCTGCGGTGGCGACTGTCTGTTGTTGCCACATGTGTTGTTCCTGCTCAGACAAGCATGAAACGATATGCTGAATTTGATGCTGAAGGTTTTTGGCTTGTTGTAATAAATGTGATGTGTGCTGAGTGCTCTGCAACAATTGTTGTTGGGTTTTTATCGTTTGAATTGATTGTTTGGACTGTTGGTCGATTTTCTCAATCTGCTGTTGAGATTGTTGGGTAAATTGACCTAACTGTAACATGATTTCAGCTTGTGTTTGAGTGAGATCAAGCTTAATTTTTGCAGAAGCAATTTGTTCAGCACAAGCCTGTTGAGTGACTGCGATTCGTTCAACCAGTCTTTTTTGCGAGGTTTTTAGTTGTTCTTGCTCTGCATTGAATTGGGTTAAATTCTGCTGACTTAGCTGCCAAATGTTAAAAGTATCTTGCTCTTGAAGCAGAGCTTGCTGTTCTTGTTGCTGTTGTAGTTCAAACAAGGCTTTGGAAACAATGGAATCATCCATTTTATAGGGATGGGTGGTACTTCCACAGACGATACATGGTTGATCTTCTTTAAGTGCTGCTCTTAAATTCTCGACATTTTCTGTATGCAATAAGCGTTGTTGTTGAAGTATATCCTGTAGCTTGGTTCGAGCCTGTTTTGCATTGTGATAATCTTGTTCCGCTTGAACTGTGGCTTTTTCTAGTTGTTGAAATTGTGTATGACCTTGATGAATTTGAGCAATAAGTTGTTGAGACTCTGACTGTAATTCAAAAAATTGCTGTAATTTTTGTTGGATGATGTCAAATTGATTGAGTTGGTAAAGTATCGTTTCACGTTGTTGGCGGGTTTTTTCAAGCCTTGTTTCTAGCTTCTCGATCGTACCTGATTGATCAATTAAAGCCTGTAATTGAGCGTTTTGCTGTCTGAGTTTATCTTCAGCTTGGCTTAAATTACCGAGTTGATTTTCGATGCTTGGATAGTGTTGAATAAATTGACTGAGTTGTTGTATATGCGCTGTCAAGCCTTTATCCAGACTTGAAAATTGTTGTGTCTCGACAAGTTTTTGACTTAAATTAAGCTGCTGTTGGCTAAGACGTTGAATATGTTGTTCAACTTCCTGTTGCTGGCTTAGTAAGGGATATTTTGATTGTTCCAACTCATTGAGTTTGGATTGAATTTTTTTAAATTCTGTACCAATAAAATCACGTTCTTGGATACATTTACGTACTTCTTTTAAAGCATCAAAATGTGCGTTTTCAAAACTTTGTATATCATTTAAAGCCGTTTCAGCTTGAGTAAAGTTTTGCTTTTGCTGCTCAAACTGTAGCTTTAACTGATCAAACAGTTGTTGTTGTTTTTGCAGTTGTGGTGTCAGTTGTTGTTCATTTTTATTCAGCTGTTGCCGTTGAAAAACACTTGAGCGAATACTCGAAAATTTTTCTAAACGAATTAAATGTTCACGTTCAGGTCGTAAGTCGTGTTGTACTTTGAGTTGGGCATCTAAAAATTGCTGTTTTAGAATAATCTCTTGATCTAATTTTTGTTTACGTTCAAACCAAAGCTGTTGTTTTTCAAGCTGGATTTTTTCTGATTGTAATTTTTGATAAGTGTTTTCAATATGTTGAAATTGAGTCGACAGTTCAGCCAAATCTTCATCAGATAACAGTTCAATATGACCCAGTAGGTTTTCAAGTTCTTTACGTTTTGAAGCCACCAATTTGGTTTTTTCATATGCCAATTGACCAATTTTTCCAAAAATTGCTGAATTGGTTAAATACTCGAGTAACTCTCCACGTTCATTATCACGTGCTTTTAAAAATGCTGTGACTTCAGATTGTGCCAAAAGTACAGCACGGGTAAATTGTTCGAAACTCAATTGAGTAATTTTATAAATACTGTTGTCTACAGCTTTGGCTTTATCCGCTATCACTGTTCCATCGGTGAGACATTTTAAATAACGTTGTACACTTTGCAGTTTTCCATCTGCTTTTTCACGTGAACGTTTTAGCTCCCAACGAGCCAGATAATGTTTTTGATCTTGTGCAACAAAACAAAGCTCTGCAAAGCCATGTGCGGTACCTCGACGCAGCACAGTCAGTGGGGAGTTGGTTAAAAGTTCTGAACCATCCACATCTTGTAACTTACCATCACTGTCTTTTAAACGTGGGATTTTATTAAACAAGGCAAGACACATCGCATCCAGAATAGTGGACTTTCCAGCCCCGGTTTTCCCAACAATTGCGACTAAACCAGCTGAAGCCAATGGTTCAGATTCAAAATCAATAAAATGTTCACCAGACAACGAAGCTAGATTTTTGAGTCGTATCGATAAAATTTTCACAGCAAACTCCTATGCTTCAGGTTCATTTTCGAGTGACTTCTCAGCTTCTTGCAGCAAATTTAAAAAGTCTTTTAAAACAGCATCATCACTGGCATAACCATTTTTTTCCCAGAGCTGTTGAAAAAGTTTTTCTGGCGTAGGCGGTTCGAGATGGATTGTACTCGGTGTATCCCCATTTTTTTCTGTGCTTAAGTATTGTCTTGAAATACGAACCAAACGGTATCTATCTTTGGGTAAGGCTTCTTCAAATTGTTGGCGTAAATTGGGCGGAGGGGGAACATCCGTATGATATTCAATATCGACATATTCACGATGATCAATATTGTCAATTTCTCCACTTGGCAAAGCATGTAACTGAGCAAAAACAACGCTCAATTCTCCTTTGATTTTATGGAGCTGTATACTCCGTGGAATATAGATACTTTCAAACTCAAAGCGGGATTCATCTGTTTTGGATGGATCAATTTTTACGTCTACAATTTGATGTTTGTAGTGGATTTCGCTAAACGACAGTGGAATGGGCGAACCACTATAACGAATATGTGCTTGTGCAACTTTTTGTGGTTTGTGTAAATGTCCAAGTGCCACATAGTCCAGACAATCTTCAAACAACGTCGTTGAAAGAGCTTCTTCATTCCCTACAATAATTGGGCGCTCAGAATCGGAAGTTTCCCCACCTTGCATATGCGCATGCGACATTAAAATCAGTGCTTGATCAGCCATTTTTCTCTTACGAGCTTCTGCAATTAGCTGTTGATGTAAATAGGCAATTGCGTTTTGACTATTATGAGTCTGTTCATTAAATCCAGTAATTTCAGCAGGACGTAAAAAGGGCAAACTTAGACACCAAGCAATAATATGACGTTGCGGATCATAGATAGGAATCAGTAAGCGATCTAAGTCAATTTGACCTTCACTATTTTTATGAATCACCCCAACAGATTTGGCATGATATTTCTCAAGTAACGGTTCTACTTGTTCGATACGGTAACCTGAGTCATGATTTCCTGCAATCATCAGTGTTTGCATATGTAGTGCAATCTCATGTGCATCTGCAAGAAATTGATATAATTGTTTTTGAGCCGATGAAGCAGGGTTAATCACATCAAAAATATCACCTGCGATCAGTAAAGCATTCGGCTGTTTCTCTTGAATTTGTAGCAATAACCACGCTAAAAACTGTTCATGTTCATACTGGCGCGAGTGGTTATAAAAGAATTGTCCCAGATGCCAGTCTGAAGTATGAAGAAAGCGTACAGTCATGTGCGTGTGTGATCTTAATGCGTTGTAAAATAAGGTAGCATAAATTCACGGATGAATCAGATAAGAAGTTTTTTTGTGGTGATTGAATAGACTACTTTTTTGATTGCTTCGGTTTAAAGTGAGTGATTGAGTAAAAGGTCAGGATGGCTGACTAAGCAGATAAAAAGCCAAACTGTATTTCACTCAATCACTCGTCTGGTTAAGCTGTTAAAAACCAATACTCTAGAATATCAACTCTCTAAATTCATCACTTAAATCAATCTGAGTTTGGTGTAGTTATTTGTTTCATTTCTTAAAATCATTGTGCATTTGGATCAACTTGAACCAAACCAAAGGTATTATGGTCTGCATCTAAAAAGTAGCCTTGCCAACATTTGTTAGGGATGGCAAATTTTTCCATGGCGATGCGCCCACCTAAGGCTAAAATTTTTTCAGCCGTTTGATCAAAATCTTCAACTTCAAAAGAGCAGGTAAAGGCATTGGTTCCACACTGTGTCGGTGGTGTTTGCGCTGGTCTTTCTAATAAACCTCCATGTAATGTTGCTGTCTCAATTTGAAAATATTGGATCGGTAAACCTTCGACTTTGTTAAACTTCCAACCAAAGATCTCATGATAAAACTTCATTTCACGTTCAGGGTTTGAAGACTGAATTTCAAAATAGCATAGGGTGTTCATTATTATTGTCCATCGATATTTAATTGTATAATTAACATAAGATAATTTAGGCAGTGACGATGTATAAATATTGAAAATGGAATCAGGAATAAATACAAGAGTATGTTATGAATAATGAAAAGCTCAAGATATTACGAGCAAAAATAAACGTTTCATTGACAGAAGCATTGTCATTATTAAAACAAAATAATGATGATATTGAACAATCGCTTACTCAGTTTCATCAAAATAATCTCAATAAAATTTGTTTAGCGACAGGATGTGACCAAAGGCTTGCTCACACATATTATATAAATCCTGTTTATCAGCAGAGTATTGAAAAAATTATTGAAAAGATTGATCAATTTAATCAACGTCCAATCAAGTTGACGATAGCGGAAAATCTCAAATATGTTGATAAAGTCGGCTTTTTGATTTGGGCAGAAGATGAAAACTTAGAGCGAGTACAAGATAAAAACAATAGAACTTATTTTATTCCACAGGATGATTTTGCTTATGTGATTGAAATATTTAGGTCTTTATTTCCGTTGTCTAGCCCGCTGACAAATGAATTCGAGGATAGTTTTGATCCTTGTTCCGATAATTATTTTGATTACAATGCAGTACAGAAAATTGTTTCAGACCTTAGGGATTTGTCTTTTGAAGATATAAAAATAATGAATTTTTTAGAGCATCTGGCATGCTGCTTAGAAGAAAAAATACAGATTGGAACCTATGTGATTGTTTTTGGTAACCAATAAATCAAACTTAAATTACGCATTTCATTTAAAGCGTGATTCCTCATATTTTTTGAGCTTGGTTAAAATTTGATGACCAATATAGTTTTTAAAATCAGGATAGCTTGACCGATAGTATTCATTCCAATAACTGACGATTCTGCTTTGTGTAGTTTGAAAATACTGACAATTTTCTAAGATAAAATCACTCCATTTGTTTTGATTATTTTCATTGAGATGTGGCTCAATGATTTTCAAAATTTCAGCCACATATTCACCTAGCAATTGAAAGATAAATGGCGTCATAAAATATTCAAGATTTTGCTGAAGTAGTTTTTCAAGCGCTTTTTGCCGGACAAAACCATCATGATGGCGCGTGAAAATACACCATAGAATTTGACGTTGTATCAATGGAAAGTTTTGAAACTCAACAGATTGTACAGTGTTGATATAGATTCTGGCAGGTATCTTGATCAAAGCTTGATGAATGATCACTTCACATTGGGTATTGTCATGAAGTTGGATTTTCTGATTTTCAAGATATTGAGCCACCAATATAACATCATCGAATAGTTCTTGAGGAAAAGCTTGAACTAATCTTATCTCAGTCATGACGGATTTAAGTCACGTGGATATTCCAAAATTCTTGGAAAATGGAAATCATAGCTCTCGAAAGCATATTTATACAGTTGCGCAGGACGTTTACCTGCAATTTTAGTTTGATTTGTTTCCTCAACTGCACCTGCTTCAATCATACGCCGTCTAAACGATTTCTTCTCCAAGCTCTGACCCAAAATAATTTCATAAATCTGCTGTAATTCAGTCAATGTAAATAGTTTTGGCATCAAACTAACGGGCAGAGCAGTATAGCGTGCTTTACGACTTAATCGATCAATTGCCATTTCTAAAAGCTGTAAATGATCAAATGCCAAATCTCGATTTTTTGCTTCCGAGATTGAAACCCATTCACTATGTTCAGTTTGTTCGGTAGCGACTTGCTGAAATTCTTTGAAATCAATGAGCGCAAAATACAAGGCGGTGACTGCCCAACCCCGAGGATCACGCGTTGCATTGCCCACCGTTGCCACTTGTTCCAAATGGGGAGACTGAAGCCCCGTTTTTTCAACCAATTTACGGTGCGCAGAAGCCATTAAATCTGCATCTTGGGTTAAATCAACAAAACCACCTGGCAGTGCCCATTTATCTTTTTGTGGAAAATTGGAGCGCTTAATCAATAAAACTTGTAGCTGCCCAGCATCCACAGAAAAAATAGCCATATCGACTGTGAAAAGGGGAGCATCAAAGTCTTTTTTATTATAACTCGACAGAAATTCCTGTTCAGCATTCAAGGTCACAATAAGGCTCGCTTAATTTATTAAATTTAAAGATAGTTAGAATTATTACAGGGTAAAGGATATTAGCCAAGGAAAATTAATGTTATAAGATTATTTATAAAAACTTAATAAATATCCTTGTAAGGAATGGGTAATGAAAAAAATCGTGATGTATTCGACAGTGAGTTTATTATTGCTGTCAGGTTGTGGGGGCAGTGATAATTCTGATTCTATTGGGACAGCGAATCATTCTAGCTATATAACAATTAAAGGTGAGGGGATTAACCAAACTTTAAACTTTGATGATTCCCAACTCACTTATAAAATTTCAGCGATAGGAAATCAACCAATTACATCTGCTAGTTTTGCGAATAAAAATGGTTCTGACTTTTCTGTTGTTGAACTGAATCACGGCAACAAGGCTAAACTCGCTATGCTGTTTAAAGACTTTGATACGCAAGATGTAAAATCTATTTTTTGTTTTCCACTTTATGATTGCTCTTCAAACACAAGCTATTCAATTAAAGAATTGAACCAAAAAAAACACATCCAAGTTATATTTAAAGATGCGCCAAACCAATACTATCGTGGAGATGCTTCAGAATTAAAAGATTTTAATGGTTTTAAATCTGTTTTAATCACAGGAGAATTAAATTACTTTGCCCAAAGTAATTGGCCAATTTTTCAAACTAATCGCTTTCCGATTGTAAAAGTTCAAGGTAAAGTGATTTATGATAGCGAAGAATATAATATTGAAAGTTATGCAGAATTTGATACTCGCTTGGAGGGTAAGCTATATTGGACTGATAAGGAGTTAGTTTTAAAAAAAGACGATAAAACAATATTTTTATTAATAAGAAAGTATCTCAATACTTATTCTGAAAATGCAATTTCGATCAGAGTGTCAGATGGCACAGATACTTATACTATTTCAGACTTAGCAAATGAGATTTGGTCTAATTCTAACAAAGGATTCGAACTCAATTTAGACAATATTATTTTAAAAAGTGATGCAGAGAAAATTAAAATTTTAAGTTCAAATGTGTATGTGCCATTTGATCAATATAATTTAACCTTAAACCAGTCAATTCAATTAGTGCCAAGGTATAAGAGTACGTATGCTCAAACAATAAATGATCAAAAAATGTATCAAATTTACTTTGAAAATTATGGAGAGCTTACAATTAATCAAGAGATAAAAGGACATCTAAGCTTAGTCTATACACAGGGTGAAGATACAGTTTTATGTGGGGACAGAAATACAAGTTGTAAAGGCTTGAGTGTAGATCACCTAAAGCAAAATTTTACCTTTAATAGTGTAAAAATAGGTTCAGATACCATTAATGGGAATTTCTATTTTGCTGGTGTTTTTCAATAGTTTAGTTTAAGCATTCAGTTTTATCCTAAACTGAATGCTTGGTTTTAATACTATAGGCTTGATATTAAACGCTCACGAATTTCATTCAATGAGCATTCTTGAATCAATTGACCATTCTCAAATACCGTGTCTAACTCACCTTGTTGTTCTTGCTCTGGGGATTGTTGATCGAACAGTACAAAGCCCGTTTCAGATTTTTCTACACGAAGTAGCCCTTTAGCCGACTTTTTAGTTCCAGAATCAGTCGCAGGATCTTTAAACAATTCACGTGGAACACCATTCACTTGTCCCCATGTTGCTTTTACTGCAAAGCCAAAAGTATCACGGGTTAAATAGTTATACGTATAACTCCCAATTCCAAACACAAGATTATTTGAAGCAAAACCTTTGGCTTCTAATCCTTGCAGAATTTTTAAAGCGCGTTCCAATGTGATCGAATCACCATAAATCAAGCCAACACGTTCATTGAGCACTTTATAACCTCGGTCTGTTTTAGTCCCCCCGAAGATTTCCCATAAACATTCCACAGCACCTTTATAGGCAGGGCTGCCAACTTGTGCTTCAGGATCACCACATATGATTTTTACAGGATCTCCAGAGTCAGGTCGGAAAACCAGTTTGGCAAGACCCAGAGCATTAGGCTGGCGAGCAAGAATTTCATCTTTTAACTCAACAGTGAATTCTGTAATGACTCGCCAAAAGTCCCAAGTATCTGACACAATACTGACTACGCCAGATGGATAAAGTTCAGTGATCAAACGTTTGAATGTTCCAATTTCATTATCTTCACTGCCCATACACATTACACTGTGTTCAGTAGCAGGAACTGAAACTCCCACAATACCGTCTGCATTGTAATATTCTTCGGCATAATCAATCGCTGAGACGGCATCTGTACCGATAAAACTGGTTAAGTGACCAACACCATTTTGTGTTGCATCATAGATTCCACTCATTCCACGACTGCTAAAATCATGTCCTTGAACTGGAACAAAATCTAAAGGTGCGCCAGTTTTGATCGCATACGCTGTAAGTAAACGTTTGTATTCAAATGCAATAGTTGCAGTGGTACAGCTTTTCCATAATTCTGCACTGAGTACAGTTTCCAAGTAATTGGTTAACCAAAAGAACTCAGGTAAGGTATTTACAATAGTCAGTACAGGCACTTTCATGTTGACTCGGCTACCTTCTGCTAAGGCTTTGATCCGAATTGGTAAATAGCCTAAGTCATATAAGGCTTCAATGTGATCGACTGGAATCGCCCCCTCACCTAAGGCATTGTCCATTCGTCGTTTATAAGCAGCGATCACTTTGTTTTTATCTTGCTGGAAAAAGCCTTCATTCCATGTTTCGATTAAAAAATGTTTGATAAAACCTTGTAAACCAAAGAACACGATTTTATCGTCAAAATCAGGTAGCATTTGAGCTAAACGCGAAGAACGTGGCGTAAAATTGGCATAAACATATTCTGTACCAGCAGGGTATTGACGTCTGTGATCTGCTTTATAAAAATCGATGGCATTTAGTGGATTAATTTTTAAGCTCATTGTTGTTCTCCTAGATAATTAAAATTAGGCAGTTAAAATTTAATAATTACAATGTACTGAAACGGCTGAATTTAATAACGTTAAGTTTTGGATTTTCGATTTGAGGGAAGCTGTCTGTAGTAAAAATCTGATCGACTAAACCATCGAATACTTGTAAGCCCTTACTAAAAATGCCGTGTGTAACGTATAAAATCACATGCTCACAATTTAATTTTTTTAACTCTTGCGCAATGCCGATAAACGTTGCACCGCCGTCACAGATATCGTCAGTAATGACTGCGGTTTTACCCGATAAATCTTTTGCATTGACCTGAGCATTTTGGATTTTTCCAGTGACAGGGTCACGTCGTTTCTCACAAAAGACCACATCAATTTCACGATCACGAAATGTATTTACAGCATTGGCAATTGTCTTTGTACGCTGTTTTGCACCTGCATCTGGGCAGACTAAAACAGTTTTCTTTGCTGTTAAAAGCTTCGCTAACATTTCATTTTTTAAAATTATTTCACTAGGCTGGACATTTTCAATGTCAAAAAAGTGTGTATTTTCATGCAAAAGTTTTTCTGTCACACCACTATGAGCATCCCAGACTTTGATAGATTTACGTTGCTGCGGAAACTTTTCATTGTTGATATTTAACAGCTTTGTCATAACTTCTAATGAAAAAGCTTGTCCAGTTGCACAAATGCGATCTTGACGTGCATAGGGAAAATAAGGGATTTCTAAATCAATTTCTAAGCCTTGGTTGAGCAATACATTTTCGAGCAATAAGTAATCCATGAGATATTGGGTATTGGTAATTTTTGCTTGAATTTGCATTGTACCTTTCAAGGTATTCAAAATTTCTGCCGAAATTTGGATATGTCTTTCACCACCCGCAAATTGGATCGTCTGTACAGGGATCAGGTTCTGTTTTGAATCTTGAATTTGAATAGACATGAATTGACTCTTATAAAGTGGCTTATTGCCAATACATATATAGTGTCATAATGACACCTTAATTAACAAGATTCACTTACAAAAGATTACAAAGTAAAATAAAAATGGATCGTGATGATTTATATTGGAGTTAAGATTTTGTTATTTATAATTTTTTATACTCTACGAAGTTTGCTAATAAATAGCGTTGTTCACACAACAACTGAATGAAGGCTTACTAAGCTAAAAGCACTATATTTTCTAAGTACAGAGAAGTGTTAGAGGAATGAGCAATGAGATTAAGGCAAAGTGATAACAATAAATTTGGATTGAAATGATTTTTATGATCAGCGAAACATTTAAGGCTGTAAAAAGTAGAAAAGATATTAGGGGCTGTGGACAATTCGTCTATGTTTGCGACTAGGTGTGTTTTGTAGGCGATACTAGGCGCGAAATACGAAATTTAGTCATTCTAAATGATGAGAAACACTGTTTCGCAAGGGAACGACGAAGCGACACAAAACACGCGAGTCCCCGCTACGCCTTGCGCTGCAAACAAAGCAGTGCTTTGTTCTTGCTCAGGGTTGTGGTTAAAATTATCTCAGGCTACGTTATGAAATTTAAAAATAGTCTCGCTATTCTCTTCATTTCCTTGCGGAGTATACTCCTCATGCCTGCTCAATTTTAACCCACAACGCAAGCCATTTATGAAATGTCCGCAGACCCTAAGAGTGTTTGAAATAATTTGTTATCGTTGAGCCCTCATTTAACGACACATTTCAAATAATCAAGCAAGACCTGTAATTATTGAATCCACAATTTGAACGTTATTGTCGCTATTAATTTTCCCTATAAAGCTTGGATTTTCATCAATTAGACTATATACGATAGTCGTATATTGAGCGACTGACGTTTGTCAAGATTTCGCTAACCCCCCGATTATATAATAATTATAGAAATGTTAATCTGAAAAAAGAATTGAAATCAAAGTCTTATTCGGTAAAACTGATTTTAATTAAGGGGTTGAGTTAGGCTAGATTACAACAGTGTAAGAATTATACACAAATTGTTACTTTTGGGTTTTAACTTAGTTTCAACGCTTTCATAATTTAATAGCAAGCATATATGTGCAATGTTTTTTTAATGTGGTGTTTGAGAGACTACTGAAGAAAACAAGAAAAATTGATTTTTTAGCAAAGTTCTGGGGTTAAAAGGTCAAATTGTACGGATGCACATCATAAATAAGGCTAGGAGTATTTCATGAGTCTATTCACAAACCGCAAGTCATTTATTATCAAAAGCTTAGCATTAACAGTCACTGCTTTGATGGTAAATACAGCTCAAGCTGCTACTGACAGCCAAGAGATTCAACAATTACGCAATGAAGTTCAAGAATTAAAAGCATTGCTTCAACAACAGCAACAGCAAGTTCGTCTGGTCGAGTCTAAAGTTGAATCTGCACCTGCATCAGCTTCTTCAGGTTTGAAATCAAAATCTGGCGCTGACATTAACATTTATGGATTTGTACGTGGTGATGCGAACTATATCATCGAGGGTGCAGACGATGACTTCAACAAAGTGAATGCAACGACAGGTGAAGCGAAAGATAAATTACGTGCTACTGCGAAAACTACGCGTATCGGTTTAGACTTTAATACACCTGTAGGCGATGCAAAAGTGGGTGGTAAAGTTGAAGTTGACTTTGCGGGTAATGGTGTGAATGAAAACCTTCGTATTCGTCATGCTTACTTAACTTATAACAATTGGTTATTCGGTCAAACAACGTCTAACTTCTTGTCTAGCCATGCGCCAGAAATGATTGACTTTGCAACTAACTTAGGTGGTGGTACGACACGTATTCCGCAAGTTCGTTATGCATATAACCTAGCACCGACTACAAAATTATTGGTTGCTGCTGAAGAAGGCAATAGTGCTGGTATAACAGGTACTGCAATTAAATACAGTCTTCCTGTGTTAACCGGTAAAGTAACTCAATCATATGCGGGTGGTAACGGTAACGCTTCTGCACGTGTTTTGGTGGAGAATTATAAAGACAACAATATCCGTAAAGATAAAACAGGCTGGGGTATTGGTGTAGGTACAGACTTTAAAGTTGCAGATCCTTTAAAACTTTTTGCTGATGCTTCTTATGTTGTAGGTAACAGTAACTACTTATATGGCAGTAACAGTGCTTACTCTGTGGTAAATGGTGATATTGAACAGAATGAGTTCACTGCAGTTCAAGTGGGTGGTACTTATAAAATTTTACCTAACTTGCGTTCAACTTTAGCGTATGGTGCATTGTTTGCTGACAATGGCACTGATTTCGCAAAAACGAACCAATCTGCAAATGAGAAAGTTCAACAAGCATGGTTAAACGTGATTTACTCACCAGCGAAACCAATTGATTTGGGTATCGAGTATATCAACGGTAAGCGTGAAACTTTTGCAGGTCAATCATATAAAGATAACCGTGTGGGCTTAATGGCTAAATATAATTTCTAATTTAGATATTAGTGATTGAAAAGCCGAGGATTTTTCCTCGGCTTTTCTATTTTAATGGCATCAATAAAGTCTGCCAAAGATAGTTTTTATAACAAAATTTTTTAAATGTTTAGTTAGACATTTGTCAAAAAAAATGCATAATTGACGCTCTTTTTTTTTACATGTTGATGCTGTCGGATAGATAAATCACATGTTTTGGCCTGTTCTGTAGAGCGAACGACTTATCAGGACTGTATTTCTCATTGTTTGATGAAATGATCTTTTATCAATAATAGGAGTAACA
This sequence comes from Acinetobacter sp. B-6, assembly GCF_056930735.1. Lineage (NCBI taxonomy): Bacteria > Pseudomonadati > Pseudomonadota > Gammaproteobacteria > Moraxellales > Moraxellaceae > Acinetobacter > Acinetobacter sp. B-6. Next base: position 11,525 of record NZ_JBXPBY010000015.1, on the reverse strand, counting down.
TCATGACCATTTTCTTTTCTAAATATTTGCAGCATTGTAATTCAGTCTATCTTTAGTTTATTTTTTCTAAAAACCTTTGGATTTTCAAGATTGAAAATCTGCCTTTTATTTTATTTTTTTGTTGTGTCTATCAGGTGATTTAGTAACCGCTAATCTTAAGTGATTACAAAGTTTAGTAGGATGAAATGGCATCACTTTACAGCAAAAAATATAGCCTAAGCATGGATAATTATTATGGAATTTTCTTTTAATGCCTTTTATACCTTGATTGCTGCAGTCATTGTATTGTTATTGGGGCGCTTCCTTGTTAATAAAATTGAGTTTTTGCGTAAATACAATATTCCTGAGCCTGTCGCAGGTGGTTTGGTTGCCGCAATTCTGTCATTGTTGGTACACAATATATGGGGTTATAGCATTACCACCAGCAGTGAATTACAAACCAGTTTTATGTTGGTATTTTTTGCATCAATAGGTTTAAGTGCCAATTTTGCTAAATTAAAAGAAGGTGGTTTGGGCTTAGTCATTTTTCTTCTCTGTGTTGCTTCATTTATCGTGGTTCAAGACTTTGTCGGAATGGGCTTAGCCACTGCACTCGGCTTAGACCCGCTTGTTGGTTTGATTGCAGGATCAATTACCCTTACGGGTGGTCATGGTACTGCGGGTGCTTGGGGTGAAATCCTTGAAACTCAGCATGGCATACAAGGTGCATTGGCATTGGGTATGGCAAGTGCGACATTTGGTTTGATTATTGGTGGTATTATCGGGGGTCCATTGGCAAAATTGCTAATCAACCGCTACCAATTGTCTAGTCCAAAGACACAAAAAGAAGTGGATGAAACCAATCAGCAAGCAGTGACTGAACTGGGTGAATATGTTCCATTCGAGTATCCGCATCAAGTTCGTTTGATCACAGCAGATAATGCAATTACGACTTTAGGTCTTTTTGCTGCATGTTTGGCTTTTGCTGAGTTTATGACAGGATATAGTAAAGGGCAGTGGTTTGAATTACCAACATTTGTATGGGCACTTGCTGGAGGGGTTATCCTTCGTAATGTACTAGAAGGTGTTCTACGCATTAAAATGTTCGATCGCGCGATTGATGTTTTTGGAAATGCCGCATTATCGCTTTATTTGGCAATGGCTTTATTATCATTAAAGCTTTGGCAATTGGCTGATTTAGCTGGTCCTTTAGTCGTTATTCTCTCTGCTCAGACATTAACTATGGCTTTGTATGCAGCATTTGTGACATTCCGAGTCATGGGGAAAAACTACGATGCAGCCGTATTAGCAGCAGGTCATTGTGGTTTTGGTATGGGCGCAACACCAACAGCGGTTGCCAATATGCAAGCAATTACCAATATGTACGGTCCTTCACATAAAGCATTCTTAATCGTTCCTTTATGCGGTGCTTTTTTTGTCGATTTAATTAATGCGACAGTGATTCAATTGATTCTTAAATTTATTGCTTAATCTGATTGTCTTGTAATGTTGTATTGAGCCAGTGAATCACTGGCTTTTTTATGCCATCGTATTCCACATATAACGCAGTAATAAAATAATAGGCACACTGATAAAGATCGAAATGTTCAGTTTTAAACTACATAACATCAGCACAGTACTGAATATGTCTTGTAGATGATTCAAGTTCTTTTCTGCCATTGGCACAATGATCGAGAGGAGAAATCCAACCACAGCGGCATTGATTAAAGTGACTGAATTTTGAATGTAAACATTGCTGATGAGTTTTGACCAATAGGGCAATGCTGTAAAAATGAAGAAGAAGGAGGGTAGAAAAATTAACAAGGTTGCTATCAATGCATTGAAGAGTGGAAATGGGCTGAGTGGTAAAAATGAACCCATATAACTGGCAAAAGTAAATAACGGACCTGGCATAAACTGAGCCAAGGTATAGCCAAATTCAAAATTTTGCTGACTAATCATTCCTGTATGCACAAAATCTTGATACAACATTGGAAGTACAACATGCCCTCCACCAAAAACTAAAGCACCCGTTTTATAAAGGTTAAAAGCAGTCATTGCTCCTGTAGTTGTAAACAAAAGGGCGCCTAACCACAGTCCGAAAAAAATTAAAATAAATATGACCAGCCAGCTTATACTGTGATGATGTAAAGCGAATACAGATCGGAAGAAGATATGTTCAGTCTTGTGTTTAACAACGGATTTTGAAGGCTGAATAGAGATTACTTTATGAATAAAGATACCCAATACTGCACTGATAAAAATGATTGCAAATTGAATCCAAGCATTTGAAAAGATAAGAAGTAATATGGCGCTCAGGGACATCAACAGAAATTGTAATTTAGTTCTACAATAACTTTTGAACATTTGCCAAAACGCAAAAATAATGATGGCAAGAATGATCGACTGTATTGCAGAAAATAAGGCTGCTGAAATCTTATAATGTTGTTGAACAAAATATGCCAAAAAGAACATAAGCAGTGTTGAAGGCAAGGTAAATCCTAGCCAAGCGACAATTGCACCTAAGTAGCGTTGGTGTAAGTATCCAATCGCCATGCCCATTTGACTGCTGCTCGGACCAGGTAATAATTGGGTGAGTGCGAGTAATTGGGCATATTGTTGCTCATTCAGCCAATGTTTCTTTTCAACAAAATGGTGCTTAAAAAAGATCAAATGTGCTGCAGGACCACCAAAACTTGTACAGCCTAATTTTAAGAAAATCCAAAAGATCTCAATTAGTTTTGGCATTTTTTAATAGGGTTATTTTAAGCTCAAAGATTTTTATAATATAGCCAGAAATGATGACAGTTTAAATAAATACAACAGCAATATCATAAAAAGTATGCTTAGATACATACACCTTTGGATTATGCCCTGATCTGAGAATATATGTCATTGTTAAATAAGGTTTTAATTTCTTTGTTTTGTAGTCTTTCTTTAGCTGCATGTACGCACTCACCTATAAGAAATTCTCAGGCTACAGGGGCTTCAATTCATCCAGTTTCTGAAGCATCTTCTAGATTGGACAAAAGCTTTTATCAATACCAACAGTCCTCAAAGAAAAAACCGGTGATTGCACTCGTTTTAGGGAGTGGTGGCGCTCGTGGCTATGCACATATTGGCGTGATTGAGGTATTGGAACAGCACGGTATTAAACCTGACTTTATTGTGGGAACCAGTGCGGGCAGTATTGTCGGTTCAATTTATGCCAGTGGCAAATCAGCTGAACAATTACGTCAAATCGCTTTAGATATGAAAGTGGGGGATGTGCGTGACTTTAAGATCGGCATGAAAGGCTTTTTTGATGGGCAAAAAGTTGAAGATTATGTCAACAAACAAATCAATCAAATGCCTTTAGAAAAAATGAAAATCCCGATGTATGTGGTCGCAACAGAACTACAGCATGGCGAAAAGACCATTTTTAATTATGGCAACACAGGGCAAGCGGTGAGAGCTTCTGTTTCAATTCCAAGTATGTTTATTCCGACCATGATACACGGCAAAGAGTATGTGGATGGTGGCTTAGTCAGTCCTGTACCTGTCAATATTGCTAAAGAATTAGGTGCGGATGTGGTCATTGCTGTTGATATTTTGGCACAGCCTGCCAATACAGAAACAACCAATGTTTGGGGTTTGTTTAATCAAAATATTAATATTATGCAAAACAAATTGGCTGCTGAAGAGTTAAAAAATGCAGATATTGTGATTCAGCCTGATTTAAGAGAAAAAGCGCATATCTTTGATGTGAAAGGTCGTCAAGATACCATGCAAGCGGGTATTGATGCTGCCAATCAACGTATTCATGATTTAGAGGTTGTTATTGCCAGTAAGAAAAGTCCTGAAAATATTTCGCAGCATTATCAAGTACAGAATTAAAGTTTAATTTATACTTTTTCGTCATACTTATATTGTGTAGAGATACAGTTAGATCGGATAGCACCGTATTATTATGTTTTGAATGGAGCAATCGAATGCTCAGTTGCATGAGGTCACATCAGGTTTTCATCTAATTGCCCAATTCGCTTAAGTAAATTCAAAAATATTTTGTCAGTTTGGCAATACTGCTTGAAACGGCTATTGCCTACAAGATGTCATCAATCTCAAAAATAGTTGATAAACCAATAAGCTATATTCCAAATAAATGAAGATGTTTTTAGTCATAAGTTGAGAGAATGGTCAATTGCCGAATTAAGCATGTTTTTTGGTAGAAAAGATATATAATAATAGTCACAAATCTCCTGCCTAAAATAGAGTCTAGAATACGATGTCTCCATTAGATCAATTGATCCCAGCTACAGATGACCAGTCAGAATTAACCATGTCCGTTTTGATGACCCCAGATATGGCAAACTTTTCAGGTAATGTACATGGTGGAACCATCCTCAAGTTGCTTGACCAAGTCGCTTATGCCTGTGCAAGCCGTTATTCTGGTAGTTATGTTGTTACGCTTTCTGTAGATAAAGTTAATTTTAAAGAACCGATCCATGTTGGTGAGATGGTCACCTTTCTAGCAAGTGTCAACCATGTTGGTCGTACTTCAATGGAAATTGGTATCCGAGTGGAAGCTCAAAATATTCAGAAAAGAACGGTTCGTCATACCAACAGTTGTTATTTCACCATGGTTGCGGTTGATGAAAATGGTAAACCAAAACAAATTCCTGCATTGAATTTGGATAATGATTGGAAACGTTGTCGTTTTGAGGCTGCGGAGCATCGTAAAGTTGCACGTTTGCAAGAAAACCATCATCCTTCTTGCAGTATTTATAAAAAGTCATCGCACAACTAATTGCTTACAACAAAAAACCTCTGATTACAGAGGTTTTTTTGATTATCAATCTATTTAAAACAGCATCAGTACAAGATTTGCTGATCATATCAATCTGTTGATTAATTCACTTTGTTGAGTACATGACCATCTACAGTCATTGTCCAAGATCCTTCAGCGGTTTGTTGAGGTGCTTGTGAAACTTTAAATTCTGTTGAGAGAGGTCCAACGCCAGCACTAAAGTTATTGCCTTCAAATTTAGAAATTGGAGCAGATACAGATGAGCTTGAATTCGGTTGTTTATTGCTATATTCAACGCGCCCTTCAGGAGTAATCATCAAATTGACACGACCATCCTCACTTTGCCAAGTACCCGAATAATTTTGCTTGTCTACAGGCAATGGTTTTCCACATGCTGTCAGTAATATGCTTAATAAGCCAAGACCTATAAATTTTTTTAACATAGAGTTTTCCTCTTTGATCTTTATTTCACAGATTTTATTTATAAATTTCCCAAATTAAATCGTGTCATTTGAGACCGAAGTATTATAGCCGAATTATCAGTGGATACTCGCCACAATAACAAACTGTAGCATTGAGCAATATTGAGACTAAAATATAACCGTGAGCGTCTCAAAAAGTATAATTTTTTGTTGTGTTGATGAGTGACAGCCTTACAACGCTTTTTATAAATCAGAAATGTGGGCGGTTTAAATTTTAAATTTAATCTAAGTGCTCTATCCTCATGATCTGTTTTTTATGCATATAAACTAAGCGAATTTGGGTTATAGTGAATGCCTAATAAAAATTATTTAAAAACAGTGATTGAAACATACTGAGAATTATTTGAAGCACTTATGAGAACAGATTTAAAAGATCGCCATTATTTTGATGCGTATATTCAACTAAACTTGGATGATATTGCATTTTATGAACAGTGTTTAAAATCAGCTGATCAGAAAGAAGAACGTATACCTGCTATCAAACATCAAGTCTTCAATATATCTTTGCATACGGTGATTGCACAGTATTCAGCAGGTTTTAGCTCTGAACAAATGACAGATTCATTTTTAGATCTTATCCCACGATTTGAAGCAGGTTGGTGCAATAATGAAAACAATAATAATAAAATTTACTTTGATGGTTATATTCAGGCACTCTGGATGGTTTCTCTAGCAATTTTATTGGATGTTGCCGTGGGTGATTTTCAACGAATCGTAAATACTTTAGAGGGTAAAAACAGCCAAGATATGATTTTAGATGTATTGATTTCCACTCAATTGCCTAGACAAAAATCTGAGCTATTACTTTATCCACAAAAATTTGAATTTATAAAAAAGTTAATAGATACACAGAATATAGAGGGATTTAAAGATTATCTGGATCGCAAGTGGTATCCAAGTATGAAACAGACATATTGGTTTGATCTTGATAAAAATAAGAATGATGTTTTCTTTGGTTATTGGAGTTTTGAAAGTGCGGCAATTGTTAAGCTTTTAAAATTGGATGATACGATACTCAAGGGGCAACGATATTATCCTTTCGATTTGATTCATCAGCATTAAATCACGCCAATTAAATCACAAATAGTTAAATCATGAATCTTTAACGCTTTCTTTGTGATGAGCATGATATTCATTGATCTCAATATTTTATCAGGAATAATAGAAGCAAAATTGTTTAGAGGTGAGCAGATGGAGATCATGATCAGTGGCGTGAATGTTGGCTGAGCATTCTGCATCATAAGAAAAAATAAAAAGACTGAATCGCAGCATGACCCAGTCTTTTTATTCAAATTGTCTTTACAGACAATTTAATTGCTAACTCGGGAGGAGTTTAAATCTTATTGACCCGCTTGAGGAGCTGAAGTCGCTGGTGCTTCTGCAGCACTTTCAGTCGCTGGTTGAGCAGTTGGTTGTCCAGCAGCTTGAGCATCTTCAGTAGCAGCTGGTTGCTCTTGAGTTGATACGACAACTTTTTCTGCTTCTGTTGCAGCTGTATCTGTTGCAGCAAAAGTTGAGAAAGCAGTGAAAGCAAGCGTAGTCGCTAAAAGTGTTTTAACAAGTTTCATATTGGCATCCTTAATTCATAAAATTAATCGTAAAGCGACCTGTGAAAGCAGTCGTGTGTTAAATGCGTTGCAGTTCACAGGGAGTAGAGTCATGCTAAGTGCAGATGAAAAATTGGGCAACCTCAGCAACAAAGCATAACAAGGTGGATTACATATTTAAAACAAATCATTGTATTGTGTTGCTTTTTTGTGATTATTCTACTTTTTTTGCAATGCTAAAATGTATGTAAATATGAAAAAATGATTAAAAAATATACCAGTTGGTTACTGTAAATAACATTGATTATATGATCTTAATGAATGCTATATTGGACTTTTGGATTATTATTGTAATTTTAATTTAAAAAATAGATTTAAAATTTGAAACTATTGGCAAATTTTACGTAATAATGGAGAGAGTCGAGTATAGCCATTCATATGTTTATTTTATTAGGTTGGGTGATATTTTGAAGATTTTTACTGAAAAAGCAGTTAAAACTCACATTATTTCTGGCTTTTTGGGTGCAGGAAAAACAACCTTACTACAGCATTTGCTGCAACAAAAGCCTGAGGGAGAAACTTGGGCGATTTTAATGAATGAGTTTGGGCAAATCGGTGTTGACCAGCAACTATTGCCTCAAGACTCTGGTTATGAAGTCAAAGAGTTATTGGGGGGGTGCTTATGCTGTGCTGGGCAACTTTCCATGCAAATTGCATTATCTCGCTTAATTTTTGATAAGCGTCCAGATCGGCTATTTATAGAACCTACAGGTTTAGGACATCCTGCACAACTTTTGGAACAATTGACAGAACCCCAGTGGCAAGCACAAATTGATATGCGAGCATTGGTTACTGTTATTGATGGTAGTCGATTAAATGACCAACAATGGATAAGTCAAGAACTCTATCAAGATCAATTAAAAGCTGCGCAATTGGTGGTAGTTTCTCATACAGATCTGATGTCTGAATCCGATTTCTTGGCTTTAGATGAATTCAAAAAGGACTACTTTGCTTATATTCAAACTTGGTTGCTTGCAGAGCAAGGACATTTGGATATTCAACAGTTAGATGTTGCTCATCAGGGAATCCAACGTAAAGTTGTGCCTTTGATTCAAGCACAAAAAAAATTAACTGCTGAAGATGAACTGCCCGTGATAAAACAGTTGCCTTATCACTATGTAGAAACTTCAAATGGTTATACGGTGGTTGGTTGGAAATTTTCAAAACGTTGGCAATTCGATTTTTACCAATTATTAGATGTTTTGTGTGAGCAAACAGATTGGTTAAGAATTAAAGGTATTTTTAATACCGATCAAGGCTGGATGACTTTTAATTTTAACCCAGACCATATCAACTATAAATCAGGTGAGGAAAGTATAGATAATCGTATAGAGCTCATTACACAACATGATCGCGATTGGGAAAGCCTAGAAAATGCTTTACTGAATTGTAGGGTAGACCTGTTGGAAAAAACGCAGTAATCCAATGCAAAATCTTATAGACTGTGCGCCATATTGAAGAACTTTTGGAATTTTCATGGCATTAAAAGCAACAATTTATAAGGCTGACCTCAATATTGCCAATATGGATGTGCATCAATATGGTGATTATCAATTGACCATGGCTTTGCACCCGTCTGAAACGATTGAGCGTTTGATGGTCCGTGTATTGGCATTTGCTCGTTTTGCAGATGAACAATTGGAATTTACCAAAGATTTGTTTGAAACAGATGAGCCTGCATTATGGGAAAAAGATTTGACTGGTCAATTGGTCAAATGGATTGAGGTGGGTTTGCCTGACGAAGATAAAGTCAAAAAAGCTGCGGCACGTTGTAAGGAAGTTGCTGTGGTGGCTTATGGAACATCTGTTGCAGAATGGTATAAAAGAAGTTCCAAGTTAAAAACATTGTCCAATGTTCAGGTTTGGCAATTGTCTGAAGCCAGTACAACTGCGGTCCAAGCTTTATGTCAACGTACGATGCAGTTGCAATTAAATGTGATGGATGGTGAATGGACTTTAATTGGAGATGATGCTCAAGCTGTGATTGAGTGGACTCAACTTCAATAATGCTCAAGATGAAATAAAATTTACTGAGAAAAAGCAGGCGAATCGCTTGCTTTTTTTTGCTTAAATTTCGTATATCTAAAGTGATCGAACATCTACATGTTGAATGACATATGAACAACGACATCTATCATTTACTAATGGCTTTGGCAATTGGCGCAATTATTGGTGCAGAGCGTGAGTATCGCAGTAAGTCGGCTGGATTGAGAACGATGATCATGGTCAGCCTAGCATCCTGCTTATTCACTATTCTTTCCATTAAGATTGGTGTTGAAAACCCAGATCGTTTGGCTGCTAATATTTTGACAGGACTAGGCTTTTTAGGTGCAGGTGTTATTTTTAAAGATGATAATCGGATTTCAGGTATCACCACAGCAACGACCATCTGGATGGTAGCAGCGCTGGGAATGGCGGCAGGAGCAGGTTATGAATATTTAGCATTTATTGGAACAATATTGGTGCTGATTGTCTTAATATTTCTGGTGTATTTTCAAGATAAAATTGAAGCCATTCACCAATCTCGTAATTATCGGATCTTATGTGATTACCAACAAGAAACTTTAGATAAATATGAAGAATTATTTAAACAGTACAATATGAAAGTTCTTCGTGGAGTACAAAATAAGACAGAAAAGCAGATTATTGGTCGTTGGGTGGTTATCGGTTCTGCACAAAATCATAAGAAATTAACGCATTATTTATTGTTAGATCCAAACATTAAAGAGCTCAGCTTTTAACAGAAACACAATCTATTGTTGTTACAACTTCAGTATTTATTCATCCAAAATTCAGCTTAACAGCGTAGTTTAATTTTTATAAAAATATTGGAGTTAACAAATGCGTGATCCTTTTGAACGAGTTTGCAGTTTTAACCAACCACGAGATGCACAATTTACTGCGATTAAATATAAATTGATGACCAGCAGCGCATTTCGTTTTTTCCGAGGTTCATGTCATTTATATTATGAAGATTTAGCAACTCAACAGACTTGGACCGATCAAATGACCACATGGATCTGCGGTGATTTACATGTGGAAAATTTCGGGAGTTACCGCAGTCGTCATCAAGTGGTTTATTTTGATTTAAATGATTTTGATGAAGCCATATTGGCTCATCCAACTTGGGATGTTTCTCGATTTATTTGTAGTGTCTTTTTGGCAGGTAAAGCACTGAATATCAAAGATGATGATTTAAAAATAATCGCTGAACAGCTATTAGATGAATATTTAAAAGCGCTTGCTTTTGGAAAAGCCTACGCCGTCGAAAAAGAAACTGTAGATGGGATGTTAAAGAAATATATTCAAACAGTTTCTGAACGAGATTTCTTTGAATTTATTGAAACGCACTCATCTTTAGATAAAAAAACTCAGCAACGTTACTTAAACATAGACCAAAAGAAGTATTTTAAGGTTGATTCAAAACAACGCTATGTTGAATTGATGGCGATGTTTACTGGCTATTTAAATACCCATAATTTGCAGTCTCCCTCCCATTTTCAAGTATTAGATGTTGCGATACGTGTGGCTGGAACGGGGAGTATTGGTTTAGATCGTTATGTGTTTCTGGTCTATGATATTGAAAATAAAAAATATGCCTTGTTTGATGTGAAGCAAGCTCAAGCATCATCATTGAGTTTGTCGCCTTTTTTAAAAATTGAACAGCCCAAATGGGAAGATCAAGCACAACGTATTCAGTGTATTCAAACACTCATGCAGTATGAAACACCAGCTGAATTATCTAGGCTTGATTTTGATGGTCAAGCTTATATTGTCAAAGCTTTACAACCAGAACAGGATAAAATTGATTTTAAACAGTGTGTAGATAAACCCAAGAGGTTTACAGATGCCTGTTATAACATGGCACGCTTACTCGCCTATGCCCAATTACGCTCAGCAGGACGTAAAGGTTCTTCAAATGCAGATGAATTAATCAATTTTGCACAACATGCAGAACTTTGGAAAACGCAATTGTTGAAATACACGTATAATTATGCACAACAAGTTGAACAAGATTATCAAAGCTTTTGTAAAAGTTATGCTGCTGCAATGGCGGACTCTGACAAGGCTCCCCAATAATCATCTAATCGTGAATAGGAATAATGTATGTCAAATGAATTAGAAATCATTGATCTAAAAGTTGGTGAAGGTAAAGAAGCTGTAAAAGGGGCTTTGATTACCACACACTATACGGGTTGGTTGGAAGATGGTACCAAGTTTGATTCTTCAATTGATCGTGGCAATTATTTTGAAACTGTGATTGGAACAGGTCGTGTGATTAAAGGTTGGGATCAAGGAATCATGGGAATGAAAGTGGGCGGGAAGCGTAAGTTAATCGTGCCTTCACACTTGGCATATGGTGAACGTAAAATGGGTAAAATTATTCCTGCGAACTCTAATCTGATTTTTGAAATAGAGTTGTTTGATGTAAAAACACGTGACTAAGTAGGTTGAATCTTCTGTACAAAGTAATATTCGAATAATAAAAGGTTATCGTCGAGATATATGAAATCGTATATTTCGGCTTTATCCGATATTTAAAATAATTTTTTAACCAAATCCTCGGAGATATTTGTAAACTTTTCATAGGGAATAAATATTCCTTTGCTTGTCATCCGATCATGAAAATAAAAATCAATATGATGGGAAATTAAGTGGTCAAATTTGAGC